>CAYWZI010000019.1:0-4003 GCA_964462815.1 uncultured Microbacteriaceae bacterium
TGTGCTCGAGGTGCTTCTCGACGAGGTGCCAGCCGCGCGGGCGCATGACGATCGTCGGGGTGCGCTCGGCGGTGACGCGGTACTCCTTGCCGTCCGGGCTCGTGAAGCTCAGCTCGTCACGGATCGCATCCTTGAGAGACAGCTGCCCCTCGATGATGTTGCCCCAGGTCGGGCTCGTGGCATCTTCAAGATCGGCGAGCCAGACATTGGCGCGCGAGTTGAGCGCGTTGATCGTCATCTTCGGGTCGCACGGGCCCGTGATCTCGACGCGACGATCCTCGAGGCCCGGCCCGGCCCCCGCGACACGCCAGTCGGCGTCGTCGCGAATGTGGGCGGGGTCGGGCAGAAAGCGCAGGTCGCGCCCGTTGCCGAGGTCGTAGCGCAGCTGCATGCGCTCGGCGAGCAGCCCGTGACGGCGGCCGGCGAACCGGTGCTGCAGCTGCTCGACGAAGGCCAGAGCATCCGGCGTCAGAATTTCGTCGTAACGCGGCCGCATCGGGCCGTTGATCGTCAGTGCGGTGCTGGTGAAGGTGTTCATGATCGTCTCCGTGTCTGATTCGAGAGGTTTAGTGGAACTGCTCTGACTCGGTGGAGCCGACGAGTGCCAGGGTCGCACTCTCGGGGTTGAGAGCCGTGGCGATGCGGTCGAAGTAGCCGGTTCCCACTTCGCGCTGGTGCTTGGTGGCGGTGTAGCCGTGAGCCTCCGAGGCGAACTCGGCCTCTTGCAGCTCGACGTAGGCGCTCATCTGGCGATCGCGGTAGCCGCTCGCGAGCTCGAACATGCCGTGGTTGAGCGAGTGGAAGCCCGCCAGGGTGATGAACTGGAACGCGTAGCCCATCGCCGCCAGCTCGCGCTGGAACTTTGCGATGGTGTCGTCGTCGAGGTGGCGCTTCCAGTTGAACGACGGCGAGCAGTTGTAGGCGAGCTTCTTGCCAGGGAATTCCTTGTGGATGCTCTCCGCGAAGGTGCGCGCGAGCTCGAGGTCAGGCTCGCTCGACTCGACCCAGAGCATGTCCGCGTACTCGGCGTACGCGTGCCCGCGCGCGAGCACTGGACCGATGCCGGGCTCGACCTCGTAGAAGCCTTCGGCCGTGCGGCCGCCGGTGAGGAAGGGCTTGTCGCGGTCATCCACGTCGCTCGTGATGAGGTTGGCGGCGAGCGAGTCGGTGCGCGCGATCACGATCGTGGGCACGTCGGCGACGTCGGCCGCGAGGCGGGCAGCGTTGAGGGTGCGGATGTGCTGGCTCGTGGGCACGAGCACCTTGCCGCCCATGTGGCCGCACTTCTTCTCGCTCGCGAGCTGGTCTTCCCAGTGCACGCCCGCGGCGCCGGCCTCGATCATGCCGTGCATGAGTTCGTAGGCGTTGAGCGGGCCGCCGAAGCCGGCTTCGGCATCGGCGACGATGGGGGCCATCCAGTCTCGACCGTCCTGCTCGATCTGGCCCGCGCGCAGCAGCGCATTGTTGATGCGGCGCACGACGGCGGGCACCGAGTTGGCCGGGTAGAGGCTCTGGTCGGGGTAGGTCTGGCCCGACAGGTTGGCGTCGGCGGCGACCTGCCAGCCGCTCAAGTAGATGGCTTTCAATCCGGCGCGCACTTGCTGCACGGCCTGGTTGCCGGTGAGCGCGCCGAGGGCGTACGTCCACTCTTCCGGGTTGTCGGTGTTGGCCTGGATCTGCTCCCAGAGCTTCTCGGCACCGCGGCGGGCGAGCGTGCGCTCCTCACGGACCGGGCCGCGCAGCGCGACGACGTCCTCCGCGGTGTAGTCGCGGCGCACGCCGTTCCAGCGGGCGTCGGTCTTCCAGCGGGTCTCGAGCTCGGCGGCGGTCTGAGTCTGGTCGCCCGGTCGGTTCGTCGGTGTCTGTGACGACATTGTGTGCTCCTGAAGGTCGGTGGTTCGAGGTCGTGACAGCCACTCTGGGTGAAGAACAACCCCCGCAACCCGACAGGATCGACTGAAATACCCGCAGATTTCAGTTGCACCGAAATTCACGCCGTGTCAGGCTCACCAGATGCTCGAACCGACGACCACCAGCCCGCAGGCTGACAACGTGCTTGATCCTCTGACTCTCGGCCAGCGCATCCGGCAGTTGCGCACCGCCGCAGGCCTGACCCTCGCCGAGGTCGCCGAGTCTGTCGGAATCGCGACCTCGCACGTGAGCGTGCTCGAGAACGGCAAGCGCGAGGCGAAGCTCAGCGAGCTGCAGGCGATCGCGCGGGCTGTCGGTGCGACACTCGACGACCTGCTCAGCGTCGAGCCGCTCACGGGGCGTGCGGCCCTCGAGGTCGAGCTCGCGCGGGTGCAGGCTGGTCCGCTCTTCGCGAGTCTGGGCATCCCGCCGCTGCCCCTGCGCAAGAGCGTCAGCGACGAGGCGATCGAGACGGTGCTTGCCCTGCACGCCGAACTGCAGCGCGTGCACAGCGAGCGCGCCGCGACACCCGAAGAGGCCCGTCGCGCGAACACCGAGCTGCGCCGCACCATGCGGGCGCGCAGCAACTATTTCGGCGAGCTCGAGGCGACGGCCGCTGAGCTGCTGAAAGCGGTCGGGCACGAAGGCGGCCCGCTCTCGCAGCGCCTCGCCGCCGAGCTTGCGACCCACCTCGGCTTCACGCTGCACTACGTCGGCGACCTGCCCGCCTCGACTCGCTCAGTGACCGACCTCGCGAACGGGCGCATCTATCTCCCCGTCCAGAACGCTCCGGGGCGGGATGCCCGCACGACGCTCCTCCAGGCGCTCGCGGGCCACGTGCTCGGGCGGGCAGAGCCGCGCGACTACTCCGAGTTTCTGCACCAGCGCGTCGAGACGAACTACCTCGCCGCCGCGCTGCTCATTCCCGAAGTCGACGCCGTGACTTTCCTGCAGCGGGCGAAAGAGCGCCGCGAACTCGCGGTCGAAGACCTGCGCGACGCCTTCGCCGTGTCGTACGAGACAGCCGCGCACCGCTTCACGAACCTCGCGACCGAGCACCTCGGAATCCCCGTTCACTTCTTGAAGGTGTCGTCGCAGGGCGTGCTGTCAAAGGCCTACGAGAACGACTCGGTGCAGTTTCCGACGGATGCCCTCGGCGCCGTCGAAGGGCAACTCGTGTGCCGCAAGTGGTCGGCGCGCCAGGTGTTTGACGAGCCCGACCGCTTCAGCCCGTATCACCAGTACACCGACAAGCCCACGGGAACCTACTGGTGCACCTCGCGCATCGAGTCGGGGGCCGGCGGCGACTTCTCGATCTCGGTCGGCACGCCGTTCGCGCACGTCAAGTGGTTTCGAGGGCGTGAAACCGACCGGCGCGGGGCGTCGACGTGCCCCTCACCGGAGTGTTGCCGCACAGCGCCCGCCGCGCTGGCGCAGCGGTGGTCGGGCCGCGCACGGCCGCAAGCGCGCATCCCGGTCAGTCTGCTCGCGACGCTGCCGACCGAGTCGTTTCCGGGCGTCGACCAGACCGAAGTGCTCGGCTTTCTCGAGCGGCACGCGCCGAACGGCGGCAGCGCATGAGGTTCTCGATCGACGCGGGCTCAGCGACGCCGCCCTACGAGCAGCTGCGCGTGCAAGTGCGCGACGCGGTCACGGGCGGGAAACTCGCTGCCGGCGCAAAGTTGCCGACTGTGCGCGCTCTCGCCGATGAGTTGGGGCTCGCGGTGAACACGGTCGCGCGCGCTTACCGCGAGCTCGAGACAGACGGGATCATCGAGACCCGGGGCCGGGCCGGCTCGTTCGTCGCACCGCAGGGCGATGCCGCGCACCAACAGGCGCAGGTCGCGGCACGCGAGTTCGTCGAGCGAGCTCGGCGGCTTGGTCTCGACGACGAGAGTGCGCTCGACCTCGTGCGAGCGGCGCAGCGCGGCTGAGCATCCGTCGTCGGTCTGACTACCGAATGCGCGACCGCACCCACACGACCGGCCGCAATGCCCGGATCGAGCGCGAGCGCACCGCCCCCCACCACAACCCGGCGCCATAAGCAAGGTCATCGAGTCGGCGCGCAACACCGAACTCGACGAGCCCCATG
>CAYWZI010000019.1:4013-9068 GCA_964462815.1 uncultured Microbacteriaceae bacterium
TCGGTGCGTTGATGCTCGTAGACGGCATCCGCCACCGCGGCAACGACGGTCGCCCGCCTCAGCCGGCGCGACACGAGAGAGCCGACCGCCGCGACGGGCCACCAGTGCCGCGTCAGCAGCTCTGCCGTCTGCGCCGTCGCAGCAAGGGCCCCCAGACCCGTGAGCCGGACGGCGATGCGAGCGCGATCGGGCGTCGGGCGCAATCGTGAGCCGATGCGCACCACCGCGACCGCCACCGCCCCCACCGCGACCGGCAACGACCAGCGCCGCTGGGCCAGCAGGGCGCCGACGAACACCAGTGTCCACGGCGTGAAGACCGCGGGCGCGACGGTCTCGCCGTGGCGCGCCGCGAGGTCGTCGGCGCCCGTGCCGTAGAACGCCTTGCGTCCGAGCCAGTCGAGCACGGTGCGGCGATGCTCATGGTGAGCCTCGACCGCGGGCTCGTAGCGAACGCGCCATCCCGACTCGCAGAGTCGCCACACGAGGTCAACGTCTTCGGCCACTCGCATGCCGGGCGTGAAGCCCGCGCCGATGGCCTCGACTCGCGCGACAAGGCACGCAGCCGGTAGCCACGACACGCGCGCGCCCGGCCGCACGTTCGCCGGCTCAGCGCCAAGGTCGAGCGACGAGCGCGCGGCCTCATATCGTGTGATCCAGTTGGGGCGGCCGTCGGGCTCGAGCCCCGCGATGCGCGGTGCAACGAGTCCGACGCGGGGGTCGGCAAAGTGCCGCAGCAGCAGCGGCAGCGTCTCGGCGTCGATCACCATGTCGCTGTCGATGAATGCCACGAAGGGTGTCGCCACCTCGGCGAGTCCCGCGTTGCGGGCGCCCGCTGGCCCCCGATTCTTGGGTAGCGCCACGAGCCGGGCGCCGAACCGATCGGCCACCTGCCGGAGAGCCGCGGGGTGGCGTGAGCAGTCATCGACGACGATCACGGGAGTCCCGCTCGGGATGCTCGCGAGCAGCCGCGCCACCGCATCAGCTCGATCGTGCGCCGGCACTACAACCGTCACGGCTTGCGACTCGTCGGCAAGCCCCACTACCACGGGGTCGGCCTGGCCCGCCTCACTTAATCGTTCGGCGAGCGCCGCGGTCGCTGCCGAACGCACGACGATACGGTCGCCGCTGAGCATCGATTGCGCGAGTGCGGTGAGATAGAGCACTCGCGTGGGCGCGCCCCCGACCAGCGTCGCCCCGTGGTCGGCGATGTGCGTGCGCCGATTGAGTCGCACAGTGAAGCCGTTGGGCAGTCTCACTGGCCCGCCCGCAACTCGCCTCGCCCGCCGACGTCGTGACGTCGTATGCGCGCAACGACCTCGTCGACCATCCTCCCTAAGAGCGCCTGCCCCTCGGGAGCGCTCGCGCCTCGCGGGTCGCCCAACACCCCGTTCGGAGCGACGTCGCGCAGTTCGCCCGCGCGCAAACGCGGCATGAGCGTTGCCAGCGGGTCGGTCGCACCGACAACGTCAGCGAACGCGCCAACCCGAGCCGGGTCAAGGTGCAGCATGAGCGAGGTCTCGGTGCGACCTGCGTGCGCATCCCCTGAAGCGGAGCCGTCGGCCACGCCGAGCCCGAGCCACGCAACGTCGTGACCCTCGGCGCGCAGAGTCGGCACGACCTCCGACAGCACCGGCGCGTTGCCGCCGTGACCCGTCACGAGCACGACTCGAGCCGCCCACGTGCGCGCCGAACGCACGAGCTCAATGATCAGCAGGCGCAGGGCATCCTGCCCGATCGAGAGCGTGCCCGCGAACTGTTGGTGCTCACCGCTCGACCCGTAGGCAAGGGCGGGCGCGACGACGGCCCCCAGTCGATCACCCACCGCCCACGCGACCGCCTCGGCAATGTCCGTGTCGACCGTAAACGGCAAGTGCGGCCCGTGCTGCTCGGTTGATCCAAGCGGCACGAGCAGCAACGCGTCGGCTGGCAGCGATGGCCAGGGCGCTTCGTCCAGTCGCGTCACGACCCCACCGTAGCCCGCACGTCGGCGGCCTTAGCGGCTCTTTTCGAACCCCTGGGGTACATAGATGTCGTCTCGTGTCAGCTCACTGAGCGAACCGCGGCCCAGCCCGAGCAGCGCCGAGTCGATGCCGCCTCGCATGACGTCGAGCACGTTCTCGACGCCAGCCTGTCCGTTGGCGGCGAGCCCCCACAGGTAGGCGCGGCCGATCATGACTGCCCGCGCCCCCAGGGCGACGGCCTTGACGACGTCCGACCCGCGACGCACGCCGCCATCGAGCACGACCTCGATCTGGTCGCCCACCGCTTCGGCAATCGCCGGCAGCATGCGAATCGGGGCGGGGATCGTGTCGAGGTTGTTGCCACCGTGGTTGGAGACCGAGATCGTCGTCGCGCCAATGTCGATGGCGCGCTTGGCATCGTCGATGCGGCCCACGCCTTTGAGCATAAACGGGCCACCCCACTGCTCGCGCAGCCACTTCACGTCGTCCCAGCTGGGCGGGGGCGTCATCATCCACTCGCCATACGCGCCAAAGAATGTCGGGGGCTCTCCGCCCGCCTTGGGCCTCAGGTTCGGCGCTTTCAGGTCAGGAATGTGGAAGGTCTTCGCGAAACTCCACAGCCATGGGATGCGCGGCAGCGCATGGGGAGCAAAGTTGATGGCGGCGCCGAGCGTCAGCTTCTCGGGAATCTGTGGGCTACCCCAGTCACGGCCGTGCGAGAACGACCAGTCGAGGGTGGCAATGAGGCCCTTCGCGCCCGCTGCCTTTGCGCGCTCGATACGGTGAATCATCTCGTCTCGCTCGCCGCTCCAATAGACCTGAAACAGCGTGTTGGGGTTCGCGGCGACAACGTCTTCGACCGGCTTCGAAGCGAACGAGCTGAGGCCCATGATCGTGCCTCGATTCGCGGCGGCACGCGAGACGGCGATTTCGCCCTGCGGATGCACTGCCTGAACCCCCGTCGGCGAAATGATCACCGGCATCGCGATGTCGATTCCCATGACCGAGGTCGAGAGGTCACGCTGCGCGTGGTGATCGGCGATGCGAGGGGCGAATCCCAGCTCGCTGTAGGCAGCAATATTGTCGTCGAGTGTGACGCCCTTCTCCGACCCCGCAATGAGGGCACCGTAGACCGGGGCGGGCAGCCGCTTCTTGGCTCGTCGCTGCGCTTCGGCGACCGTTTCGAACCAGGCGTTCTTGCTCATGCTGCCTTCTCCTTTGCTGCTCGTGGTGCTGGTGCTGTCATGACGTGAAGATTCTGGTCAAGGCGGTTCCGACGTCGCGGTGGGTGAGCACGGTCTGCATTACTCCGCGACCAGCCCTCGTCAATTCTCGGGCTAGTTCGCTGTCGTGCTCGCCACTGAGGTCGAGCATCACATCGAGCCGAGGCAGAAGCGCCGCGATCGGCCGGGGATCGGGACCCGCGTTGTGGACGCAGTCGGAGAGCAACAACACGCGGGCGTCCTGAGCCGGACGCTTGCGCAACTCTTTCGCTGCGAGCTCGAGAGGAAAGCCAACATTCGTGAGCCCTCGGGCAGGAATGCTTGTCAGCAGATCGAGTAGTCGATCGGGGCTCTGGTGCTGACCGAAAGTCTGCAGAACCGCGGCGTCTGACCAGAACGCGATCAGTGCGAGGTCGTCGTTCGCCAGCTCGCCCGCAAGCGCTCCCACAATTGCCGCGGCCGTGCGGATGCGCTCGCCCTTCATCGATCCCGAGACGTCGACAACGAGCACGAGTGCTCGACGGGTTCGCACACGCTCGCGCACAATGATGTCTTCGTCGTCGGGCACCGGCTTCTCGGCGAGCATCTCGATCGTCTTGTCGAGGTCGATCTCGTCGCTGCCGCGCCGGTAGGGAACGCTCGCGAGCGCCCCCGAACCACGCTGTGAGCGCGAGTCTTTCTTCGGTCGCGGAATCATAAGCCGCGAGGCGATCTGCCGGGCGAGGGCACGCACAGCGGGGTCGAGGCTGCCCGTCGCATCGATCGGCACCAGCTCGGCGACCTCGTCGGTGAAGCCCTCCGCTGATCCGCCAGGTCTCTGCTTCGCGTGTCCGGGCCGACTTCCCGGTCGAGACCGAAACACCATTCCGGCACCCCCCTGACCTGGCTCGAACACCGTCGGCTTTGCGTCGAGCTGCTTCGGCGTCCGCGCCAGCGGGCGCGAGGCCGAGGTCGACCGCTGACCCGAGCGCTTGCGCTGAATCGGCGAGTCGAGCTGTACTTCTCTTCATCCCGGCTCGGCCAGCGCCGGATCCAAGATGAACCGGTCTTCCCAGATCTCCCGCAGCACCGCTTCCGGCGAGATGTCGACGGCCTCGTCAATGTGTATGCGCCCTGAGAGCGACACAACCATCGCGTCGAAGACCAACTCGGGGTACCGCTCATCGTCAGGCGAGTCGATCGACCGAAGCCCGGCCAGCTGCCCGGCGATGGCCACCAGGTCGATTGCGCCGCGCACGCTTGACCCTTGCCGCACATAGGGATGCTCCCGCGTCGCCCGCGTCACTGCGACCGCATCGGCCACAAGTCGGTCGGCAAGCGCACCCTCCGGCTTCGCGCGCAAGTGCACGATGCTTTCTTCGGCTTCGGCGTTCTGATAATCGACCGAGAGTCGGTTGAGGCGATCGGTGATCGAGGACGACAGCTTGGTGGTGCCGACGTTGTCGTAGGGGTTCATCGACGCGATAACCCGGAAGGTCGGAAGCGCCTCGATCATTCCGACGCGGGGAATGGCGAGTCTCCGGTCAGCCATCGCGGTGAGAAGCGTGTTGAGGGTGTCGTCGGGAGCCCGATTGAACTCTTCGATGTATAGGAAGCCGCCGGTTTGCATCGCCTCGGTGAGTGGCCCTGGGACGAAGTTGTCGGGTGAATAGTCTTCGCGCAGCACGCGTGATGGGTTGTGGTGCCCGACGAGTTTGGCCGGCGTGAGGTCGGCGTTGCCCTCGACGAACAGCAGGGGAATGCCCCACTCGTCGGTGATGGCGCGCAGCATCGTCGTCTTGCTCGTGCCGGGCGGGCCTTCGAGCACGATGTCGCGCCCAGCCGCGACGGCCGCCGGCGGGGGGGGGACCCCACCCCCGCGGCCCCCCCGG
>CAYWZI010000019.1:9078-12278 GCA_964462815.1 uncultured Microbacteriaceae bacterium
GCTGGCGGCCGACGAGGTGTTCAGCGACCCGTTGCCGGCTCGCCGAGACGGAGGAATCGTTGGTCACTGGACCATCGATCCGGCATCGACCGGCAGAGTGACGCCCGTGATGTACCGCGCCTCGTCCGAGGCCAAGAACACCATCGCGTTCGAGATGTCGAACGATTCGAGCATCTCGATGCCCATGGGGTTCATCTGCTTCGCGACCTCTTTGAAGTCATCCACCGTCGGATTCTCCAGGTCGGGCCGGAACAACCGCGCGATGGTGTCGTTCGTCACCATCACCGTGTTGACCGAGCCCGGGTGCACCGAGTTGACCCTGATGTGGTGCGGTGCCAACTCGAGCGCGAGGGTGCGCATGAGTCCGACCACGGCGTGCTTCGACGCCACATAGTGCGCGAAGTTCGGGAATCCGATGAGGCCTGCGACCGAGCTGGTGATGATGATCGACCCGCCGTGGTCGTTCTTCTTCAGGTGCGGAATCGCCGCCTTGGCCGTGCGCCAGACGCCCGCGACATTGATGTCGAGGGTGTCCATGAAGATGTCGTCTTCCATGTCTTCGGCGAATGACGGCGACGTGAAGACACCCGCATTTCCGAGCACGACATCGAGCCGACCGAGTTGGGCGACACCGTCGTCAACCGCTGACTTGACCGCCGCGTAGTCGCGGACATCGGCCTTGGTGGCGATGATGCGCCGGTCGAGAGCCTCGACTTGTCGCACGGTTTCGTCCATATCGGCTTGAGTCGCGGGCGCCGACGGCGAACCCTTGATCTCACCGAGAATGTCAAAGCCGATAACGTCGGCGCCCTCTTCAGCGAAGCGGAGCGCGTGACTGCGTCCTTGGCTGCGGGCGACGCCCGAAACGAGGACAACTTTGCCGTCTAACCGTCCCATAGTGATTTCTCCTTGATGTGTCGTAGTTACTTGATGAAGGCGCCGGCGTCGACCGGCAGAGTGACGCCCGTGACGTAGCGAGCCTCGTCGGAGGCGAGCCAGACCATGGCGTTGGAGATGTCGACAGCGTCGACCCAGCCAATCGGCAGCGCGTTCATGACCTTCGCTGCTTCGATGAAGTCATCCGCGGTCGGGTTTTCGAGGTCGGGCCGAAACAGCTTGAACGTTGCGTCGTTGTTGACCATCGGCGTATCGACCGTGGTCGGGTGAATCGAGTTGACGCGAATCTGATGCGGAGCCAGC
Organism: uncultured Microbacteriaceae bacterium; assembly: GCA_964462815.1. Lineage (GTDB taxonomy): Bacteria > Actinomycetota > Actinomycetes > Actinomycetales > Microbacteriaceae > Microcella. The sequence goes on from CAYWZI010000019.1 coordinate 10,279, forward strand.
TCGACTGCCATGGTGCGCATGAGGCCAACAACGCCGTGCTTTGCGGCAACGTAGTGGCCTACGTTGGCGTACGGCATGAGGCCGGCAACCGAACTCGTCATGATGACCGAGCCGCCTTTGCCGCCCGCCTTGATGTGCGGAATCGCCGCCGCACACGACCGCCACACGCCGGTGAGGTTGATGTCAACCATGTCGACAAAGGCCTCCTCCGAGAGCGACTCGGCCGGGCCCATAAACGTTGAAACACCCGCGTTGGCAATGACGATGTCGAGGCGCCCGAGTTGGGCCACCCCGTCATCGACCGCCTTCTTGAGCTGCGCGAGGCTGCGCACATCGGCCTTGGTGGCGATGATGCGCCGGTCGAGTGCTTCGACAGCGGCAACCGTCTCGTCCATCTCGGCCTGAGTCGCGGGCGGCGAGGTGCTGCCCGCAATCGGCTCGACGACGTCGATACCAATGATGTCAGCGCCCTCTTCGGCAAACCGGATCGCGTGACTGCGACCCTGCCCTCGAGCGACACCGGTGATGAAAACAACTTTTCCGTCGAGACGTCCCATTGCATTTCTCCTTTGTGATCGGTTCGGGAGTTCGGTGCCGCGTTCCGCGCGGCGCGGTTGCGATGCAGCGAGCGTCGTTACTCGCGCACCGGGGTGGCGTTCATACCTGGCAGCAAGAGGTGGCCGGCGTCAACCGGGAGCGTGGCTCCGGTCACGGCTGAAGCGAGGTCAGAGTTCAGGTAAAGCGCAGCATCGGCAATGCGCTGCGGACTCAAGAATCCGTGCCCCTTGAGAGCATGGAAGTGGTAGCCAGCCGCAAGCATGTCCTCTTCGGTGCCTTCACCAGCGGGCTTTCCCGACATCATGTCCCACGCGCCTTGCCAACTGGTCATGGGCGTGAGGATCGCACCGGGGTGCACCGAGTTGACGCGAATTCCGTGGGCGGCGTACTCGAGCGCGAGGGTCTTCATCAGCCCCACGACACCGAACTTCGACGAGCAGTAGTGCGCATAGTTGGCCCCAGGCTCGATGCCGTTGATCGACGAGGTGATGACAATTGACCCGCTGCCCCGCTCGACCATGTGTGGGAGCACCGCCTTAGCCGACTTCCACACCCCGGTCAGATTGACGGCGATCATGTCGTCCCATTGCTCATCGGTGAGCTCGTGTGCCGCACCCAGCGAGAAGATGCCCGCATTCGCGATCAAGATGTCAATCCGGCCCAGGGCGGCAATCCCCTCGGACACCGCTCGATCAAGATCGGCTTGCTTGCGCACGTCACCGACAACCGAAACGATGCGCCGATCGAGTTCTTCGACCTGTCGAACCGTCTCATCGAAGTCGGCCTGCGAGGCCATCGGATACGCGACCGTGCTGATCTGCTCGAGCGTGTCGAGAATGATGACCTCAGCGCCTTCGCGCGCGCAGGTGATGGCATGAGCGCGACCTTGGCCGCGTGAACCTCCGGTGATCAGGGCTACTTTTCCGTCAAGAAGTCCCATGAGGGTGTCCTTCCAGGTATGACTGAAAGCCGCTCCAGCGATGCTGGGCGGATCAGTTCGATGTGTGTGTCGGTGGGATGAGCGGGTTGGGCTCGATAAGGGTCGGGGTTCCGGCGGCTCCTAGTGATCGGTTCCGCAGGCGCAGCCCACGGTGCGTGACGATGAGGGGGTGAACCCGGCGAGCGGGCTCTCGGCGCAGGCGTGCGCCGATGGTGCATCCGGGCGGCGGATGCTCAACGTGAGGGGAACGGGAGCGCTCGACCCGCGCGGCCGCGGTGGCGACGTGCGGTGCGAGTGGTCGCCCGTGGGCTTGGGGAGGGCATCCGTCGCCCGCTCGGCGAGCAGTTGCTCACCGAAGCCACGTACGCACTCAGGGTCGGGGCCGTCGAGGGGTAGGCCGGTGAAGAACTTGGCCGCCATGCAGCCGCCCTGGCAGGCGTCGTAACTGCCACAGGAGGCGCAGGCGCCCGCCGACTGCGGTTCGCGCAGCGACCGGAAAAGG
>CAYWZI010000019.1:12288-21166 GCA_964462815.1 uncultured Microbacteriaceae bacterium
GCCGGTGAAGAACTTGGCCGCCATGCAGCCGCCTCGGCACGAGTCATAGAACGAGCACGACCCGCACGCTCCGCCGCCGGTCGGCTCACGCAATCGCCGGAAGAGCTCGCTGTTCTTCCAGACGCCGTCGAAGCCCCCGGGTTCACGAATGCTGCCGGCGAGAAATTCGTCATGGATCGCAAACGGGCAGGCGTACACGTCACCGATGGGGTCGATGAGGCAGACGACGCGACCGGCGCCGCAGAGGTTGAGCCCGGGCAGCGCTTCGCCGAACGCCGAAAGGTGGAAGAACGAGTCTCCGGTCAGTACGCCCTCCCCGTTGGCGACGAGCCAGTCATAGAGCTCGCGTTGCTGGGCAGGCAACGGATGCAAGTCGTCCCACACATCGGCACCGCGGCCGCTCGGCCGCAAGCGTGTCAGCCGAAGCTGGGCATTGAAGCGGTCGGCGATGGCCTTGAACTCGTCGAGCTGCGGAATGTTCTCGCGCGTACAGACGACCGAGATCTTGAAGCCGCGAAAACCCGCGTCGGCGAGATTCTGCATTGCGCGCATCGCAAGGTCGTATGAGCCCGGGCCGCGCACCCGGTCGTTGACCTCGGCCGTCGCGCCATCGAGTGAGATCTGCACGTCAACGTAATCGCTTGCGGCGAGGCGCTGCGCGGTCTCGGGTGTGATCTTGACGCCGTTGGTCGAAAACTTCACGCCGACCTGGTGGGCAGTGGCGTAATCGACCAGTTCCCAGAAGTCGCTGCGCACGGTGGGTTCGCCGCCACCGATGTTCACATAGAACACCTGCATGCGTTGCAACTCATCGATAATGCCCTTGCACTCGTCCGTCGTCAGCTCGCGAGGGTCGCGACGGCCCGAGCTCGAAAGGCAGTGGCTGCACGACAGGTTGCAGGCGTACGTGAGTTCCCAGGTCAAGCAGATGGGAGCATCCAGACCGCGTTCGAAATGCCCAATGAGGGTGTTCGACGTTCGAGGGGGTGTCGACGGCGTGGTTACGGCCGGCGCAGGCGCGGTGAGGGTCATGCCGCCACCTCGGTCTCAGAGTGAACCTGCAGCATGGTCGACCGCACGAGAGTGGCGAGCGCCGCACGGTAACGATCACGCTGCGCATCGGGTACGCCGACTTCGGCGAGCGCTTGGGCGACCGTGCGGGTTCCATCGCAGGCCTGCACCGTGTCAAGCAACAAGCGGTCCTTGAGAAAGCTCAGCTGTCGCGTGCCGAAGTGATAGAGCAGCGCGCCGAACGGCTCGGGTCTAATTGACACCCGAGGGTGAACAATGAGCGTGAGTTCGAGAGTGACAGAGTCCATGACGGGCTCAGTACACGCCGCACATTCCGTCGATCGAGACCTCTTCGACCAGAGATTCCTCCTCGACGAGATCGTCGATCGTGGGGGTGGGGCGCTCGGTGGGAACCGTCATGGCATGCTCCTCCTCGTAGAGTCTCCGACGACGGTGTCGGAGCCTTGCGGTTGCCAGTACTGTATTGGCACTCAGTGCCGAAGGGAAGAGGCAGGTGATGAATCGTGAGTGAACTCGCGCTCGTCGGCGACGACCGCGTGCACCGCATTGGCCGGCATCCCTTGACAACTCATGCCGAGATCAGCCATATCGGCCTGCGGCTTTTCGTCGAACGCGGATTCGATCGCGTGACGGTCGACGAGATCGCGGCCGCGTGCGGAATCGGCCGTCGCACGTTCTTCCGCTACTTCCCCTCGAAAAACGATCTGCCGTGGGGCCAGTTCGACGACATGCTCGACGGAATGCGTGCCCACCTTGCCTCCCTGCCCCGCAGCCTGCCGCTTCGGGATGCTCTCCATATCGCCATCGTCGTCTTCAACCACATCCCCGAAGGCGAGCTTCAATATCACCGAGAGCGGATGACGTTGCTTCTCACCGTTCCCTCACTCGTCGCGCACTCGACGATCCGCTACGAGGCGTGGCGCCAGGTCATCGCAGACTTCGTCGCCGAACGGCGCGGGGGGTCGGCCAGCGGGTTGGTGCCACAGACGATCGCCTGGGTGTGCCTCGGCGTATCGATCGCCGCCTACGAACAGTGGCTCGCGACCGACGACACCTCACTCAGCGACCTTCTTGACGAAGGCTTTGTGGCAGCTCGAGACCTCATGCTGCTCGACGAGCCCCCCCGGCCGTGACCGGCCGCGCTCCCGACATCATCGTCGTCGGGGCGGGTGGTTCGGGCGCGCCCCTCGCCGTTCGCCTCGCTGAGCGTGGTGTTCGGGTGATGCTGCTCGAGTCGGGGCCCGTGCCTGCCCCCGAGTCGACGCGCGACAGCTCGAGCCTGGCGGCGGCGGTGCCCGGGCATCCGCTGGCCTTCAGCTACCCAGGCGCCCTGACGGCGACACGCGATCACACGGTCGTGCGCGGTCGCGTGGCGGGTGGGTCAACGGCCATCAATGGCGGCTACTTTCGGCGTCCGCGCGTGAGCGACCTTGATGCGTGGGCACGTACAGCAGACGACCCGCGATGGACCGGGGCCGCAACCCTGCCGCTGTGGGCGCGGGTCGAGACCGACCGTGAGTTCGGCAACGCGCTGGGCCATGGCAGTGACGGTCCCCTACCCGTGACACGCGGTGACACGAGCCATCCCGTCAGCGCCGCCTTGATCGCGTCAGGCCTCGCGACCGGAATGCCGTTCGAGGCTGACAAGAACGCGAGCCCAGAAGCAGCGCCAGGTATCGGGCCGAGCCCGACCAACACCTTCGGCGGCGAGCGGTGGAACACCGCTCGGGCCTATCTCGACCCCGCGCCCGCTGCGGTCGAGGTGCGCGGCGGCCACCACGTCATGGCCGTCGTGATCAATCAACACGGGCGTGCGACCGGCGTCGAGGTGCTGGTCGACGGTCGCGTTCAAACGCTGAGCGCTGGCCTGATCGTGGTGTGTGCTGGCGCACTCGAAACGCCGCAGCTACTCGTTCGCAGCGGCATCGGTCCGGCCGCGGTACTCACCGCCGCGGGGCTGCCCATCGTGCACGACTCTCCCGTCGGGGCACAGCTGCACGATCACCCGCAGGTGGTCGTCCCGTTCGCGATACCGACTAACGTGCTGAGCCACCCGGTTGAGACGTCGCTCGGTGTCTCCGCGCATGGCTCAAGCAACATCGAGGGCGGCAGTGGCGACCTCGAAGTGCTCTCGGTGCTCCGCCCGCTCGGCCGAATGCTCGGCACACAACCGCTCGATGATCGACTGAGCCTTCTCGTATCTGCCGTCCGCACGAGCACACCCGGACGCCTCGTGCTCGAGGCCGACGGGCCGCCGTTGCTCGACTTTCGCTACCTCGTCTCCGAGAGTGACCGAGAGCGGCTGCGGTTGGCCGTGCGGCTCGCGGCCTCGTTGCTGGAGAGCGACGCGATGCACGACCTGGGCGCGACAGTTGAGCATCCGGGCCTCGAGCAGTGGGACGACGATGCGCTCGACTCATGGATGCTTGATCACTTGTCAACCGCCCTGCACAGTTGCGGCACCACCCCGATGGGCACCGACCCGGCGACATCGGTGGTCGATGGTCGGGGTGCCGTGCACGGGGTCACGGGCCTGCACATCGCCGACGTCGGAGTTCTCCCGACGGCGCCGACGGGTGGCCCGGCCGCCACGGCTGTGCTCATCGGCGAGGTCATCGCCGATGCCCTCACGACCTAAAGCGGAAGCTCGGCCATTGCCGCGAAGGGGTTGCCGAAGCGGTGCACCGTCATCGATACGGCCTGCTCGCGCAGGAAGGGCAGGAGCTCAACACGGCCCGCGGCCGTGACGGCCCCCGACCAGATGGCGACGTCGGGGTCACCGTCGAGAGCCTCGTGCAGTGCACGCGCCGCGGCGGCTCCGTCGAGGGCGATCAGGCGGATGCGGGCGGGGCGGGCATCCCGCATGCGCTCGGCAAACGACGCATCCATTTCGATCACGATCGAGGCGGCACGCAGCGTCGAGATTCCTGTCTCGAGCAAAGCGATCAGGCTCGGGGGCAACGCTGTCGCACTGCTGATCTCGACGCGCGACCCCGCACGCGCAGCGGCGAGCAGCACGCGAATGAGGTCAGCCATCGAGGCGCCCTCCGCCGCACGCACGGTGACCGCTGTCGGGCGATACCGCAGTGCATTGCGTTCGACGACCTGGGCGACCGACACGCCCAGCTGGCTCGCGTCGCGGGCGATGCCGAACTCGTCATCCCAGGCCTTCTGGTCGCTCAGTGCGCCGGCCCGTGCAGCGTCGAACCCCGCGAAGTCGAGCCCGGGCTGGCTCCCCTCAAGCACTTCACGCACACCGCGGTCGAGACCGCGCAGGCTGAGCGACTGACGCGGTTCTCGCTCAGTAGGGCTGAACGAACCAAAGCCCATGACATACGACGGCCCGCCCGCTTTGGTCGAACCGCCAACGCTCGAGCGCTTCCACCCACCGAACGGTTGCCGCCGCACGATCGCGCCCGTCGTGCCGCGGTTGACGTAGAGATTGCCCGCCTGCACCTGGTCGATCCAGTGCTCAACCTCGTCGGCGTCGAGCGAGTGGAGCCCTGCCGTCAAGCCGAACGGAGTGGCGTTCTGCACGTCAATGGCGTGGTCGAGGTCGCGCGCGCGCATGAGGCCGAGCACGGGGCCGAAGTACTCAGTGGTGTGAAACTCACTGCCGTCGCTGACGCCGCGCTTGATGCCGGGGCTCCACAGCTCACCCGTGGCATCGAGGGCTTTCGGCGCCACCAGCCACTCTTCACCGTTCGCCAACTGCGTGAGTGCGCCGAGCAGTTTGCCGCTCGCGCGTTCGATGAGCGGCCCGACGACCGTGGTCGGGTCGGTGGGGCGGCCGACGCGCAGCGTCGAAACGGCATCCGCCAGTTGCCGTTCGAAGCGTTTCGACGTCGCGACCGAGCCGACGAGAATCGCGAGCGAGGCCGCAGAACACTTCTGTCCGGCGTGACCGAAGGCCGACTTCACGAGGTCGGCGACCGCAAGATCGATGTCGGCCGAGGGCGTGATGACGATCGCGTTCTTGCCGCTTGTCTCCGCGAGAATCGGCAGCTCGGGTCGCCACGAGCGGAACAGCGCCGCGGTCTCCCATGCGCCGGTGAGCACGAGCCGGTCAACGGCAGGGTGGGAGACGAGCGCCTGCCCGATCTGGTTCTCGGGCACGTCGACGAAGCGCAGTACGTCACGAGGAACCCCCGCGTCCCACAGCGCCTCGACCATGACCGCGGCACAACGACGCACCTGCGGCGCGGGCTTGATGATCACGGCGCTGCCCGCGGCGAGCGCCGCGAGCACGCCACCCGCCGGAATCGCGACCGGAAAGTTCCACGGCGGCACGACCAGGGTGAGTCGCACGGGCGTGAACGTCGCGTCGTCGATGCGCGCCAGATCGCGCGCACTCTCGGCGTAGTAGTGCGCGAAGTCGATGGCCTCGCTCACTTCGGGGTCGCCCTCGGCGAGGGTCTTGCCGGCCTCGGCCGCCATCACTTCGAGCAGGTCACCTCGGCGAGCGGCGAGCATCTGACCGGCGCGGTGCAGGATGCCCGCTCGCTCATCCACCGACCGCGCAGCCCACCCGGCGCCGGCCTCGCGCGTCTCGGCGACGATGCGCTCGATCGCGCCGACCGAGGCCACTCCGCTCACGTCGACCACGGATTGCCCGCGCGTCGTCGTCTGCGCGCGCTGCAGTACGGCGCGGCCCCACTCGCGGTTGGCGGGCAGCGCCGGGTCGGTGTCGGCGGTGTTTTCGAAGCCGCTGCGCACGCCGCCGGGCACCGGCAACGCGTCATGCGTGTCGAGCGGCCGCTCGGTGAGCCGGTTCTGCACGCGGTGCGGCTCGGGTGCACCGGGCGCGGCGTCGAAAGCCGCGAGCGACTCGCGAAAGCGTTGCTCTTCGCGCTCGAAGATGGTTGGCGAACTGACGAGCTCGAAGACCCCCGACATGAAGTTCTCGGAGCTCGCATTCTCTTCGAGCCGACGAATCAAGTAGCTGATGGCCGAGTCGAAGTCACGCGGGTGCACGACCGGCGTGTAGAGCAGGAGGTGCCCGACCGTGCGGCGAACGGCGTCGGCCTGGTCGGGCGCCATGCCGAGCAGCATCTCGACCTCGACTCTGTCGGCAACCCCGCGCGATTGCGCGAGCTGCCACGCCCACGCGATGTCGAAGAGGTTGTGGCCCGCGACGCCGATCCGCACCGCGTCCACCCGATCGGTGCGCAGCGCGGCCTCGAGCACACGTTTGTAGTTGGCGTCGGTGTCACGCTTGCTGGGCAGCACGGCCACGGGCCAATCGTGCAGCGCAGCATCCACGCGCTCCATCGCGAGGTTGGCGCCCTTGACGATGCGCACCTTGATGCCCGCACCGCCCGCCACGCGGCGCGCCTGGGCCCACGACGTGAGGCGGTCGAGCGCTGGCAGTGCTTCGGGAAGATAGGCCTGCAGCACGATGCCCGCCTCGTAGTTCTTGAGCGCCGGGCGGTCGAGCAGTCGCTGAAAGACCTCGATGGTGAGGTCGAGGTCGCGAAACTCCTCCATGTCGAGGTTGAGAAACGTCGGGCTCACCCCGAGCGCCGCGGTGTCGTAGAGCGGGGCGAGCCGCTCGACGACGCGCTCGACCGTTTCATCGAAGGCCCACATCGACAGCTGGCTGACGACTGCCGACACCTTGACCGAGACGTAGTCGACGTCGGTGCGCTTCACGAGCTCGGTGATGCCCGCCAACCGGCGGTCGGCCTCGGCGTCGCCGAGAACGGCCTCGCCCAGCAGGTTGATGTTGAGTCGGTCGCCACCGGCCCGCAGCGTGTCGAGAGTGCGACCCACGCGCGCGGGAGTCGCGTCGATGACGAGGTGCCCCACCATGCCACGCAGCACGCGCCGCGCGATGGGCACGATGGGCCACGGCAGCAGGCGGGCGAGCGGTCCGCCGATCGCGATGAGGGCTCGCAACGGCCAGGGCAGAAAGCTCGGGATGCTCCGCGCTAGCTCTTCAAGATTGCGACCTGCGACCCACAGGTCGTCGGGCCGCGCGACCCGGTCGACGAACCCAATGGCAAAGTCGAGCCCCACGGGGTCTTGCAGCAACCCGCCCAGGCGTGCGGCGTTCGCGTCGGGCGTCACGCCCTCGGTCTGCGCGAGCCACTCGCGCACGAGCGCGACGGCCTCGTCGGCGGCTGGCTGGGCGGGCGACTTCGAGGTCGGGGTCATGGGTACAGTCTGGCCCTCTGCTTTGTGTGCGAAAAGTGATGATCGTCGTACACTTCTGTTCGGTATTGCCGAACAACAACCCGACCGTCACAGGAGCCCCCGATGCTCGACCTTCGCCGCGTCAGCCTGCTGCGGGAGGTCCACCGCCGGGGCACACTGCACGCGGTCGCCCGCGCGCTGTCGTACAGCCCCTCGACGATCTCGCAGCAACTGAGCCTGCTCGAGCGCGAGGTCGGGGTCGCCTTGCTCGAACGCTCCGGACGGCGCGTGTATTTGACCCCCGCGGGCCTCGTGCTCGTCGAGGGTGCGAGTGCGCTGCTCGACGATCTCGAACGGCTCGAGACGGCAATCTCCGCCACGAGTCACGACGTCACCGGAACCGTGCGGCTCGCCGTCTTCCAGTCTGCGGCCCTCGGCATTGTGCCGCGCGCGCTGACGCTGCTTGCTGATGAGTACCCGAGCCTGCGGGTCGAGATCACCCAGCGCGAACCCGAAAGTGCGCTCGACGAGGTCTGGGCGCGTGACTTCGACCTCGTGATCGCCGAGGAGTACCCGGCACACTCGGCGCCACGTCGGCACGACCTCGATCGTGTGCCCCTCGTGCACGATGGACTGCGGCTCGGGGTGCCTCCCGTCGCAGTAGGGCATGATGCGGCGCGCGGTGACGGCGAGCCGCGCATCCGCTCCATCGGCGATGCTTCGCACATGGCCTGGGTCATGGAACCGCGCGGCACTGCCTCTCGACACTGGGCAGAGCAACAGTGCCGACTCGCGGGCTTCGAGCCCGACGTTCGGTTCGAGACGGCCGACCTTCAGGCGCACATTCGGCTCGTCGAGACCGGCCACGCGGTCGCGCTGTTGCCCGATCTCGTCTGGGGTGGAGCCGAGCCGCGGGTCCCCCTTGTGACGCTCGACGGAGACCCGCACCGCTCTGTCTTCACAGCGGCGCGGGTCTCGTCGGCAAAGCGACCGGCAATCGTCGCCGTGCGAGAAACCCTGTCCCGGGCAGTCGAGGCGCTCATCTAGCAACGGGACCGGTCGAGCGCTCTCGGTTAGGCGAACGCGGTGCGTACCAGATCGGCAACCCTCGAGAGGGTGCGTTCATCAATCTCATCGATGAACCAGGCGCTGGGCCGCAACATGCTGTCGTTCTCGCGATCGACGGTGGCTTTCTCTGAGAGCCCGAGGGACATCACGCCGTCGTCGAGGCGAAAAAACACCACGACGGGCGCGCTGCGTGCGATCGCGTATCCCGGCATGCCGTACCAGATGCGTGGCTTGAGCTTCGGGCCCGCGGTGACGATCGTTTCGTGCAATCGACCACCGATCGTCACAAACGGTTCTGGCCACTCGGCGATCTTCTCGAGCACCGCAGTGAGGTCATTCTGGGCTTTGTCAGACGGTGTTGTGGGCATGGTGACCCGCCTTTCTCTCGCGCCGCATTCGCGGCATGGTGAACACAACTGCCCCGAAAGGGGTAAGTTGCGCAATCTCCACCGCGGACGTGTCCTGGCCGATGCCAGTTCTCTCCGCGAATGTGTCAGACGAGCACTTCGTCATCGACCGCGCGAGGGCACACAGGGTGCCGTGCCCATCGTAGTAACAACACCGCCACGAACGTGCGTGACGTTCTCGAGCGGTCGATCGAGACGGCGCCGGGATACGCTGAGGGCGGCAGCGCCAAAGGAGG
>CAYWZI010000020.1:0-20929 GCA_964462815.1 uncultured Microbacteriaceae bacterium
ATCCTCGCGGTCATGAACCAGGCGATCGACGCGCCCGTCGAGATGGCGCCCACCGCGCCTCGCGTCATCAGCGTGCAGATTCCCGTCGACAAGATCGGCGAGCTGATCGGCCCGAAGGGCAAGACGATCAACTCGATCCAGGACGAGACCGGCGCGCAGATCTCGATCGAAGAAGACGGTACCGTCTACATCGGTGCGGTCGACGGCGCCTCGGCCGAGGCGGCTCGCCTGCAGGTCAACGCGATCGCCAACCCGATCAACCCCGAGGTGGGCGAGCAGTACCTGGGCACGGTCGTCAAGATCGCCGCCTTCGGCGCGTTCGTCTCGCTCATGCCGGGCAAAGACGGTCTGCTGCACATCAGCGAGGTGCGCAAGCTCGCTGGCGGCAAGCGCGTCGAGAACGTCGAAGACGTGCTCGCCGTGGGTCAGAAGATCCTCGTCGAGATCACGAAGACCGACGACCGCGGCAAGCTCTCGCTCGCACCGGTGCTGGCCGAGGGCGAGGGCGGCGACGCTCCCGCGGTTGAGCCCGCCGAGGGCGAAGACGGCTAAGCCCACGCCTCTGTCATGAATGACGGATGCCCGCCCTCGATCTGAGGGCGGGCATCCGTCGTTCGTGCCGCTCGTGCGCGACCTGGCGTTAGACCGCTACGTCGCGGCGACGGAACGCGATGACCGCGACGGTCAGCGCCACAGCAGACACCGCGTAGAGCAGCCCCATGAGCGGGTCGAACCCGTTGGCGAGTGGTTCTGCGCCATAAGCCCAGAAGTAGGGCGAAAGGGCGTGCAGCCACTCGAGGTCGGGGTTCTGGTTGGCGAGCGCGTTGAGCGCGTAGCCGAGAACGGCGACTCCGGCGGCGGCGCCCACGGCGATCGTTCGGCGCCCGACGATCGCCCCCGTCATCGTGCCCACGGCAGCAGTCAGCAGCCCGAGGCCGAGCAGCGCCACCGAGCCTGCCACGATGCCCTCGAGCGAGAGCTCGAGCGCGGCCGGCTCGTTGAGCCCGAGCACCATGAGTCCCAGCAACACCGCCAGGGCGATGAGCTTGAGCGCAATCGCGGCGAACCGCTCGAGAACGACCTGAGTGCGCCCGACTCCGTGCGCGAGCACGAGCTCGAGCGTGCCGCGCTCTTCATCGCCGGCGATGATCGATGAGCCCCACGCCACGGCCGCGATCGTCACGAGCACGAAGCCGATGAGGCCGTGCACGGTGCCCTGCGTATATCCGGCACCCGTTGTGATCTGGTCGTAGCTCAGCGCCGCCACGAGCTCGGGCGGCAGGCTCTCGATGATGGCGAGAAACTCCGGGTTGCCGCCGATTGTCGAGTACAGCGGCAGGTACATGCCGACCACGGCAGCAAGCCCCAGGCTCCAGCCGATGAGCCCACGCCAGGTCTCGGCGAGCTGCCGCCGCAACAGGGGGAGCGGACGGGCCCGCACGACGGTTAGCTCCTGAGCAGTGGTGGCGCTCATCGTGATTCCTCCTCATCGCCGTTCGGGCCGTAGAAGCCGAGTACGGCGCTCTCGAGGTCGGGTTCTTGAACCACCAGATCAAGCAGATCGCTGGCCGCGACGGCGGCCACGAATGGCGCCACCCCGTCTCCGAGCATGCCGTGCACGACGACCGTGCCCTCGACCTCGGTCACCGTAACGTCGTCGATCTTCGAGACCTTGCTCAGCCGGGCGAGAAGGGCGTCGCGGTCGGCCGAGCGCACGGTGATGCGCACCGACCGGCGCGCTGCAGCCCGCAAACGCTCAACCGTGCTGACGTCCACAATGCGTCCCGCACGCAGCACGGCCACGTCGTCGGCCGCCTGCTGCACCTCGCTGATGACATGCGAGCTCAGAAACACGGTCTGGCCCGCGTCGCGCGCCTCGCGCACCATCGACAAGAACTCTTGCTGCACGAGCGGGTCGAGCCCACTCGTTGGCTCATCGAGCACCAGCAAGTCGGGGCGGTGCGCAAAGGCCTGCACCAGACCAACCTTCTGCTTGTTGCCCTTGCTGAGCGATCGCACGGGGCGCCCGAGCTCGAGCCCCAGTCGGTCGGCGAGCGCATCGATGCGACCTTGCTCGATTCCACCGTTGAGCTCGGCAAAGTGGTGCAGCATGCTGCGCGCGGTCGCTCGGCCAGAGAGCGCCAGTTCACCGGGCAGGTAACCGATGCGTCGCCGCAACGACGGTCCGGCAGTGCGGGGGTCGTGGCCGAGTACCCGCACGTCGCCGCTCGTGGCGCGGATGATGTCGAGCAGCACCCGCATGGTCGTGGTCTTGCCGGCCCCGTTCGGGCCGATGACGCCGAATACCCTGCCGGGCTCGATCGCAAGATCGATGCCGTGCAGTGCCGTCCGGCGTCCGTAGCGCTTCGTCAGCGCGCGTGTCTCAATGACGGGGGTCATCCCCGGTTCCTTTCGTCGAAGTGTCGCGCCCGGCGGCGCGGTTTAGAGGTCGGATGCCGTAGCGCGGGGCGGGTCGGGGTCTTGATTCGGGTCGCCAACGCCTTTGTCTGACCGGGGGCCACGTGACGTCATCGGCGTTCCTGCGAGCGCAGCCGTGGCTGCGTCGAGCACATCGGTCGTCTGGTACAGGCCGTGGGTGTAGAGCTCGAGGGCCGGCACGGTCATTCGCGCGATGAGCGCGGGGGAGAGCCCGGGCTCGCCCAGGGCACGGCCGAGCTGGCTCTCGAGCAACAGGGGCATGAGCCCGTGCGCAGCCACGATGACTGCGGTCATCCGCGGATCGCTCGAGCGGCGCATGCGGCCCGCGGCGATCTCGGCATCGATCATTGCTGCCGTGCGTTCCACGAGGTCGTCAAACAGTCTCCCCCCGGCCTCCGAGCCGTCGGAGATCATGCGAGCGAGGTAGTCAAGGCTTGCCCGGTTGGCATCCACGTCGGCCAGCCAGCGACGCATCGTCGACGAGAGGTCGCTCTCGGTCGCAAGCCGTTCTTTGCGGCCCATGACCTCGTCGACGATGTGAGCGTCGCACTCGACGCGCAGGGCCTCTTTTGAGCCGAAGTGGTGAATCACGAGAGCCGCGCTGACCCCGGCGTGATCGGCGATGGCGCGGACCGAGGTAGCGCTGTAGCCGCGGGCTCCGAAGAGCTCGAGAGCGGCATCCCGAATGCGCGCACGCGTCGTCGCGTCGGGGGAGTGTGAACGCATGTTCAGTATCCTAAACGATTGTTCAGTCAAGAAACAACTGATCTGCACCAGAAACACTCAGCCCACTGTCAGGCTCTTCCAGCGAATTTCCTGGTGGAGGGGGGTGAGGGGTCGTAGGCTCGTACTCGATCGTCACGCCCTGGTCCCGATCCCGGAAAGTGTGTCGAGAAACATCGTTTCATCGTCATCACCCCCTACAGTCGGCGCGGCCACCGTGGTCGAGCCCGACACGATTCGAAGGAGAATTGTGGACTTCCAAATCGTCCAGGCATTTTTCATGCTCGGCTTCGTTGCCATGGCAGCCGGAACCTTCTGGTTCTTCATGGAACGCAATGACCTGAAGCCCGAGTTGCGTTCGATCGCAACCTACGCCGCGGTCATTACGTTCATTGCATCGATCATGTACTACGTCATGAAAGACGTCGTCAAGTTCCCCGGCGGCGAGATCACGGCGGCAGACGTCGACGCAACGCTCCCGCTGCGGTACATCGACTGGCTGATCACCACGCCCCTGCTGCTCGTCTCGTTCGCGCTTGTCGTGGCGATGGCGGGCCCGCTCAAGAAGGGCATGCTCGTCAAGCTCATCGTGGCCGACATCATCATGATCGTCACGGGTTACCTCGGCGAGATCGGTGAGCCTGGTTCGCTCGGCAACATCGTGTTCTTCGTCGTCTCGTCGCTCGCCTGGCTCTACATCGTCTGGGTCGTGTTCGGCGTCAAGCTGCCGGACGCCGACGCGCACATCCAGCGCGCCGTTACCGCCATGAAGTGGTTCGTCATCGCCGGTTGGGCCATCTACCCCATCGGCACCGCGACCCAGGAGTTCATCGAGCTCGGTGGCGGCGACGCGAGCCTTGCCATCGGCATTGCGGCGATCATCTACGTGATCGCCGACGTGCTCAACAAGGTTGGCTTCGGTCTCGTTGCCGTCAAGGCCGCGAAGATCTCGTCTGACAAGTAGGCGATTCTCGCAGTTTCACAACGCCACGGCGCGGTCGTACCCTCAGGGGTGCGGCCGCGCCGCTGTCGTTGCGGGGCCTCCCGGAGGGACACGACGCCATAACGACCGCGCGGCGAACCCAGCGAACCCCTCAGGTGCGCGCTAGCCTCACTCCAACATTCGGCCGACCCCGTGTGGGTCCTTGAGAGAAATCGTCGTCCCGTGATCGACCCCCCAGCAGGCGCTAACCCGTCGGGTTCCGCGTTGGTCACTGGTCCGATTCCGATTCCGCGGCGCATCGGCCCGAGTGAGCTCGAGGTGTTTCCGATTGCCCTGAGCGGAACGGTGTTTGGCTGGACAGCGGATGCCCCAACGACAACATCGATCCTTGATCGTTTCGTCGAGCTGGGCGGCACGTTCATCGACACGGCCGATGCGTACGCTGGCGGGCGTAGTGAGATCATGATTGGCAATTGGATGCGCGATCGAGGCAATCGCGACCGGCTCACCGTCGCAACTAAGGTCGGCAAGGGCCCCGATAATCCCGGGCTTTCTGCCCCCGCGATCCGCGCCGCCGTCGCCGCCTCGCTTCGGCGCCTTCAGGTTGATCGCATTGACCTTCTTTTCTTGCACATCGACGACCCGAGCGTGTCGTTCGATGAGACCCTGCTGGCAGTCGACGAGTTGATCCGCGCGGGCGACGTGCGGTACTTCGGTGGAAGTGACCACACGGCCAATCGCCTCTTCGAAGCCCGCATCGCGGCGGGTCAGTTGGGTGTGGCGCACATGGTTGCGCTGCAGAAGCATTACAACCTCGTCCACCGCACCGAGTACGAAGCGGATCTTGCCCGTATCGCGGCGCAGCTCGACCTCGGCGTTTTGCCGCGATTCGCTCTCGCATCGGGCTTCCTCACGGGCAAGTATCGCTCGAAGGCTGATCTCGAGCGTCATCGCCGAGGCAGTGACGTGGCCGCTCAGCTCTCGCGGCACGGCCTCCGCATCATTTCCGCGCTCGATCGCATCGCTCTCGAAACGTCGACCTCGGTCGCAACCGTTGCACTGTCATGGCTGCTGAGCCGCCCGCGTGTCGTGGCTCCCGTCGTTTCGGTGAGTTCTCCCGATCAGCTCGCTGAGATCATGGCCGCGCCCCTCACGTCGTTGTCGCGGCACCAGCTGACCGAACTCGATCGCGTGAGTGAGTAACCGAGCGGACGGATGCGTTAGGTGTCGAGTGGTGGCGCATCGGAGATTACTCGATCGACGCACCGACGGAACGCGACCGAGGCTCCGATGGGGTCGCCGACGTGGGCCCACGCGAACGCGCCAACGTAAGCCAGCATGAGCTCGTCTGCGGCTTCGCCCGCAAGAGGGTGATCGAGTTGCTTGAGAAGCATCGTGAACCGATCGGCGAGAGCTTCGTGGTGGTCGCCGATCACATGGCGAGCCGGGTCACGCGGATCGGGAAACTCGGCCGCGGCGTTCACGAACAGCGACCCCCGAAAATCGTCGCGGTGGAGAGCGTCACGCACTTCGTCGGCGATCGCTCGCAGGGCGTCTCGAGCATTGCCTGCGCTAGCGATACGGAGGTCAACGCTCGCGAGACTGTCAACTGATGCTGCCGTCAAGTAGTCAGAGATCAGCCTGTTCTTTGACCCGAAGTGCTTGTAGAACGTGGCCTTGGTCACCGACGACTTCTGAATGAGCCGGTCGACGCCCACCGCCCTGATGCCTTCGGAGGCGAAGAGCGCGGTGGCGGCTGTCAATATGCGGGCCTTCGCGGGAGGCATAGGCCGCGTGGGCTCAGTGGTGACAGACAGCACGGGTGCGCCTCCGGATCAGTATGGGTGGCGGGATCGTCGAGGTGGGTTGCGCCCGGGACATCGCCAGTGCAGACAGTGTATATGGGGACAGACAGGTTGTTCTGTCCCCTGACAGATGCTCGTGTCTCGAAAGCGTTCTGGTCAATGGCCTATGCTCGTCGAGGTTTGATGAGGAGCGTGCGTTGTGTCCCGGTACGTCTATCTGGTGCGTCATGGCGAGCAACAGGATGCTGAGCACGGGCTCCCCGACGGCCCCCTCAGCGGCCGCGGCCAACGGCAAGCGCGGGCCATCGCCGATCGCTTGAGCGGGGTTCCTTTCGCGAGTGTCCACACGTCTCCACTACAGCGAGCTGTCGAGACTGCGCAGTTGATGACTGAGCTCATGCCTGCCGTTGAGGCCCAGCCCTCAGCGCTGCTCATGGACTGCATTCCCGCTGGTCCGTCTCCGGACATGCCTCAGGCCTTCGAGCCGTTCTTTGGCGGCGTCACCGCCGAAGAGATCGCTGCCGGTGAAGCGCAGATGGCCGACGCGACTGCCGAGTGGCTCTCTCCATCACGCGATGACCGCCACGACCTTCTGATTACTCACAACTTTGTGATCGCGTGGTTCGTGCGCGAAGTATTCGGTGCCGCGTCGTGGCGGTGGATGGGCATCAATCAGGCGAACTGCGGGCTCACGATCATTCGGGTGCGCACGGCGAAGCCGCCCGTCCTCGTGACACACAACGACCTCGGCCATCTCGCGGCCGAGCTACGCACGGGGCTCCCGGTCGACCAACCCTACTAACGGGCGCTGGCGTCATCGGCTTCGCGAAGCGCGAGGCGATCAAGGCGCCGACGGGTGTAGCTGATGCTCGATGACTCTGTACCCAGCAGCGCCTTCATGGCGACGAGAAGCATTCGGGTGAGCGTGATGGCCGGCCAACGGGGGCGCTTCAGGCCCAGTAGCTCTCGATACTGATCAGGCAGGGACGCGACCGCGCCGGCGAAGAGAATTCGATAGCCGGGGCCGACGCCCGGCCCGAGCGGTGGCTTCCGTAGCCAGCGAACGGCGTCGTCGACGCGCTCGTCGCGTCGCAGCACGGGCAGGTACGCGGCGATGGCCGCGTCGAGTTCGGCCCGTGTGCGGGGCGGGGCGGGCATCCCCATCAGTTCTCCCGCGATCGCCCACTCGCGCACGTACTGGTCTGAGCCCCCGGGCACGGCTCCGCCCCAGGTCTCGTGACTGCCGATGAAGGCGTCGGCGAAGACGCAGTGCACCCAGGCCACGAGGTCGGGGTCGCCCGCTGAGTACGTCACGAGCTCGCCGTCTGCGTTCACGTACTGACCGTTGACCCGTTCGTGCAAGCGCGACACCCACCCGCACACCGCCTCGGCCTGGGCGCGGTCGGCGAAGGTGGTGGTCAGTACCCACCGCACCGTTCCGGCGAGGCGCCCGAGCGGGTCTTCGCGGTAGCGCGAGTGGTCGTGCACCCCGGCCATGGCTCCGGGATGCAGGGTCTGCATGAGCAGAGCGCGAATGCCGGCAACAACGGTGGGAATGCCACTATGGACGTCCCAGACGGCCGAGCCCGGGCCGAAGTAGCCTTCGTCGTCGCCGGTCTCAAGTGCAGAAACCCAGTCGGGCACGCCGTTCGCGTCACCGGAGAACATCGTGAGAATTCGCCCTCGGGCTCGAACGAGGACAGCGGGTCGGCGCATGGTGTGACTGTGTCACAGTGCTCTGTGGACCAGGCGGGAGTGGGCTGAAAGAGCGCGCCCGTGGTTCATATGCTCCAAGCGAACGTGCAGGCGATAATACCCCTGGGGGTATATAGTGACTCTATGAGCACTTCGAAGACCTACGTCATCGTCGGAGGGGTCGCCGGCGGAATGTCCGCCGCGACGCGCCTGCGTCGACTCGACGAGAACGCCCACATTGTTGTCCTCGAACGCGGAGACCACGTCTCGTTCGCCAATTGCGGCTTGCCGTATCACGTGGGCGGAGTCATCACCGATCGTGATTCGCTCATCCTCCAGACTCCTGAGTCTCTCGGCGCCCGATTCGCGCTCGATGTCCGTGTGCGTACGGAAGCAATCGCCATCGACCCGGCCCGCCACACCGTGACCGTTCGCTCGCTCGATTCAGGCGCCGACGAGGTTCTCGCCTATGACGCCCTCGTGTTGAGCCCGGGCGCGTCGCCGCTGCGTATCCCGATTCCCGGCGTCGAGCGTGGCTTCGTGTTGCGCGACATCGCCGACATGGACACCATCATTGCCGCAGCGAAGGATGCTCGCCGCGTGGTGGTCGCCGGCGCGGGATTCATCGGCCTCGAGCTTGCCGAAAACCTTCGACACCGAGGCCTCGAGGTCGCCGTTGTCGAAATGCTGCCACAGGTGTTGCGACCCTTCGATGTTGAGATGGCTCACATCGTCGCCCAGCGCGTGCGGGCCAACGGTGTCGAGTTACATCTCGGCACGGCGCTCAGTGGCATTGAGCACGATCACGTCGTTCTCGATGGGGGTGCCTCGACACTGCCCGCCGACCTCGTGGTCTTGTCGGTCGGTGTGCGCCCCGAGAGCTCTCTTGCCCGCGAGGCCGGGCTCGCGCTCGACGCCCGCGGCTACATCGTTGTCGATGCCGAGCAGCGCACCTCTGACCCCGCGATCTTCGCTGTCGGCGACGCTGTCGTGAAGCAGCGGTTCGACGGCGACCCCACGCCGGTCTGGCTCGCGGGCCTGGCCAACCGACACGGCCGGTTGGCAGCCGACGTCATCGCGGGGCGCCCCCACGCTGCCGTGCCGGCGCTCGGCACCGCGGTCATCGGACTCTTCGGGTTGACGGCAGCTGCCGTCGGCCGCACCGAGCGCGAGTTGCGCGACGAAGGCCGCGAGATTCGCGTGATCCACACGCACCCGACCAACCACGCGGGGTACTACCCGGGCGCAGAGCAACTGTCGCTCAAGCTGATCGTCGATGCCCAGACCGATGCCATTCTTGGTGCCCAAGCAATCGGTGGTGGCGCAGAGAAGCGCATTGACGTGATTGCCACGGCGATGGCGGGCGGGATCCCGGCCCGCGGGCTTGCCGATCTCGAGCTGGCCTATGCGCCGCAGTTCGGCTCGGCCAAAGACCCCGTCAACATGCTCGGCTATGTCGACGACAATCTCATCGACGGCGAGCTCAGCGTGCAGTGGCACGAGCTCGCCGATTGCCAGGCCGACGGCTGGCGCCTCATCGACGTGCGGACCGCCGACGAGAACCGGCTTGGCTCAATTCCCGGCAGTGAGTTGATCACACTCGACGAGCTTCGCGATCACGCCGAAGGCCTTCGCGGAGAACGCGTCATCGTCACCTGCAAAGTCGGTCAGCGTGGCCATACGGCCGCGGCCCTTCTTCGGCAGTACGGTGTGACCGTGGCCAATCTTGACGGGGGCTACACCACCTGGCGAGCAGGCACCGCAGCGCTCGCCCCGGCACTCGTCGCGTGACGCGGCATCGGACACAAGGAGACCAGTGTGGCTGACGAGATCACCGTCGATCAGCTCGTGATCGAGCGTGAACGCGGCGCGACCGTTATCGATGTGCGCGAGGTTGACGAGTACATCGAGGCTCACGTGCCGGGTGTGCGACTTGTGCCCCTCGCGACTGTCCCCGAGACGATGGATGACCTTCCGATCGATGAGACGCTCTACGTGATCTGCCGCTCGGGTGCCCGCAGCCTGCGCGCCGCCGACTTTCTGAATGCGAACGGTTTCACGGCCATTTCGGTGGCGGGAGGAACATCCGCCTGGATCCAGCGCGGGCTTGACTACGAAACAGGAGACGACCGATGACGAGCATTCCCGCCGACGAGGCCAAGAAGATCGCCAACCGCCTGCGCCGCGCTCAAGGGCAACTCGGCGCCGTACTCGGCATGGTCGAGGAGGGCCGCGATTGTCGTGAGATCGTCACGCAGTTGAGCGCAGCATCCAGCGCCATTGATCGCGCCGGTTTCGCGATCATCGCGTCGGCGATGAAGGAGTGTTTGCGCGACGGCGATGGTGACCCCGTCGAGGTCGCCGACCTCGAAAAGCTCTTCATGAGTCTCGCCTAACGGCGAATCTGAAGCGTCTCGCCTACAGCGGTTTGCCCAACCAGGCTGTCGCGTTGGGGTTGTCGTTGAAGGGCTCGATGGGCTCAAAGCCCACCGCGCGATAGAGGGCTGCGGCCTGCTGGAGGCTTTCGTGGGTGTCGAGCACGAGCTCGCGTGCGCCGAGGTCTCGAGCGCGCCGCTCAAGCTCGGTCATGAGTGCACGTCCGTATCCGAGCCGGCGCGCGTGCGGCTGAATCCACAGGTGCTTGATTTCGAATCGCGCACCGGCCGGGCCATCGTCGATGCGCCGAACGCCGCCGCATCCGACATCGGCGGGCTCGCCCGAGAGGTTCTCTCCTTCGACGAGGAGAAACACGCCGTTCGGGGGCGTGAACTGCTCGTCGAGGACGACGGCCCGACGGTACTGGTCGGCACCGGCCGGAAAGTCGAGGGCGCGTGCCGTGAAGTACTGATCGAGCAGCACGCTCGCGGCCTCACTGCTCGGTAGTGCGTCGCGCCAGGTCACCATAGCCACAGCCTAAGCGCCGCACGCCCGCCGTAGGATGACGCCATGGTCATTCGCGTCGCCGTCGTCGGAGCAAGCGGTCGACTCGGCACCGTTGCATGCGAACTTATCGAGCGCCAGAGCGATCTCGCCCTGGTCGCGCGCCTGGATTCGCGGAGCGATCTCGGTGAGATGCTCGGTGCCGATGTGGTTCTCGACGTGACCGCTCCCGGAGTCTCGGCGACCGTTGTCGACCACGCCGTCCGCAACGGCCTGAAGGTGCTGGTGGGCACGAGCGGCTGGAATGAAGACCGCTTGCGAAGCTTGCGAACCCTCATCGACGCGCACGCGGATTCGGGGGTCATCGTGATTCCCAACTTCTCGATCGGCAGCGTTGTCGCCACGCATCTCGCGACGATCGCCGCGCGGTACTTCGAGTCGATCGAGATCGTCGAAACGCACCACGCCGCGAAGGTCGACTCGCCGTCAGGCACGGCGGTGCGCACGGCTGAGTTGATCGGTCATGCCCGCGCCGAGCTCGGGCCGGTGGTAGCGCCGCACACCGATCAGCGCGCTCGCGGGCAGCAGGTGGCGAGCGTGCCGATTCACTCGTTGCGGTTGCAAGGCGCAATCGCCCGGCAAGACGTGCACTTTGGGGGAACGGGCGAGGTCACCACGATCACCCACGAGACGCTGTCGGCCAGCTCATACGAATCCGGCATTCTCATCGGTCTGCGCGCTGCCGTCGATGCGACGGGTCTCATCGTCGGGCTGGAGTCGCTCATCGGGCTGTCGACCCCCTCCGCGATCGCGGACGACGACGCGTGACGCGAGCACGATGGGCAGCGTTCGGCATGGCCGGGCTGCTCGCGATCTACCTCGTACTCGTCGTGTTGTACGCTGCGCGACTCATCAGCGACCCGCTGCCGGTCGCGCAAGCGATCGGCTGGGCACTCATCGTGCTGCCACTTCTCGGAATCTGGGCGCTTGGGGCCGAACTGCGCTTCGGGTGTGCCGCCGAGCGACTCGCGAGACGTCTCGCCGCGGAAGGGGGCCTGCCTGACGATATGGTGCCGGCGCGGGCGAGTGGCCGCGTCGAACGTGCCGAGGCTGATGCGGCGTTCTCGCGCCATGCTGAGGCTCTGCAGCAGCATCCCGAATCATGGGCGCACTGGTTTCGGTTGGCCCTCGCCTACGACGCCGCGCGCGATCGTCGCCGAGCCCGGTGGGCGCTGCGCGAAGCTATTCGGCGCGAGCAGGCCGATCGCCGCTCCTCGAGCTCTGATCACCCGAAAGAGCGCCTCGAACGCCTGCTCGACCGTCTCGTGGCGAAACCGGAACCCGTCGGCGAGGAGGGCTGCGGGCACTTGGTGCTGGCTCGAGAGCAACAGCTCACGGCCGGCGTCTCCCATGAGGGTTGAAATCACGGGGGCGGGAATCGCGAGCAGGTGCCACCGGCGCATGGCGTGGGCGAGGGCGCGCGTGAACTCCGCACTCGTGACGGGCGTCGGGCCGGCGAGATTAACGGGGCCACTCACTGTTGACGTCAGCAGGTGGCGAATCGCGGCGGCTTCGTCGTAGAGGCTGATCCACGGCCAGTACTGGGTGCCGCGGCCGATCCGGGCGGCCGCGCCGAGCGAGGTGAGCAGACGCAGCGGCGTCATCGCACCGCCGTTGCCCACGACAAGTCCGGTGCGTATCAGTACCGTGCGGGTCGATGCGGGAGCCAGGCTCGCTGCCTCCTCCCACGCGACCACGACGTCGCTCAGAAACCCGTCGCCCTTCGCGGCGTTTTCGGCCAAAGGTTCGGCCGCGCGGTCACCATAGAAGCCGACCGCAGACCCACTCACGAAGGTGTGCGGGGGAGTGCTCGCGCGCGCCATTCCCTCGGCGAGAGCGCGGGTGGCCAACACGCGCGAGTCGAGAATCTGCTGCTTGTAGCGCTTCGTCCACGGAATCTTGGCGATCGATGCACCCGACAGGTTGACGACAGCGTCGACGGCGTCGAACGCGCTGAGCTCGATCGCACCCGACTCGGGCGCCCAGGTGATCTCCGACTCGGTGCGCGCAGGGCGCCGCACGAGAGTGCGCACGTCGTGACCATCAGCACGGAGTTGGCGTTGCAGTTCTGTACCGATCATGCCGGACGCGCCGGCGATGAGCACGCGCATCGGCGAGGGTGCTCCCACTACGCGAGCGTCGCTTCGAGCGTGATCGAGATGCCGGTCAGCGCGGCCGAGACCGGGCATCCGGTCTTCGCACCCTCGGCAAACGCCTGGAACTCTTCGGCGGTGATTCCCGGCACCGAGGCGCTCACGAGCAAGTGACTACCGGTGATGCCCTCGCCCGGCACGAACGTCACTGCGGCCGTGACCTGCAGGCTCGTGGGTGCGTGACCGGCCTTGCTGAGCGCACTGGAAAGCGCCATCGAGTAGCACGCAGAGTGCGCTGCCCCGAGCAGTTCCTCGGGGTTCGTCATGCCGGTAACGCCCTCAGATCGGGCCGCCCAGGTGACGGGGAACTCGCCCGCATCGGACGAATCAAGAGAGGTGGTGCCCGACCCATCGGTCAAGCTTCCGATCCACAGAGTGGTTGCTTCGCTGGTGACGGCCATGACGGGGCTCCTGTCGACTCGCGGGGCTGCGTCTGTCCAGACTACGCGGGCGAGGCTGAACGGCGAATGATTCCTCCGCGAACCAGCACCACATACAGCTGGCAGCCGAGGCAGTAGGCAAAGACGGCGTTGAGGAACGCCGCGATGAAGGCGGCTCCCGCGGCAATGACGAGCGCGCCCGGAACTCCCAGCAGGTGCAGCACGAGGCCCGTGGCCGTCACAAACAGACCGACAAGCTGGGCGAAGGTCGGCGGCGCGGGGTGCTCTCGCTCGGTCGGCGCCGACAGGCGCGGAGCGATCAGTCGCCGATAGAGCAAACCGTAGGGGTGCTTCTGGATGCCCGCAAAAGCTCCCCACGCAAACAGTGCGACGAGCACGGTCAGCAGCAGCGCCGACGGCTGGAGAGCGCGCGCGAGGACATCGGCCCCGAGCGGCTCAGTGAGCCCGAGCAGGATCACAATGAGGAGAAGCACCGACGTAATCGAGGCACCAAAGCGGGGCCCGCGCGGGTCGATGCCGAACGGCTGAGCGGCGCCCTGCTCCGGGCTCGGAGTCGTCGCGCTCATGCGGTCACCAACGCCGTGCGTGCGGAGTCGACGGCGGCGCGAATGTCAGCCGCCTTCACAGCTCCAATGAGGCGGGCGCGAACGTGACCTTCGCGGTCAAGAACGAGCGTCGTCGGCGTCGAGTAGACCGAATGCCGGCGAGCGACGTCCGGCTCGTCAACGACATCGATTTCGACGTGGGCCACCGTCGCATCAGCGGCGACGAGTTCGGTGGCGACGCGTCGCATCGCAACGCAGGCCGAGCACACAGGGCTCGACAGTTGCACGAGCGTCACTTCCGCGCCATCGACGACGAGCTGGTGCTCGTCTCCACCACAACCAGAGGCCACGCGAGTGCTGCGAGCACGCACGACCAGGCCGAGCACGGTCGCGAGGGCGATGAGCGCCGCAATCACGATGAGGGCGGGGAGAACATCCATGCTCATGAAAATACGAAAAGAACTGCATCTATTCCCGAGTGTGACGTTCTGTGACCGTGCCACGCCCCCGGTAGGGTGACGAGCGTGACCGAGGCAGCCGAGATTCAGTTCCGATCTGATGTGACCGTCGAGCTCGTCCGGGCAAGCGCCCACGACAGCGATGTGCTCTTTGCCGCGCGCGTGTCGACGCAGGGCGAGCAGACGCTCGAGGCCGCCGCGGCCGGTGACGGCGCCACCGACCGAGACCGCGGACTCATCAACTACCTCATGCGCGACCGTCACGGTTCGCCCTTCGAGCACAACTCGATGACGTTCTATGTGCAAGCGCCGATCTTTGTCTTCCGCGAGTTCATGCGGCACCGCATCGCGTCGTACAACGAAGAGTCGGGCCGCTACCGCGAGCTGCGCCCGGTGTTCTACGTGCCCGGCCCTGACCGCAACCTCGTGCAGGTGGGCAAGCCCGGCGCCTACGACTTCTTGCCCGGAACCCCCGAACAGACCGCCCTTGTCGACGCGGAGGTGCGCCAGTCGTGCACCGCTGCCTACGCCTCCTACCAACGGATGCTCGACGCGGGCATCGCGCGCGAAGTGGCCCGCGCAGTCCTCCCCGTGACGATCTACAGCTCGATGTACGTGACGATGAACGCTCGCTCGCTCATGAACTTCCTCAGCCTGCGCACCAAGCGCGAAGGGACGCACTTCCCGTCGTTTCCGCAACGCGAGATCGAGATGGTCGCCGAGCAGATGGAGCAGCACTTCGCTGAGCTCATGCCGCTGACGTACGAGACCTTCAACAGCAACGGCCGCGTCGCCCCGTAGCGATGGGTCGGCGATCTGCTCCACCCGGGTCGTCCGACGGCCTGCCGTGGCGCGAGCGTCAGCGATTGCAGCAAGAGCGGCGACGCGCCATTCACGCCGAGCTGCGGGCGATTCTTGACGAACAGTTGGGGCCCCAGCCACTCCCTGGTCCCATTTATCGGGAGGGCAACGCCCGGCGAGATCAAGTCTTCTCGCTGAGCCCGCCGTATGAAGTCATCGTGGGCGCTGTCGGGCTCGCGCTCTTTTTACTACTCGCCGTTGAGGAGTTCACGGGCAGGCAAGAGCTAATCCTGCTCGTCATGGTCTCGCTTGCGGTGATTGGCTTGCTCGCTCTTCTCGTGCGAGGGCTGATTCGCATTCGCTGGTGGTCGCGCGCTCGGCGCATCGCTCTGAAGTGGTGTGCCGAGAACAACCACGTCATGCCACACGACCTGCGCTGGTGATGCGCCGCTGAGCATGTCTGCCAGCCCGACAGTTTTTCCGCGAAAGTCGGCGAGTTGCGCGACTTGCCGAGTCTCGACACCCTTACGTCGGTCTGGCAGACAAACATCCTCCCCTTTCGAAAGCTCGATGTGCATCACCCACACGTTCGACCTGCTCTGACTCTCGTGAACGCGCATCCGGCATCTTTCCGCCATGGGTGCTCCTGACGACTTGCTCCGCGCCCGTGGAGGCATTGCCACCGTTCGTGAACTCGGTGTGACACCCAGTCAACAGCGCGCGCTAGCCCGAGCGGCGACGAGAGGCGAACTACTCCGTGTGCGAACGGGCGTCTATGCGATTCCGGATGCTCACGCCGACGTCGTCCGCGCGGCACAGGTCGGTGGCCGGCTGACCGGGGTCTCGGCGCTCGCGCACCACGGGCTGTGGGTTCCTCCGTTACCGAGTGACGCCGAGTTGCACGTTGAGGCCCGCGTAGCCTCCACCGTGCGTCGCGAGCGTGCAGACGGGTGGCGGGTTCGCATCCATTGGACGAGAAAGCAGACCGATCCGCAGTTCGGCGTGGCCCCGCTGTCGAGTGTGTTGGGACGGGCCGCGGCTGACCTGCCTCGCCCGTTTGCGGTGGCGGTGCTCGACTCCGCTGTGCGGTCAACTCCGTTGACGAGGGTTGATTTGCAGCTAGATGCGGCGACCTGGCGGCCACGAGCACGGGCCGCGTCCGCGCTCGCCGATGAGCGATCCGAGTCGGGTACGGAGAGCGTGTTGCGGGTGTTGTTGCACGAGGCGGGCATCCACACTGCGCCGCAGGCGCCGCTCCCTTTGGGAGGCGGCCAACGCGCCGATCTGCTCATCGGCGACCGCCTTCTCATCGAGTGCGACAGCGAAGCGCACCACGCCGAGCCGGCGAGCCGGCGGGCAGATCTGCGACGCGACGAGTCGCTCGTGGCCCTCGGCTACATCGTGGTGCGGCTCGACTATCGGCAGGTGTTCGATGACCCCGCCGGTGTTGTGGCAACGATCGCCGCGATCGTCGCGCGCGGCGACCACCTGTCCGCCACGCCGACATCGTTCGGCGACACACCGTGAGTTCGCCACTGCTCGGGCGTTTCGCTGCACTGTGTCGGTGTCGCAGACATGGGTCGTGCTCACGCAGGGTGACTCGGGCACACGCGCCGCCCCGCGCCGCGGGCGCGATACCCTGAAGCACGTGCCTGTGAACAATCCTTTCGGTCAAGTGCTCGTCGCGCTCGTCACGCCCATGTTGGCCGACGGCGAAGTCGACTGGGCCGGGGTTGAGAAGCACATCGACGACGTCATCACGGCGGGCGCCGACGGCATCGTCGTCACGGGCACCACGGGCGAGACGAGCACGCTCACCGACGCCGAGAAGATTCGGCTGGTCGAGGTCGGCAAGTCGGTGAGCGCGGGCCGAGCATCCATCATCACGGGTGGCGGCTCGAACGAGACCGCGCACGCGATTGAGCTCTACAAGGCGAGCGCGAAGGCGGGCGCCGACGGCGTCATGATCGTGACGCCCTACTACAACAAGCCGACGCAGGCCGGGGTGCTCACGCACTTCCGCATGGTCGCCGACTCCACTGACTTGCCGGTGATCTTGTACGACATTCCGGGTCGAGCGGGCATCCCGATCATGTACGAGACGATCCTGCGCGCGGCGAAGCACCCGAACATCCTCGCCGTGAAAGACGCCAAGGGTGACCTGAGCGAGGTCAGCCGTGTGCTCAACCAGACCGACTTGATGTACTTCGCGGGCGATGACGCCAACGTGCTGCCGACGCTCGCGATCGGCGGAACGGGGCTCATCGGCGTCACGGCGAACATCGCACCGGGGCCGTACCGCGCAATCGTCGACGCGGTCAACGCCAACGATCTCGCGACGGCGATGACCGAGCACCAGAACCTCGAGCCGCTCGTGCGCGCGGTCATGACGCACGTGCCGGGCACCGTCGCGACGAAGTACGTGCTGCACGGGCTCGGACGCATTGGTTCGCCACGCGTACGGCTGCCCCTCGTCGGCCCCGAAGAGCACGAGGCTGCGATCATCGAAGACGAACTCGACCTCGTGAAGAACGTCGCGGGCGTCGACTTCCACAACTTCCGACCCGACCGCAACGCCGCGGCCGGGGGTGCCCTGCCGAAGGTGGCCGGCACCACGCGATAGACCGAAACCGGGGGCTGAGAGCCCCACCGAGCACCACAACAGTCAGGCAATCTATGTCTTCTGAACTCTTCGAACCGCCCGCCCTCGACCCCGCTACGCTGCGCATCATTCCGCTCGGCGGAGTCGGCGAAATCGGTCGCAACATGACCGTCTTCGAGATCGACGGCAAGTTGCTCATCATCGATTGCGGGGTGCTCTTTCCGGAAGAGACTCAACCGGGCGTCGACCTGATCTTGCCCGACTTCGAGCCCATTCGTGAGCGCCTCGACGACATCATCGCCGTCGTGCTGACGCACGGCCATGAGGACCACATCGGCGCGGTGCCGTACCTGTTGCGACAACGAGCAGACATCCCCATTCTCGGGTCGACGCTGACCCTTGCGTTCATCGAAGCGAAGCTCAAAGAGCACCGCATTCAGCCCTACACGCACACGGTGAGCGAGGGGCAGGTCGAGAAGCTCGGACCATTCACTCTCGAATTCATCGCCGTGAATCACTCGATTCCGGATGCTCTCGCCGTCATCGTGCAGACCGCGGGCGGCACGGTGTTGCACACGGGCGACTTCAAGATGGACCAGTTGCCGCTCGATGACCGCATTACCGACCTGCGTGCGATCGCCCGCTGGGGCGAGCAGGGCGTTGACCTCGTGTTGAGCGACTCGACGAACGCCGACGTTCCGGGCTTCACTGCGCTCGAGCGCGACATCGGGCCCGTTCTCGACAACGTCATCGCGCGCGCTCCGCGCCGCGTCATCGTCGCGAGCTTCTCAAGCCACGTCCACCGCGTGCAGCAAGTGCTCGACGCGGCGCACGCGAACGGTCGCAAGGTTGCGCTCATGGGTCGCAGCATGGTGCGCAACATGACGATCGCCGCAGACTTGGGGTTCTTGAAGGTGCCGGAGGGCATCCTCATCGATCACAAGAAGGCCGGCAACCTGCCCGACAACGAGATCGTCTACATGTCGACCGGTAGCCAGGGCGAGCCGATGGCGGTGCTCGCGCGCATGGCCAACCTTGAACACCAGATCGAGATCGGCCACGGCGACACGGTGATTCTCGCGTCGAGCCTTATTCCGGGCAACGAGAACGCGGTGTATCGCGTCATCAACGGCCTCATGAAGCTCGGTGCGAAGGTTGTGCACAAGGGCACGTCGCGCGTGCATGTCTCGGGTCACGCCTCGGCGGGCGAGTTGCTGTACTTCTACAACATTTTGCAGCCGAAGAACGTCATGCCGGTGCACGGCGAGCAGCGGCACTTGGTCGCGAACGCCGAGCTGGCGATGGCGACGGGCGTGCCCGAGCAGAACGTGATCGTCGGCGAGAACGGCACGGTCGTCGACCTGCGCGATGGTGTTGCGCGCATCGTCGGCCAGCTCGACATCGGGTTCGTCTACGTCGATGGCTCGACGGTGGGCGAGATTACCGACGCCGACTTGAAAGACCGCCGCATTCTCGCCGAGGAGGGCTTCATCTCAATCTTTGTGGCGATGGATGCTCAGACCGGCAAGGTCGTCGTCGGCCCCGAGATTCACGCTCGCGGGTTCGCCCCCGACGAGGCGATCTTCGACGACGTCAAGCCGCAGATCATCACGGCACTGTCCGAGGCTGCGGCCAACGGCACGCGCGACACCCATGCGTTCAGCCAGGTGGTGCGGCGCGTCGTGGGCCGCTGGGTCAACACGCAGCACCGCCGCCGCCCGATGATCGTGCCGGTGGTGATTGAGGCCTGAGGGGAGCGTGTCGCCCCGCCCTCGCGCCACCTGACGCGGGTACCGTAGCCGCATGGCCTCGAGCACTCGATCGTCGGCGCGCTCGCGCGCGTCGTCGGCGCGCTCGAACTCGGCCTCGAGCCGCTCGCGCACGCAGCCCACGAAGAAGCTGCCACCGGCGGCCCCTGAGCAGGGCATCCTGACGAAAGCATGGATGGGCCTCGCACACGCGACCGGCGCCGCGTTCCGGGTGCTCGGCCGTGAGACGCTCGAGAAAGACGAGCGTCGCGATGGCGTGCCGTTCTTGATCGTCGTGCTCGCCATCATCGGCGCATTCGTCGAGTGGTTCTTCATGGCCGACCCGGTCGCGGTTGCGCTTAACGCCTACACATTCGGCGGGCTCGTCGGGCGCGTGTCGTTCGCTCTTCCGGTGATCATGATCATGTTCGCGGCGTGGTTGTTTCGCCACCCCGCGAGCGTGCACGACAACACGCGCATCGGCATTGGTCTCGGCCTGCTCATCGCGAGCGTGAGCGCGCTGTGCCACATCGCGTTTGGCGCCCCGCAGCCCGCAATTCCGCCCCTCGCCCTGGCGCAGGCGGGCGGCATTATCGGGTGGATGCTCGGGGGAGTCCTCCTGCTCGCGACGGTCTATGTCGCCGTTCCCTTGCTCGCTCTGCTCGCCGCGCTCTCCGTGCTCATCATGACGAAGACGCCGCCCAACCGCATCGGCGACCGTTTGCGCGAGCTCTATGCCTACCTCTTCGGTGCGGAGTTGACTCCGCGCGAGCCGAAGCAGAAGCCCGAACCGGAGACGGTCGAGTTCGGTTCACTCACCGATCTCGGGCTCGACATGGACGACTCGACCTCGATGCCGTGGTGGCGCAAGGGCAAGACCAGCCGAGAGTCTGCCGCCTTCGACAGCCCGGTCGAGCGCGAGCAAGTCACCGACGTCATCGACCCTGCCGTGCGCCAGAACGTCACGGGTGACCTCGAGCGCGAGCTCGAGAAGGCCGAGCAGGCCGTGCAGCGCTTTACGGGTGATGTCACACCGGGGGTCGCTCCGGCCGTGCTGCCGGGCTTCACGACCCGCGCGAGCGAGAAGGGTGCAGCGGGCGAGTTCGACGACCCGCCCGCGGCGCCGACCAGCTCGCGGTCGAGTCGGCCCTACCGGCTGCCGGCTGCCTCGATTCTCGCGCCGGGCGACCCGCCCAAGTCGAAGTCGGCGGCCAACGACGCCGTGGTGGCATCGATCACCGAGGTGCTCGAGCAATTTCAGATCGACGCGCGCGTCACGGGGTTCAGCCGCGGACCGAGCGTCACGCGGTACGAAGTCGAGCTCGGCCCCGGCGTGAAGGTCGAGCGCTTCACGGCGTTGACCAAGAACATCTCGTATGCCGTCGCGAGCAACGAGGTGAACATCCTGTCGCCGATTCCCGGCAAGAGCGCGATCGGCGTCGAGATTCCGAACGTCGACCGCGAGATTGTCAGTCTCGGCGACGTGCTGCGGTCGAGCGCCGCGTCGAAGGCGCTGCACCCCATGACGATCGGGGTCGGAAAGGACGTCGAGGGTGGTTATCTCGTTGCCAACCTCGCGAAGATGCCGCACTTGCTCGTCGCTGGTTCGACCGGCTCGGGCAAGTCGAGCTTCGTCAACTCCATGATCACGAGCGTGCTCATGCGGGCAAAGCCTG
>CAYWZI010000021.1:0-20719 GCA_964462815.1 uncultured Microbacteriaceae bacterium
AAGGCGTGGAATGCGAGATCGCTCGGCGTCAGATCGCGAGTCGGCTGGCCCTCGAGGTCGCGTACGAGCCCGCTCGATGTTGACGGAATGTCGATCGTTCGGGGGTGCACGATGACGTCTTGTGCGTTAGCCCAGACCACCTCACGCTGGACGAGTCCGACGGGGTCAGCCCTCACCGTTCGCACTGGTCCCAGAACGAGCCGACCACGTCGAAGAGTCGGCACCGACACCTCGCGCTCGATAGCGTGACTGGGCGCGAGTCCGGGAACGCTCACCGGAATGATGGCCGAGCCGACCGGCACATCGATCACCTGTGCGAACGACCGCCGTGCCGTGGGGTTGCTGACAGCAAGATGCGCGGCTGCCTCATCGCCCACGGCGATCCGACTCGGCGGAGGCCGCAGCGCGATATCGAGTCGGACACGACCCACGAGGTAGATCGCGGCAACGGCGGACAGTGTGATCCCTATCGCGCCGATCACGATGAGTTCGACCCAACCCCAGGCATAGCCAGCAATGAGTGTGACCGGGATGATCGCCGCGATGGTCCACCCGAGGGGCGTCACAATTGCCGAGGCCGCCCGCGCAGCCCGCGCGATGCCCGACCGAATCGTGCGCACAGCCCGCACCACGGCGACGACCGAGTCGGCCAGCCACCCCGTACGCTCACCGACGATCCGCGTACGTGCCGTTGTCACCGTCGACGCAATGGTCGACTCATCAGGGGCGCGGCGGTTGCGCTCTGCCGTCAGAGACCGCGGAGCATTGTCGGATACCGGAGTCGTCACACGGCGATCCGATCGCTCGGCGGGGGCGTCTCGACGAGCACCTGGGCTATGACGGCCCCGGGGGTCACGCCATCGAACTCCGACTCAGGATCCATACCGAGGCGGTGGGCGAGCACGGGTTCAGCCAGCGCCTTGACATCGTCGGGCACCACATAGTGGCGTCCGTTGATCGCGGCGAACGTCTTCGCGCATCGCATGAGCGCAAGCGCGCCACGCACACTGGCGCCGAGACGCACGTCGAGGTTGGTGCGCGTCGCCTCAACCAATCGGGCAACGTAGTCAGTCACGACGGGATCAACATGAACGGTTCGAGCAACGCCGATCATGTCTCGCACGGTGTCGAGATCAACGACGGGCTCGACCACGTCACCACGAGGGCCTCCCGTTCCGCTCAGAATTCTCACCGTCGCCGCGTGATCGGGGTATCCGATCGCCGTCTTCATGAGAAAACGGTCGAGCTGCGCTTCGGGCAACCGATAGGTCCCTGCCTGTTCGATCGGGTTCTGCGTCGCGATCACCAAGAACGGTGCGGCGACGGGGTGCGAGACACCGTCGATCGTGACGTGCCCTTCCTCCATCACCTCGAGAAGGGCCGACTGGGTCTTGGGGCTCGCGCGGTTGATTTCATCCGCCAGGACGATCGTGGCGAAAACGGGCCCAGGGTGAAAGTCGAACTCGCCCGTGCGCTGGTCGTACACCGTCATGCCCGTGATGTCCCCCGGAAGCAAGTCGGGTGTGAACTGCACACGCGTCGTGGTGCCACGGATGCTCTGCGCGAGCGCTCGCGCCATCGACGTCTTGCCGGTGCCAGGAACGTCTTCGAGCAGCAAGTGCCCCTCGCTGAGAAGGGCAGTCAGCCCCAACCTAATGACGTACTCCTTCCCGAGCACGACCTGTTCGACGTTCGTCACAATGCGATCCGCGATGCTCGCGAACCACGTCGCTTGTTCCGGGGTCATGGTCATGGTCTGTACTCCCGCGTGTAGGTGAGCGAGCCGACGGTCACGGTGACGATCAGTCGGGGGTCATAGGTCGGTAGGGCGCTAATGCTGCAGGGTGACGTGCCGGGGTCGGCGGCGACGACGCCGCCGGTGCACTCGTAGCTCACCGACGTGTACCCGCCCGCATCCATCGGCACCCACGTGATGTCGATGATGCGGGGGTCAGGCAACTCGCCGGTCACGGTGATCGTCACCGAAGGATCGATGCGAACGGCCACGCCGAGCGGAATCGCTGGCGACCACGCGCCGCACAAGAGCTCTTCGTACTGGCGGCACCCGCGCACCTCGACCGCGAGGTCGCGACCGTAGTGCTGCGCGTCGGCCGAGAGATACGTCGGCAGCGCTGTTGGCACGGATACGTCGCCGATGGGCGCGAGCGTGCCCGCGTCGAGCAACTGGTACTGGATCACATCGACCGCGTCGCCGCCCGCTGTCGTGATGCCCGTCAACAGGAAGTCCCATCGGCCCGGATCAGTGGGCTCGGGTCCCGAGACCGTGATTGCCGTGACCGCAGTCGGCCGGGGTCGCGGAGTCGCGACGACCTCGACGCTAGCGGTGCACCCTTGCCCGTTGTAGGCAAAAACGACGACGCGATACGGGGTATCGACCGCAAGGCCTTCGACCACCGTGGAGGTGGTGATCGCATCAAACTCCGTAACTCCGGAGGGCGGCGTGTGAGTCGGGGTGCCGTCCTCGACGCCGGTCACGGTGCACGACGGAGGTGATCCGGCTGTCTCTATCCAGAGGTAGTAGGCCTGCACGGGGCGACCATTGCCCGCGAACGCACCACCCCACGACACGCTCACGGAATTGTCACTCGACCCCGACTCGGCAGTCGAGCCAACCGCGCTGGGGGCGGCGAGAATCAGCGGCGCGCCAGCGGGAACACCCGTGGTTGTCGCGGAGTTCCACGACGTCAAGGGCTCGAACGCCGCGTTCCGGGCACTGACCGCGACGGAGTACGACGAGCCGTTCGTCAGCGCGCCCGTGTCGATGACGTTGAGCCAGTAGCTCGTGCCCACGAGGTCATCGACCGGGGCGGAGAGAGTTCGCACGACCCCACCAACTGTGATGCGATAGCTGCTGATCGGGCTCGCCGCCGAGTCTTGTGCTGGCTTCGCCCACCCGATGCGTAGACCCCCGTCGAGAGGGGTAACGCCGAGGATTGTCGGTGCAGGCGGGATCAGATCACTCCACACCGCGTCGGCGATCGTGGTGGCGGCCGATGGCCCTTGCTCGTTGACAGCGATCACACTGACGCGAACCCGGTTGTCCGGCCCATTTCCGGGTGTCGGAACCACACACGGCGACGAGGAACACTGCGTCGTCGTGGCCGACCCGTCTGACACGCGCGTGACCGTCGCCTCGAAACGCTCGATCGGCGCGTTGTTCGATGCGCCAGGCGACCAGGCAATCGTCAGATTGCGGTCCGCGAACGACTGAACCCGCAGCGAGGTCACGGGGTCGGGAACATCTTGCACAGAAACCCGCACGGAACCCCAGACGAAACGGTCGGGATCACCCGTCGCGTCGGCGACCTGGTACTCCAGGTTCGTGTCGATGGGCGTCGCCGACTCGCTGATCGTCGCGAGGAGCGTTTGGCCGTCGGCACTCGGAACGATGGTGACTCCGGGCGGCAGATCGGCTTGGTCAAGCCCTCGAACACCCACAACGCGCAATGGCTGGCCGGGGAACGGGTTGGTTGCTGCATCGTTGTCGAGGACGCGAATCGTCGTGGTCTCTCCGCGCGGGGCGATGATGTTGTCAGGAGCAGGGCGCGCGAGCGGCCGGGTCGACGCAACGACCGACACCTGGATGCGGCCAGGAGTACCCGGTGCGGCATCGTCTCGAACGCCCAGGGTGACGCCCGTCGTGGATCCTCTCGGCGTGCTGGCCGGCACACGTACGAGCAGTGATTGGCCCGTCAGTTCCACCTCAAGACCCGCAGTGGGCCCATCAACGATCGTAAAGGCGAGCTCGTCGACGTCGTCGGGGTAAGGGTAGGCAGTGACGCGCACAAGGTCGATCACGCGTTCTTGGCCCGGTTCGAGCTCAAGGTTCGCCCCGATGAGTTCGGGGGGTTGGTTCAAGCGAGGTGTCACCTCAATCGGCAACACGATTGTTGCTACGCGACCGGCGGGGTCATCTGCTGACGCACCATCGGTCACTTCGAAGGTAATCGACGCGGGGCCGAAGTAGAGATCGGCCGAGGTGAACCTCAGCGTGCTGTCGTCGACGACGAGCGGGTCACCGTTCGACTGCGTTGCGCTGACCGTGGCCGAATCGGTCAGTCGCACTGGCTCGCCCCCCACGGCGAGAACGTAGTCGTTGATGTCGATGGTGATCGTTTCTTCACTAATCACCGAGACCCGTTGCGCGCGACGATCGAGCTGGGGCAACGCGTCGTCGGTGCCAGGGACCCAAATGAACGCTGTTGACCGAACCGCCGGGTCGGCGGGGTGAATGACTTGGAACGGAATGATCTGGCGCTGAGCTTCGACACTCACGAGAATGCGACGATCGTCTTGAATGCGCGCACCCGACTCAAAGCCCGAGACGAGTTCTAGGCCCAGCTCGGCGACCTCGCCTTCGGCGAAGAAGACCTGCGCGAGCACATCCACGGCAATCTGATCGCGCTCGAGAATGTCGGTGAGGGAGAGCACCGTGTCGCGTGCGACCGGCACGGACAGGGGCGCCGTAGAACTCACCGTTACCGTGATGAAGGCCTGCGATGAGCCACCGAAGGCGTTCTCGATCGAATAGACGAGGCCATACTGCCCCGGTTCGCTCGGAGGAGTCACGCGGACGAACTGCTGATCAACCACGCTCGCGGTGACCTCATTGTCGTTCGCCTCAATCGACGTCACCCGTAGAACGCTTCCATCGGGGTCGGTGTCGTTGTCGAGCACCGGAACGAGCACCGTGAAGCCCGGTCGAAGGAGCACTTGGTCATCGTTGGCAACCGGGTTGCGTGCTCCGTCGAGCCGCGGGCTGATGCCGACGCGAACGAGTCCCGATGATCGGGCGCCTAGTGCATCGACGACGGTGTAGCGAAACTCGTCGGTTCCTGCAGAGTAGCTACCTGCCTGATAGTCAATGAAGTCGAGACCGGTCTCGATGACCGTGCCCTTTTCGGGGCTCGACTCTTGCCCGATCACCTGTACCGAGTCGCCGTCTGGGTCCATCGCGTCGACCGGGATGACGATGCGGACCGTCTCGCCCGCGATCACACGAGCAGTCACCGTGCGCGTGATCGGAGCTTGGTTCGTCGACTCGTTGACCTCCCGAACGCTGATGCGAACGGTTGCCTGGGCACGCTGTTCTCCGAGCGGCCCGAGCACCTCGTAGATGGCGGTAAAGTCTCCGGGCTGATCGGGCGCGAGGTACCGCAGCCGGTCACCAGCCGTGAAGAGCACCCCCGACTCCCCCGTGAGACCTTGAACCAACGTTGGGTTCAGCGTGAGTGGTTCATCGTCGGGGTGCTCATCGTTCGCCAGCACGGGAATCGTGACGGCGTCGCCGACTCTGACGGTAATCGCGTCATCAACCGCGACCGGAGGCTGAAGCTGGTCTGGCCGCGGAATCTCGATGACCGTGATGGTGCCGGAGGCCTCCGACAGGCCGTTGCTAATGCGGTACTCGACCGTTTGGGGGCCAGCCAGCGGGCGCCCTAGCGTGATGCGGACATCTCGCTGATCGAGAACTTCCGCCCGGATGCCCGACGTGGGCGACAACCCGACGATTCCGGTAACGACGAGGACACCACCCGACGGGTCGATATCTGCCGTCGCAACCGCGATCGTTGCACTGCTGAGAGTGCGAACGAAGAGCGTCTTCGGAACCGTGATCGGAGCAGACCCGGCCTCAGGCGGCGTAGCGACGTCGACGCGGATGATCCCCGTTGCCGTCGTTGTGCCATCGGTCACGACGTACTCGAGATAGTGCGTGCGCACCTCATCGCTGGAGAAGCGGAACACACCGCGATCGAGATTCGGCGTAATCGTCACGCCGCTCTTCTCCGGCACAGCCGAGAGCCGGATCGTTCCGTTTCCGCCACGAACGTGAACCAGGGGCTCAACCCGCACCTCCTGCCCGGCATATGCCAGCACAACAAACGGCTCGGCGATGATCGGGGTCTGTCCGGCCGGGCGCACCGTGACGGCCAGCTCGCCGAGTCCCGTCGCCGATCCGTCGCTGACCGAGAGAATGACCGTGCGCAACTCACCGACTCCCCCGTTCTCGACGAACGTCACACGACCATCGGGTCGGAAGGTCGCGCGGTCGGGCGGCGGAGTCGTTGCTTGCTCGAGGTAGACCGGGTCTCCATCGGGATCGAACCAATCACCCAGTACCGAGGCAGTCGCCGTCGCACCCTGGGACACCGTGGTCTTGCTAGTGCGCACTTGAACAGGGGCCGAGTTCTCGCCGGGTGCCCGGATTGCTACGCGCACGACGGCGGTATCCGACCCTCCGCGTCCGTCGGTGATCGTGTAGGAGAACTCCACGACTCCCCCTGCGGCACTCTTAAGAGTCACCTGCAGCAACTGGGCGTCATCGATGATGTCGATTCGTCCGACTTGCGGATCAAGCTGATCGACCGAACTGATGACGAGAACGTCACCGTTCGGATCACTGTCGTTGAGCAACACGGGTAGTGTGCTCGCTCTCCCTGGTCGAGCTCCGAAGTCGTCATCGACCGCGACAGGGGGCTGCTGCGCGCGCTCAAGTTCGGGCGGCGTGTCAAGTTGATCGAGCTGTTGCTCCCTCTCGTCTTCTTCGTCACGGATGAGGTCATTCCAGTTGTCGATGAGCCGGCCGTCGGCCTGCACTGCCCACGATGCACCGGCAGCACGATCATTGAGCACGACGCGGTCATCACGAAGAACGAACCCAAGGTCGGCCGCGGCGGGAACCTGGTCGAGTGCGAGTTGGGTGATGTCCTCTCCGCAGCGCCGCCAGGCAAGTCCGTCGCTCCACGCAGCGTAGGTGCAGCCGGCCACGTCCACGGGAGCGGCTGGTGCTCCCTGTCGATCGACAACGAGCTCAGTGATCGATCCTGTCGCGAGGTCGACAGAAAGGAGACCATCTCGGTGGCCGATGAGCAGCGATGAAGCAGTGTCACTCGCATCAGCGAGCACGGGAGCCCCCGACGCCGCGATGACCTCCGACAGATCGATAACACCAGACTCGCGATGCAGCAGTCGCGCCGCCACCTCGAGCACGGCCCACTGACCCTGAGCGATCGAGATCTGCACCTCTGCCGATGCCGGCACATCGATGGTCCAGGTCTGCTCAACACGGTCGGAACGATCAGGCGCGACTCGGTACACCTCGCGGAGCCCCGGCGAGACGGCGACCATGCCGAACTGATCGGTTGCGCTGACGGCACTGCGCGGGCCGAACTGGAAGGAGGCAATCGAGGCCGGATCGAACCCGTCGAAAGCGAGGCGTGGGGTCACCCAGGTCTCGCCGGTGCCGCCACTGTGCACGATGACCGACGACGAGGCAAGCGCGACGAATGGCTCGTCGGGGGGAAGCGCTACCGAATCTGTGATTTCCGACCGCGTAACGTCGACGAGCTCGGCCGTCGCATTGGTCTCGTCCACAACGATGACGTCGGAACCGCGCTGCACAACACTCAGGCGCGCACCCTCACCGGGGATGACCGAGTCGAGCACGCCGACCTGCAGGTTGGCGCGACCGACGGCCTGAAGCTCTTCGTTGACGACCCACACGGCGCCATCGTGCAGATCGAGTCGTTGGGCTTGGAAGCCGGTCGACACGATGGCGACCGTCGCGACGATCGCCGCGACCAACCCCGAACAGGCCGCCGTCAACGCAGCGGAACGGTGGCGCGTGAACCCGCGGCGAATCATCCGCTCATCCCCCCGCGACTTCCGCGCACTTCTCGTCGCTAGCTGGTCCGAGGCGGCCCTCGCGCACCACTCGAACGGTCAGACACGGTCGATCGCCGGGTGATGCTGCCACCACGAACTCCTCCGACCGTTGAAACACCTCAGTACCGTCTCCAAGCCGCACCTGAAAGGTGTCCCCGGCGGCGAGGCCGGGATCACTCCACGAGAAAACGACCGTTGCGCCATCGAGTTGTGCCTCAACGTTCGTGACACGAGGCAGCTCACGGTCACCGCCCTGAATCGCGAGCAGGGTTGCCGTTGCGCCGAGGGCGATGACTGCCAACGACACAGCGACGAGTGCACCGGCGATGAGCCGGGTGCGGCGAGCCGACGACGCTGAGACGACGGGGAGCTCGGCGGGCGTTTCGGCGAATGCGGCGGCGGCTGGCGCTCGTCGGCGTCGCCGACGGCGGTTGACCGCCGCCGTAGGAGGTCG
Organism: uncultured Microbacteriaceae bacterium; assembly: GCA_964462815.1. Taxonomy (GTDB): domain Bacteria; phylum Actinomycetota; class Actinomycetes; order Actinomycetales; family Microbacteriaceae; genus Microcella. The sequence goes on from CAYWZI010000021.1 coordinate 8,141, forward strand.
AGACGCGACGCCGCGAACGAGGGTTCGATCTCCCGGGTCACCCATCGTGGCGACGGCCCAATCGTCCATGGCGACGTCTGCTTGCGTTGTGTCAACGCCGAGCTCGGCCTCGATCCGCTGCAGATCCCTCACGAGCTCCAGCGCTGTCTGTTGACGACGTTCAGGGTTGCGCGACATGGAACGAGCGAGCACGGCCGCAAGCGACGCAGGAACATCATCGCGGTCAAGAGACGGAACGTGTGCCCGCGTGATGCGAGCGATGAGGTCATCGGCTCGGTTCGAACCATCGGTGACTTCAAAGGGCGAGCGCCCGGCCAGTAGCGTGTAGAGGGTCGCCCCGAGCGACCACACTTCACTGTGCACAGACCCGGTCGTGTCATCAAGCAGAACCTCGGGAGCCGACCACGGAATTGACATGCCCACACTGTCGTCCGAGCCCGACGAACCCAGTGTTGAGGCGATGCCGAAGTCGCTGAGCACCGGATGGCCGTAGGCCGTCATGAGAATGTTCGACGGCTTGATGTCACGGTGAAACACTCCACTACGGTGAGCGGTTTCAATCGCACTCCCGATCTGCACGCCGATGCGCAACACATCGGCAACGGGAATTCGCTCGGTGCGGTAGCGCGTGCTGAGCTTCGACGAGCACAACTCCATCACGAGATACGGGCGTCCATCTGCCGAGATACTCGCCTGATACACCGTGAGGATTCCCGGATGAGACGAGAGTTGCGCCATCAGGTTGGCTTCGACCTGAAACATCTGACGAACCTGATCGGTGACGACCGCCGAGAGCAGCACCTTCACGGCGACCTGGCGGCGCGGCATATTCTGCTCGTACAAGAACACGTCGGCGAACCCGCCGCTTCCGAGAAGTCGTACATGACTGAAACCTGGCAGCACGGGAGGCTCAGACGGTCGCCGATTTACCATCACCTACCCCCTTCCGCTGTCGCCCCCGCAGCTGTTCTCTCAGTGTAGAGACTGCCCACCCTGAGTCTCTGGAGCATGCACCACGTCGACGACGACGACGGTGATGTTGTCGCGACCACCTTGAGCGAGCGCGGCGTCGACGAGGGCGTTCGCGGTCTCCCGCGCGCTGAGGCGCGCGGCGAGATGAAGTCGCAGCCGCTCGGGCGGCACCTCCTTCGTGAGACCGTCCGAACACAACAGCAGACGCATGCCGGTCTCGAGCTCAAGCTGAACCACGTCAATCTCCGGTTCGACAGAGAAACCCACAGCGCGAGTGATGACATTCGCTTCGGGATGGTGCTCTGCTTGCTCGGCCGTCAGATTGCCCGCATCGACCATTTCTTGCACGAGAGAGTGGTCGGTCGTGACCTGACAAAGCTCATTGCCGAGAAATCGGTACACGCGCGAGTCGCCGACGTTAAAGACGGTCAACACCGGGCGCCCCTCATCGAGTGAGAGGCCAACCCCCGTGACCGTTGTTCCGATTCCCCGATCGGCTTCGTCGAGCTGGTGGATATCCCAGGTGGCGAGGTTGAGAGCCTCCACGATGGCCGGAAGAGCAATGAAGTCGCCGTCGACCGCCGCCTGCAACCGCCTCACGACCGAGTCACTCGCGCGATCACCCTGTGAGTGCCCGCCCATGCCGTCGGCGACCGCAAACAAGGGCACATCAGCCAAGTAGCTGTCTTCATTCGCGGCTCGGCGATAGCCGGTGTGCGTCACACCGTGCCATGACAGCTCGATCGCTTCACCGTGGTCGGGCATCGTCACGAAGTGACGAACACTGCTTCGTCCAAGGGCGGTCACGGTGGGCTCCGAATGTCGAGGATGGTCGGTGCGATACGTCGGGCGGTAGGTCGGGCGGTGCGTCCGTCAGTCATCGCGATCGTGTTCAGCAGCGGGTGGCGAATCGACCACGAAGTCGAGTTCGACGCCCTCGGCGAGCGTAATGACAGCGTCAGGAAGCACCGCGATTGATTCGCGTCGACGCAAACGCCGTGAAGCCCCCCGCGCCCAGTGTACGACCACGCCATTGGTCGACCCGAGATCGTGGACGACCACCGTTTCTCCCACTTGCTCGATGCGCACGTGGCGAGCAGAGAGTTCACCCGAAGAATCGGGGATCACAACACGGCGGGGAGCGGGGTTCTCGTTGATGCGACTCGTGCCCGGTTGCCGACCGACATCGACGGGTCGGTCAAGGGGGACGATCGTCGTCGTGCCGCGCACACGCAGCGCCCATCGAACGATGGGGTGCGGCGCGAGCTCGAGCGGTTCCGGCATCGGCCTACTCGGCGGAACGAGCGGCTCGATGAGACGAATGATCGTGTCGTCAAGGTCGCCGTCCGGTGTCGACATGTCGAGGTGGGTATCCCGTGCCGTCAGAAACCGATGTAGGACATCACGTGCTTGAGGCGCGTGTAGTCCTCGAAGCCGTAGTGCGACAGGTCTTTTCCATACCCCGAGTGCTTGAAGCCGCCATGCGGCATGTCGCTCACGAAGGGAATGTGGGTGTTGATCCAGACGCATCCGAAATCAAGGTCTCGGCTCAACCGCATCGCGCGAGCGTGATCGTTGGTCCAGACCGATGCGGCGAGTGCGTATCGCACCCCATTGGCAAGCGCGAGCGCCTCCTCCTCGGTGCGGAAAGTCTGCACCGTGAGCACCGGCCCGAAGATTTCTTCTTGCACAGCCTCGTCGTCTTGTCGCATGCCGGTCACGATTGTCGCCGGCCAGAAGTACCCCACATCGCCCTGGCGGGCTCCGCCTGCCACGATCTGAGCGTGGTCGGGCAATCGATCAACGATTCCGGCAACCCGCTCCAACTGGTTCGCATTGTTGAGCGCGCCGTAGAGAATTCCCTCGTCGCGCGGGGCGCCCGTGCGACCATCGGTGCGCGCACGCTCCACGAGTGCGGCGACCAGGTCGTCATGAAGCGACTCATGGACGATGACGCGGGTAGCAGCTGTGCAGTCTTGACCGGCGTTGAAGTACGCGGCCAACACCAGACCCTCGGCCACCTTCACCGGGTCGGCATCGGCAAAGACGAGGGCGGGCGCTTTGCCACCCAGCTCAAGGTGAACGCGCTTGAGGTCGCTTGCTGCGGCCTTGGCCACTTCCATGCCCGCACGCACCGACCCCGTGATCGCAACCATCTGCGGAGTGGGGTGTTGGAGCAACGCCGCGCCCGTCGTGCGGTCACCAAGCACCACATTGAGAACACCCGGGGGCAGGATGCCCGCCGCGAGCTCGGCGAGGCGCACGGTTGCCAGTGGGGTCGTGTCAGAGGGCTTGAGCACGACCGTGTTGCCCGCCGCAATCGCCGGGGCGATCTTCCAGACCGCCATGTTCAGCGGGTAGTTCCAGGGCGTCACCTGCCCGATGACCCCGATTGGCTCCCGTCGAACGAACGAGGTGTGGTCGGCGAGATACTCACCGGCAGAGCGGCCGTCGAGGTCGCGAGCGGCACCGGCGAAGAACCGCAACTGATCGATCGACTGATCGATTTCGTCGGCGACGAGCGTGGCGCGGGGCTTGCCGGTGTCTTGTGACTCGAGGTCGGCGAATTCTTCTGCGTGCTCGGCCATCGCGTCAGCGAGGCGAAAGAGAGCCAACTGTCGCTCGGCAGGGGTCGTGCGGCCCCACGAGCGGAACGCGCTTTCGGCCGAGGCGTAGGCGGCGTCGATCTCGGCTGGCGTGCTGATCGGCGCGTGCGCGTAGACCTGCTCCGTTGCCGGGTCGATGAGTTCAATGTGGGAGTCCGCGGTGCTGGCAACCGCCTCGCCGCCGACCACGTTGTGCAGAGTGCGTACGTTCATGCGGATACTGTAGCGCGGTGGTGCTGTGTCGCGGCATGACCAAGCGACGGATTTCGTCGCTTTTCGCGGTCTTTATCTGCGGAATCGCTTGTGGAGACACGCTCCGGCTGACACAATCGGCTCATGGCCACCCGTTCCAAGCCCGTGCACCTCGATGAGGTGTCGAAGGCGATCGTCGAGCAACTGCAGACCGACGGTCGTCGCTCGTACGCCGAGATCGGCAAGGCGGTCGGCCTGAGCGAGGCAGCCGTGCGGCAGCGGGTGCAGAAACTGACCGACGCTGGCGTCATGCAGGTCGTCGCCGTGACTGACCCGATGCAACTGGGCTTCTATCGACAGGCCATGATCGGGGTGCGCGTCGCGGGCGACACCGCCCACGTCGCTGAGAAGCTCAGTCAGATTCGCGCCGTCGACTACGTGGTCTTGACGGCGGGCAGCTTCGACATTCTCGCGGAAGTCGTGTGCGAGAACGATGATGACCTGATTGACCTCCTCAACAAGCAGATTCGCGCCATCGATGGCGTGCAGTCGACCGAGACCTTCGTCTACTTGCGACTGCAGAAGCAGTTTTACAACTGGGGAACCCGATGAGCACTGTCCACAAGGAAACCGCCACCGCGACCGACGAGCGACCCGCTTCGTCGTCCACGACCGAGAAGCCCACGAAGCATCACGAGAAGGAAATCAGCGCCATGACCATCGACACCACCATTGCCCCCGCCGGAGCAGCACTCGACGCAGCCACGGAAGCCGACTTGCAGCAGAAGGCAAAAGACCACCTGTGGATGCACTTCGCCCGCCAATCCGGCATGGAAGCCGGTAACGGTGTGCCCATCATCGTGCGCGGTGACGGCCACCACATCTACGACTCACAGGGCAACAAGTACATCGACGGGCTCTCGGGCCTCTTCGTCGTTCAGGTTGGCCATGGCCGCGAGCGCCTCGCCGAGGCGGCCCGCAAGCAGGCCGAAGAGCTGGCCTTCTTCCCCCTCTGGTCCTACGCGCACCCGACCGCCATTGAGCTGGCTGACCGGTTGGCCGACTACGCACCCGGTGACCTCAACCGCGTCTTCTTCACCACGGGTGGTGGCGAGGCTGTCGAGTCAGCCTGGAAGCTCGCCAAGCAATACTTCAAGCTCACCGGCAAGCCCATGAAGCACAAGGTCATCTCGCGCGCGATCGCCTACCATGGCACGCCGCAGGGCGCCCTCGCGATCACGGGAATTCCCGGCATGAAGGAGATGTTCGAGCCGCTCACCCCCGGCGGGTTCCGCGTGCCCAACACTAACTACTACCGCGCGGAAGAGATGGGCTTCCACGGTTCGCTCGAGGAGTTCGGCCAGTGGGCTGCCAACCGCATCGAAGAGGCCATCCTGTTCGAAGGCCCCGACACCGTTGCGGCTGTCTTCCTCGAGCCCGTGCAGAACTCGGGCGGCTGCTTCCCGCCGCCCCCCGGGTACTTCGCCCGCGTGCGCGAGATCTGCGACAAGCACGACGTGTTGCTCGTGAGTGACGAGGTCATTTGCGCCTACGGCCGCATCGGCGAGATGTTCGCGTGCACCGCGCTCGGCTACGTGCCCGACATCATTACCTCGGCTAAGGGCCTCACGAGCGGTTACTCGCCGCTTGGCGCAATGATCGTGAGCGACCGACTCTACGAGCCCTTCAAGCACGGCCAGACGGCGTTCTACCACGGGTATACCTTTGCCGGGCATCCCGTGTCGGCTGCTGTTGCTCTCGAGAACCTCAACATCATGGAAGAAGAGGGAATCCTCGCCCACGTTCGCGAGAACTCGCCGAAGTTCCGGGCCGCACTTGAGCGCCTGAAAGACCTCCCGATCGTCGGCGACGTGCGCGGCGAGGGCTACTTCTTCGGCATCGAACTCGTCAAGAACAAAGAGACCAAAGAGACGTTCAACGAGGCGGAATCCGAGCGTTTGCTGCGCGGCTTCCTCTCGAAGGCGCTCTTCGACGCCGGACTCTACTGCCGCGCCGATGACCGGGGCGACCCCGTGATTCAGCTCGCTCCCCCGCTCACGATTGGGCCGGCCGAGTTCGACGAGATCGAGGGCATCTTGCGCCGCGTCTTGACCGAGGCGGGAAAGCTGCTCTGAGCGCAAACGCTTCCTCGGGCGCCGGCTTTGACTACCGCGGGCTCAGCTTTTGGCATGCGACGGTCGATGACGATCTGACGCCTCGCGCCGCGCTCGATGGCGACATCGACACCGATGTCGCCATCATCGGCGCAGGGCTCACCGGCTTGTGGACCGCTCATGAGGTGCAGAAACGCGACCCCTCCTTGCGCATCACGCTGCTCGAGAAGGAGATCGCTGGCTTCGGGGCGTCGGGTCGCAATGGCGGTTGGTGCAGCGCGCTCTTTCCTGCTTCGACAAGCGCACTCGAGAAGCGTCACGGCCGGGACGCCGCCCTCGCCATGCGCCGCGCGATGGTCGAGACGGTTGACGAGGTTGGCTCTGCCGCTGCAGCCATTGGCATCGACTGCGACTTCGTTCGCGGTGGCACGATCGTGTTCGCACGCAGTGACACCCAGTGGCGAGCGGCGGTCGAGACTGTCGACGTGGCGCGCGGCTACGGCGTCGATGCGCTCGAGTTGTGGGGTGCCGACCGGGTGACTGCGCGGGATGCCCGTGGCGCCGTCTACGACCCGGCCTGCGCTCGCGTGCACCCGGCCGCCCTCGTGCGCGGGCTCGCTCGCGCTGTCGAACAGCAGGGCGCGGTCATCCACGAACAGACCACGGTCGAGAGCTGGGAATCGGGCCTCGTGCGCACGAACCGCGGAGTCGTCCGCACGCGCCACATCATCTCGGCCCTTGAAGGCTATGGCGCAGCGATCGCCCAGACGAAGCGTCGCATTCTGCCGCTGTACTCGCTCATGGTCGCGACCCAGCCGCTCGACGACGAGGTATGGGACGCCATGGGCATCGCACACGGGCAGACGTTCTCTGACGGTCGCCACCTCGTCATTTATGGTCAACGCACCGCCGACAACCGCATCGCTTTCGGTGGTCGCGGTGCTCGCTATCACTGGGGCAGTGCCATTCGGAGCGAGTACGACCGCGTCGACCGCGTCTTCGAACACCTGGTGGCCACGCTGCACGAGCTGTTTCCGCAATTGCCGCCTCTCACCATCGAGCACGCCTGGGGTGGGCCACTCGGAGTACCGCGCGACTGGCACGCAAGCGTGTCATACGACGCGGGTACGGGGCTCGGCTCAGCGGGCGGGTATGTCGGCGATGGACTGTCGACGACGAACCTCGCCGGTCGCACGCTCGCTGACCTCGTGACCGGCCGCGACACCGAACTCACCCGGCTGCCATGGGTCGGGCATCTTTCTCCGTCGTGGGAACCCGAGCCGCTGCGATTCATCGGCGCGAATGCTGGACTCGTCGCGATGACGGCGGCGGATGCCGAGGAACGCGCGACCGGCAAGGCGTCACTCGTCGCCCGTGCGATGAGCCCGTTGATCGGACACTGAAACCTCGTCTTTCGAGATTTCGGCCTGACGCGCAGACAGCACGCAGGAGCTTCGGAGACTTGGGCTTTACTCTCAGCGGAGCGCGAGGGAGGTGCCGTGACCGCAATGAGTAGATCGTCGACGACGAACACCTCCTCGGCGACCTCATCGGCCCTGCCGTTGTCGCAGCAAGTCGTCGGGCTGGTGGGCTTCTTGGCAATCGTCTCAGCCATTGCCGCAGTGGGATCGTTCGCCTCCGCGGGCGCGATCGCTGGCTGGTACACCGACGCACCAAAACCGATGTGGACCCCACCCAACGCCGTCTTCGGCCCGGTCTGGACCGTTCTCTATACGGCGATGGCGGTGGGTGCGTGGCTCGTCTGGCGGCGACCCGCATCGTTTGAGCGATCGCGAGCTCTCCGCGCCAACGCGGTGCAATTGACGCTCAACGCGTTGTGGAGCCCAGCGTTCTTCGCGCTCGGCGGTCTTCTCGGCGCTCCCGGTCTGTGGATCGCGCTCGTCATCATCGTTGCGCTCAATGTGGCTCTGCTGGCCACGATCTTCCGCTTCGCCGATGTGAGCCTCGTCGCGACCTGGCTTCTCGTTCCCTACTGGCTCTGGGCGTTGTTCGCCACAACGCTCAATGCAGCCATGGCGGTGCTCGCTCGATAGCGCAGGCTCTCCCGCTACCGTTAAACCATGGCCCACCGCGAACCAACGACGACCGTGCCGCGCTCCCGTGCGGCACGGGTGGGGCGTGGGGTTCTGATCGCGCTCGCTGCGGTGAGCATCGCCGCTCAAGCGGCCGTTGTGGCGGGCGCCGGCTGGGCCGTGGCGAACTCCCGACTGATCAGCGATGCCGTCACGGTGTACCGCTTCGAACCGCCTCTCGCCGTCTCGGCTCTCGCGACCGACGCCGACATGACCGAACGCGGCCGGTTCGTCTTCTACGCCAGCACGCCTGAGCTGGTCCCCGCTGAGAGCTTTGACCTATTCTGCTCCCGCGACGAACCGGGGATCGGGGTGTTGGGGTGCTTCACCTTCGCCGATGCGCGCATTTACCTCTACGACATCACTGACGCCGACCTCGAACCGTTCGAGATTGTCGTTGCTGCTCACGAGATGCTGCACGCGGCATGGGACCGTCTGACGCCTGCGGAGCGAGCCGCGCTTGAGGCGCCCCTCGAAGCAGCCTTCGCGGCTTTAGGGCCCGACCACGAGCTCGTCGAGCGGATCGCGTCGTACGAAGAGTTTGATCCGTCGTCGCGGGTGCCCGAGCTCTACGCGATTCTGGGCACCGAGATCGCGTCGTTGCCCGACGAACTCGAGACACACTATTCCGAGTACTTCATCGACCGCGGTGTGGTCGTCAGTATCTGGCAACAGATCGAGAAGATCTTCGTCGACCTCGAGTCAGAACTCAGTCGGCTGAATAGTGAACTCGAGGCACTCGCTGCTCAGATCGCTGCCGAGCGCGAAGTGACGGAGCGTGATGCCGCCGCTCTCGAGGCGGACATCACCGCCTTTAATGCGCGGGCCGAGCTGCCCGGTGGCTACACCAGCCAGTCCGCGTTCGAGCGGGATCGTGACGCGCTCGTTGCCCGCCAGAGTGCCCTCACGGCGCGCATCGATGCCACCAATGCGACGATCGACGCCTACAACGCTCTGGTTGCAGAGTTCACGACGCTCAACGAGCAAGCCAGCGCCCTGAATCGAGCGCTCAACATCACCCCACTCCCGATCGAGACCACCGACTAGTAGGTCGGGCTCGCGATCGTCATGCCCTGGTCGTTGTTCCCGGTGCGAACAGCTCGTCGATGAGTGCGATATCGTCGGCGGTCGGGTGCCACGCATCGGCTGCTGCCGTGTTCTGTGCGATCTGTTCGACCGACGTCGCCCCGGCGATCACCGAGCTCAGTGCGGGGCGACTCAGCAGCCAGCCGATGGTTGCCTCGAGCATCCCGAGGCCTCGCGCTGAGGCGAGTGCGGCGAACCGTTCGATGCGGTCCCACGGCGCCTGATCGACCAGTTGTGGGCGCTGCCGCATGATGCGAGTGTCAGCGGGCCCGCCATCGCGTGTGAACTTTCCCGTCAGCAGGCCGTGGTGGAGCGGGTAGTACGGAAGGAGCCCGACGCCTGATTCCACCGCGGCAGGAATCAACTCGGCGTCGGCGTCGCGCACGAGCAGGCTGTATTCGTTCTGGGCCGAAGTGAATCGAGGATGCTCGCCCGCTGTCGCCGCCGCGTCAGCCTCGAGCAACTGCGTGGCCGTGAAGTTGGAGTGGCCGATGTACCGCACCAACCCCGCGTCGATGAGCTCGTCTAATGCAGCGAGTGTCTCGTCAATCGGGGTCTCTGGGTCGGGAGTGTGCAGCTGGTAGAGATCGAGATAGTCGGTGCGCAGACGACGCAACGAGCCTTCGACCGAAGCCCTGATGTAGCGACGGGTACCATGCGGCACGTCGAGAAGGTCGGGGTTCTTCGCGCCCGCGTTGCCGAACTTGCTTGCGAGCACAACGCGGTCGCGCCGACCCGCGAGTGCGACGCCCATCATCGTCTCGCTGCGCCCGTGACTGTAGCCGTACATCTCTGCCGTATCGAGCAGAGTGATTCCGTGGTCGAGTGCTGCGTGCAGCACGCGTGAGGTGCCCGCTTGTTCTTCTGTCGGACTCCCCGGACGCCCGAAGTTATTGCACCCGAGGCCCACCGCCGAGACGAGCATCTCAGAGTGGCCAAGCGAACGCAGCGGCATCGATGTCATGTGCCCATCCTCCCCCGTGATCGTTCCGCGACGAGAATCCCCATGTCTCAGAACCGCCAGTGAACGGATGCTCGCCCGCGTTAGCCTCGAACCATGACTCCCCCCACCACCCCGACAGCGGGCCTGCTCACGATCGACTCCCCCCTCGGGCGTATCGCGCTCCAGAGCGAGGGTTCGGTCGTCACGAGACTTGAGATCGAAACAGACGGCGTGCTCTCCACTGACGGACTCCCCGAATCACGCACCTCCGTGCTCTCGCGTGCAGCGTCGCAGCTCGCCGAGTACTTCGCTGGCCGGAGACGAGAGTTCACCGTGCCGGTGAGCGCCACGGGCACCCCCTTTCAAGAAGCTATCTGGAAGCAACTCATCGAGATCCCCTTCGGAGCCGTGCGCGGCTATGGCGAATTGGGGCGCGCGACCGGTCGCCCGACGGCGGGTAGGGCCGTCGGCGGTGCTGTCGGCGCGAACCCTGTGCCCCTGCTGATTCCCTGTCACCGCGTGCTCGCGAGTGACGCCCGCATCACCGGCTACAGTGCGGGCAACGGAATTCCCACCAAGGTCTGGCTTCTCGACCACGAGGGAATCGCGCACCGGTGACGAGTGAGGTCTCACCGAGCCATGACTCCACTGACGTGACGCCGGAGGCCGACGAACGGCCACGATGCGCGTGGGCGGGCAACGACCCGCTCTATCAGCGCTACCACGATGAGGAGTGGGGTGTTGCGTTGCACGGCGATCGGGCCTTGTTCGAGAAGCTGTCGCTCGAAGCGTTCCAGAGTGGTCTCTCGTGGATCACCATCCTTCGCCGCCGCGAAGGCTTTCGCCGAGCCTTTCACGACTTCGACTGGCGGCGCGTCGCTGAGTTCGACGAACGCGATGTGGCTCGGCTCATGGCCGATGAGCGCATCATTCGCAATCGCGCGAAGGTCGACGCCACCATCGCAAACGCACGAGTGCTTCTCGACTGGCTCGACGCGGAGCCGGGTGGCCTCGATGCCTTGATCTGGTCATTTCGGCCACGCGCTCGTGTCACTCGCCCGGCGACGCTCGCGGACGTCCCCGCGCAAACCGATGAGTCGCGCGCACTGGCTCGAGCTCTCAAGGCTCGCGGACTGCGCTTTGTCGGCCCGACCACCGCCTACGCACTCATGCAATCAGCGGGCCTCGTCGATGATCACGTCACGGGGTGCTGGCGCGCGGCGGAAGAGTTCCGGGCACGGTGAGTTCGAGCATCCGTTCACCGCTCCGACGCAGTGGCCAGCCCAGCTCGACCGATCGTCGACACAGTGCGTCGATGCCTGTCGGCAACGACCCGGCCGACAACAGATCGCGCACCCACTCGCCCTTGCCCTTCTTGTTGAAGTGGTTAAGTGCCCGAGCGACGCCGTCATCGCCGATCGCCATCACGGACACTCCCACAGCGCGGGGCGAATCCGGCAGGGGGCCGAGCGCGGCGTAGCCGGCCGACCGGAGGTCGACGATGACCTCGGACTGCTCGGCGAGTACGGCCGAGATCGGTTCACGCCACAGTGCCTTCAGGGGCAGGTCGGGCAACTGGCTGTCACACGACAACCGATACGCGGGAATGAGATCGTCGGCTCGCAGGAGGCCGAACAACGCCGAGTGCACGACAAGATGCGACGACGCCCGCCGCCGAGCCGCAGGGGTCAACGAGGCGACGTCGAGGGCATCGAAGAGCACTCCCGTGTAGCGCTCAATCGCGGGCTGTGTCGCACTGGAGCGCAGCTCATGATTTCGCCTGAGTTCAGCGGGTGCGGCGGTTTCCGAGAGTTTGAGGGCGCGCGCGGCGAGAGCGTCGTCGGCGGTCAGCGCCTCCATCGCCTGGAGCGCTGCTTTCCGTGGCTCGCGAAGCGACGGAAACGACAGCGAATCGATCGTCAGCACACCAGCGGTGCCGCCGTCGCGTTTCGTCTCCGACGGCGGAAGAAGCAGCAACATCAGCCGCGCGCGACGGCCAGCGGCACGCGACTCACCTAGGCGAGAGCGGCAGCGCCCGCGACGATCGTGACGGTGTCGTTCTCGACGGACAGGAAGCCGTCTTCGGCTTGAGCGACCACGACCGCGCCCTCCGTGGGGGTGATGCGCACTTCGCCTGCACTCAGGATTCCGAGCAAGGGCTCGTGACCCGGCAAGATTCCGATCTCGCCCTCGGTCGTGCGCGCCACGATTTGCTTCGCGCGCCCCGACCAGACCTCGCGGTCGGCCGAGACGACGCTCACCGTGAGTTCGGCCATGACTAGCCGTTCTCCTTCTGAATCTGAGCCCAGCGCTCTTCCACATCGCTGATCGGGCCGACGTTGAAGAACGCTTGCTCGGCCACGTGGTCGAACTCGCCCTTGGCGATGGCGTCGAACGACTCGATCGTGTCTTTCAGCGGAACCGTCGAGCCCTCAACACCCGTGAACTTCTTCGCCATGTAGGTGTTCTGCGAGAGGAACTGCTGGATGCGGCGTGCACGCGACACGACGATCTTGTCTTCCTCGGAGAGCTCGTCGACACCGAGGATGGCGATGATCTCCTGCAGCTCCTTG
>CAYWZI010000022.1:0-20513 GCA_964462815.1 uncultured Microbacteriaceae bacterium
CGGGCGACCCGCTGGCGCCCGAGCCGGATACGGACGCTCCTGCGGAGACGATCGTTGTCGGTTCGCAGGCCTACTACTCGAACGAGATCATCGCTGAGATTTACGCTCAGGCGCTCGAGAACGCCGGATTCGACGTTGAGCGCAACTTCAATATCGGACAGCGCGACGCGTACATTCCCGCGATCGAGGCGGGCGAAGTTGACCTGTTCCCGGAGTACACCGGTAACCTCCTGCAATTCTGGGTGCCCGACACCACCGCCACGCAGTCAGACGACGTTTTCGCCGAACTGCAGGGTGCCGTGCCCGACGGGCTGCAGGTGCTCGACCAGTCGTCGGCTACCGACCAAGACAGCTACAACGTCACCGCCGAGTTCGCTGAGGCGAACGGCCTCGAATCGATCGCCGACCTTGCGGGTGTCGACGGGCTGATCCTCGGCGGCTTCCCCGAGCTCGAAGAGCGCCCCTATGGCCCGACGGGCCTTGAGTCGGTCTATGGCGTCACGGTCTCCTTCCAGGCGACCGGCGACACCACGGTTGAGTCGTTGCTCGAAGGCATCGTCAACGTTGCCAACGTGTTCAGCGCCGACCCGCGCATCGGCTCAAACGGCCTCGTCACGCTTGCCGACCCCGAGGGGCTCTTCCTCGCGTCGAACGTGGTGCCTCTGGCGTCGGCGGACTTGCCCGCCGAGGCCGTTGACATCATCAACGCCATCAGCGCGGCACTCACGGCAGAGGGCCTCGTCGCCCTCAACGTGCAGAGCACCGTTGACCAAGAGTCGACTCCGGCGATCGCCACGCAGTGGCTCACCGACAACGGTCTGCTCGGCTAGTACGCAGTCACCAGCAGTGAGAGGGGCGGGGCCGTGAGGCTCCGCCCCTTTCGTCGTCGAGGTGCGATCTCAGTCCTCGCGCGTCGTCACGTCGCCGTCGCCGGGGTGATCAGCGAACCGTGACACGTAGCGGTCAAGGACTTTCTTGACGGCGAACACCAGCAACCAGAAGCCCACGATGATGCCGACGAAGATGAGGGCTGCCGAGTCGAGCGAGTCGGCGATGCTGCGATAGCCCTCGGCCGCGGCAGACCCGACGGTCACGTAGGCGAACGACCAGATGATGCAGGCGGGCGTGAGCCACAGCATGAACGTGCGGTAGCGCATCCCGCTCATGCCCACGACGAGCGGCGTGAGGGAATGGAGCACCGGAAGAAACCGCGACACGAACACGGCGATGCCGCCTCGGTGGTCGAGAAATCGTTCGGCGCGCACCCAGTTTTTCTCCCCGATGCGGGCACCGAGACGGGATGCTCGCACGCGCGGCCCGAAGAACCGACCGATCGCAAACCCGAGCGACGCTCCCGCGAGTGCGCCAATGATCACGACAATAGCGAGCGCCCAATACTCCGCAGGGCTCGACACTGCCGTGCTCGCGACGAGCACGACGGTGTCGCCGGGCATGATCAAGCCCAGCAGAATCGTCGTCTCCAACATGATGAACAGACCGGCGAGCGCCGTGCGCAACACCGGGTCGACGCTTTGCACCAGGTCAAGAATCGCGTCGAGCCACTCGTTCACGGCCCGAGCCTATCGGCGGCCTCTGCGCGTGACCCATGACGGGGCTGAAGATTAGGGACCTTCGGCCCCTGTGCCCGCTGATCGCGGTTCCTAGGCTCGAACCGGCGGTGACATCCGTCGCCCGCACCCTCACAATGCAAGGCAGGTGACCCCTCGTGGTCGAATGGCTCGATCCGCTCCTGTTGGCCCGTTGGCAGTTCGGTCTCACGACCCTCTACCACTTCCTCTTTGTGCCGCTCACGATCGGCATGGTGCTTTTGGTCGCCATGTTCCAGACCGCGTGGGTACGCACGGCGAAACTCAAATACCTGCACTTGACGCGACTGTTCGGCAAGATCTTCTTGATCAACTTCGCGATGGGTGTCGTCACGGGCATCGTTCAGGAGTTCCAGTTCGGCATGAACTGGAGCGATTACTCGCGTTTTGTGGGCGACGTATTCGGCGCCCCGCTGGCCATGGAGGGCCTGCTCGCGTTCTTCCTCGAAGCGAGCATGATCGGGTTGTGGATCTTCGGCTGGGACAAGTTGCCGGCAAAGCTGCACCTCGCCGTGATCTGGCTGCTGGCCCTCTCGACCACGATGTCGGCCTACTTCATCCTCGCGGCCAACGCCTTCATGCAGAACCCGGTGGGCTTCGAGATCAACGAAGAACTCGGACGCGCTGAGCTGACCGACATCGGTGCCGTGCTGACGAACCCTGTGGCACTTGCCCAGTTCCCGCACACGATCTTCGCGTCGATCATGTTTGCCGCCGTGGTGATGGTCGCTGTCGCGGCGTACCACCTCTCGCGTGGTCAGTACCTCGACGAAATGCGCACCGCCTTGCGCTTCGGCCTCATCGTCAACATCGTTGCGTTCGTCGGCGTCGCCCTCACGGGTGACCAGCTAAGCCTCATCATGGTTGAGACCCAGCCGATGAAGATGGCCGCCGCGGAAGCGCTCTATCAGACCACCGCGGGCGCATCCTTCTCGATCTTCACCTGGGGAACCCCGGATGGCTCGAGCGAGCTCTTCTCGATCCGCATTCCGTACCTGCTCTCGTTCCTGTCGACTCACGACTTCATGGGCACAGTTGAGGGCATCAACGATCTGCAAGCGCAGTACGAATCAGAGTTCGGCCCCGGAAATTACACGCCCATCATCTGGGTGACCTACTGGAGCTTCCGCTGGATGATCGGCCTGGGCGCCATCGCGGCCCTGATCTCGGTCGTCGGCTTGTGGCTGACTCGTGGCGGACGCACCCCCACCCGCAACTGGGTCTGGAAGGTCGCGATCTGGTCGGCTCCGCTGCCCTTGCTCGCAAGCCTCATGGGCTGGATCTTCACCGAGATGGGTCGTCAGCCGTGGATCGTCTTCGGCCTCATGCTGACCGAAGACGGCGTCTCACCCGGAGTCTCGGGGCTTGAGGTGCTCATTTCACTCATCGCCTTCACGCTCGTGTACGGCGCTCTCGCTGTCGTCGAGTTCAAGCTCATCGTGCGCGCCGCGGTCGATGGTCCGCTCGAGTGGGCCAAGTACGACGCTGACCACGAGGGTGGCGGAGACGCGACCGTCGACCCGGCCAAGCTCGCGACCGTCTACTAAACAAGTCAAAGGAAGCACACATCATGGATCTCGCAGTCCTCTGGTTCTTCATCGTCGGGTTCTTCTTCATCGGTTACTTCGTGCTCGACGGCTTCGACTTCGGCGTCGGAATGGCTCTGCCGTTCCTCGCGAAAGACGACACCGATAAGCGCGTCATGATCAACACGATCGGCCCCGTGTGGGACCTCAACGAGACGTGGCTGATCGTCGCGGGCGCGTCGCTCTTCGCTGCGTTCCCGTACTGGTACGCGACCCTGTTCGACGGGTTCTATCTGGCCTTGCTGCTGATTCTGTTGGCGCTCATCGTGCGCGGCGTCTCGTTCGAGTACCGTCGCCTCGGTCGCTCCGAGCAGTGGAAGAGCTGGTTTGACTGGATGATCATCATCGGCTCGGCCGTGCCCGCGTTGCTCTGGGGCGTTGCCTTCGCGAACATCATCCAGGGTGTCGCAATCGACGAGACCGGAACCTATGTCGGCACGCTGTTCGATCTGCTCAACCCGTACGGGCTCCTGGGCGGCCTCACGACCCTCATGCTGTTCTTCACGCACGGTGTGCAGTTCGTGGCGCTCAAGACCGACGGCGAGCTGCGGGATCGTGCTCGTAAGCTCGCGGTTCTCTCGGGCTTGATTACGATCGTGGTCGCCGCCTCGTTCTTGGTCTGGACGGTTATCCAGCACCTCGACATCGCGCACCTGCCGGTGCTTGTCGCTCTGGCAGCCGCTGCGGCGGTTGCGCTCATCGGTTCGTGGGTGGCCAACCGTGCGGGTGCCGAGAAGTGGGCGTTTGGTCTCATGGCCGCAACGATCACTTTCGCGGTGGGAAGCATTCTCGCGGCGCTCTACCCGTACGTCATGCCCTCGACGATTGATCCGGCCTACAGCCTCACAATCGCGAACGCCTCGAGTTCTCAATACACTCTTGAGGTGATGACCTGGGTGGCTGTGATCATGCTTCCGCTCGTGCTCGCCTACCAGGCATTCACCTACTGGGTGTTCCGTCGCCGGATCACTCGAGCGTCGATTCCGGTGGCGGCAGCGCACTGAAGCCACTCGACCCCCGCCTGCTCCGCACTGCGTCGGCCGCCCGCACTCTGCTGGCGGCCGGCGCGGTCGTTGCCGCGGTTCACACGCTGAGCATCATCGCGGTCTGCTGGTTCGCGGCTCACTCGCTCGTCGGCGTTATCGAAGGCGTGCCGGTCGCAGAGCTCGGTGAACCGTTCGTGGCGACGGTCATCAGCATTCTCGTGCGTGCCGCGACGCAAGCTCTGCTCGACGCTCTTGCGGTGCGGGGCGCAGCGACCGTCAAGAGTCAGTTGCGCAGTCGAGTGATCGCCGCGGTCGACGCAGGGGGCTCTGCACTGCTCGGCTCCACCTCGAGCGCGCGCCTGTCGACTCTGCTCGGGCAAGGCCTCGACGCGATGGACGGCTACATCGGTCGCTACCTTCCGCACCTGATCCTTACGGCGGTCGCGACGCCGATCGTCGTGGTGGCCCTGCTGATGGCCGACGTCGTGACCGGCATTACGGTGGTGCTCACGCTCCCGATCATTCCGGTGTTCATGGCACTCATCGGTATGGCAACGCAGGCCGTTCAGCGGCGCCAGTGGCAGCAACTCGGAGCGCTTTCCCAGGGGTTTCTCGAGGTCGTGCAGGGCTTGTCGACCCTCATGGTGTTTGGGCGTCAGCACCGTCAGACCGATCGTATTGCCGACGTCACCGAGCAGTATCGCCGTCGCACCATGAAAGTTCTGCGGCTCTCGTTCTTGTCGGGCTTCACGCTTGAACTCGCCGCGAGCCTCTCGGTTGCGCTTGTTGCCGTCTCGGTCGGAATCCGGCTGATCGACGGCGACATCGGTCTCGCGCTGGGTCTTTTCGTGTTGATTCTCGTGCCCGAGGCCTACCTCCCGTTGCGGCAGGTCGGCGCGCAATTCCACGCGGCGAGCGAGGGCATCGCGGCCGCCGATGACGTGCTGAGTCTGCTCGAGACGGTGCCTGACGACCATGTCCTGCATGGACGCGCCGTCGAACGCCCCCAGGGTGCCGTGCACGACTCGGAGCTCGCGCCAGCACTAAGCGTGCGCGAGCTCACTGTGCGCCGCGATGGTCGAGTCGTCATCGATCGGTTGACGGCGTCGTGGATGCCCGGCACGGTCGTAGCGGTCACGGGACCCAGCGGCGCCGGCAAGAGTTCACTCCTGGGTGCCGTACTGGGCCTCGTCGAGGCCGAAGGCGACATCGAGCTCGACGGGGCGCCCGTCGCGGCTCCCGATCGAGCGTCTCGCATCGCGTGGGCTGGTCAACGACCCGACCTCACGGGCGGAACACTCGATGCGGTTGTCGCGCTCGGCTCGGCGCGCGTTGATGCAGCCGACGTCACGCGCTCGCTGCTGTGGGCTGCCGCTGACGACATTGACCGCAGCACCGAACTCGGCGCTGCGGGCGAGGGGCTCTCGGGCGGGCAGGCTCAGCGCGTCGCTCTCGCTCGCGCTCACTATCGGGCGGTCGAGCGAGGGTGCCGGGTGATTCTGCTCGACGAACCCACCTCGGCTCTCGACGCCGAGACCGAGGCGCGCCTGATGCGGGGCGTGCGTGCGCTCGCTGATGACGGTCGCCTTGTTGTCATTGTCACCCACCGTCGTGCCGTGATGGCGGCGGCGGATGCTGTGCTCGCCCTCGAGCCCACGCTCGAGCCCACGCTCGAGCCCACGCGTGAAGCGGTCTCGGAGGCCGCGCGATGACGGCCCGCACCGAGAGCGACCTCCGTCCGCTGAGCCGTCGAGCAGTCGCTCGTGCGGCTCGCGCTGAACGCCGGCCGGTCATGAGGGCATCCCTGCCGCCCCTGCGCGCATTCTGGCCGGCGTTGGCCCTCGGCGTGCTCGCCAGCGGCTCTGCGGTGGCGTTGCTCGCGACGAGTTCGTGGCTCATCGCGCGTGCTGCTGAGCAGCCACCAATCTTGTTTCTCGGGTTCGCGATTGTGGGCGTGCGGGCCTTCGCGCTCGGTCGAGCGGTGTTTCGCTACCTTGAGCGACTCATCGCCCATGACGCGGCGTTCCGGGCGCTCGGCACTCTGCGCGTGAGCGTCTTCCGCCGACTGCTGCCGGTTGCGCCTGATGGGTTGCGCGGGGTGCGACGCGGCGACCTCCTGACCACGCTCGTGCGCGATGTCGACGCTCTGCAAGATGTGCCGTTGCGGGTGCTGCAGCCGATCGTCACGGCGCTCATCGTTTCGGGCCTTGCGGTGGTGGGCGTCTGGTGGGTGACGCCCGCGGCGGGCATAGCTCTACTTGTCGGTCTACTCGTGACCACCGTCGTGGCCACGGCACTCATGGCCGGGTTGACGCGAAGCGCCGATGCGCGCATCGCCCCCCTCCGCGCGGAACTCGCCGACGCGGTGCTTGAGTACCTGACGCGGTGGGAGACCCTGCGGGCTTTTGGTGCCGATGGTGAGCGTCGCGAGCGCGTGGTTGCCATCGACGCCCAGTTGAGACGCGCCCAGACGCGGCAGTCGGCCGCCGCGGGTAGCGTCGCATCACTCTTCACTGCCGGGGCCGGGGCGACCCTCCTGCTCGTGCTCGTCGTCACCGAACCGGCTTTCGTCGCGGGGTCAATCACGGGACCTGTGCTTGCGCTACTCGTGCTGGTGCCGCTCGCCGTATTCGAACTTGTTGCCGCCCTTCCGGGAGCCCTGTCGGCATGGTGGAGAGTGCGCGCGAGCGCCGATCGCATCGCCACCATTGTGCCGGCGGTGACGCCTCGCGAGATTCCGACGCCGCCCGATGACCCTGCGCCTATGCCCGATGGGCCCATGACGATTCGCCTGCGCGGCGTCACCGCGCGCTGGCCTGGCGAAGCGCGACCCGCACTCAAGCCGGTCGATCTTGACCTGGCGCCCGGAGATCGTCTCGTCGTGGAGGGGTCGAGTGGAGCCGGAAAGACCAGTCTTGCGCACGTTCTCGTGCGGTTTCTCGATTTCGACGGCGAGTACCTTCTCGGGGGCGTCGACGCTCGAACTCTGCACCCCGACGAGGTGCGAAAGCACGTGGTGCTGTGCGAGCAGAGTCCGCACTTGTTTGATGAGAGCATCCGCCAGAATCTGCTGTTTGCGCACGACAGCGCTACCGACGACGAACTACTCGCGGTACTCGACCGCGTCGGCCTTGGCCCGTGGTGCGCCGCTCGCGGCGGGCTCGATGCGTCGGTCGGTGAGCGTGGCAGGCTCGTGAGTGGTGGCGAGGCCCAGCGCATCGCCCTCGCCCGCGCTCTGCTGACGGATGCGCCCGTGCTCGTGCTCGACGAGCCGACCGCCAATGTTGATCCTGACCGGGCGGAGTCGTTACTCGACGAACTGCTCGGTGCGGCCGCCTCGCCCGAGCGCGCGATTCTGGTGATTTCGCACACGGTTGTTCCTGATCGACTGGCGACGGCCCGGCTGCGGATCACGGCTCCGCGCGCGTGAGCGACCGCAGTACGCCCCGGCGGCGCTAGGCTGGGCGCGCCACCGCCCCGATTTCGACCCTCAAGGAAGAGGACACCCACCATGGTGCGCACCACCGGCCCCGGACCGAGCATCACCACGAGCGACGACGGGGTTCCGATCTACCGCCCCGGCCTCGACGAAGACCCTGATTCGCCGCGCGAGATGCGCATCGAGCGCGACAGCCTCGGCGAGATGCCGATTCCCGCGGACGCCTATTGGGGCATTCATACGGCTCGAGCGCTCGAGAACTTTCCGATCACGCGCCGCGCTCTCTCCAACCACCCCAATCTCATCATCGCTCTTGCGATGGTGAAGCAGGCCGCGGCCCGAGCCAACAAAGAGATCGGTGTTCTGCGCGCTGAGCGCGCTGACCTGATCGACCAGGTCTGCACCGAGATCATCGGTGGCGAGCTCCATGACGAGTTCGTACTCGGGGTGTTGCAAGGCGGTGCCGGCACCAGCACGAACATGTGCACGAACGAGATCATCGCCAATCGGTGCCTCGAGTTGATGGGCAAGCCGAAGGGTGACTACGAAAGCTTCCACCCCAACGACCACGTGAATCGCAGCCAGTCGACCAACGATGTGTACCCCACGGCGATCAAGCTCGCTATGGTCTTCTCGCTCGAGAGCTTGCTGGCCGAGCACCGTTTGCTGATTCAGTCATTTGCGGCAAAAGGGCAAGAGTTCGCGCAGATCTTGAAGGTCGGGCGCACGCAGATGCAAGACGCCGTGCCCATGACGCTCGGCCAAGAGTTCCGGGGATTCGCGACGACCTTAGGCGAAGACCAAGAGCGACTGAGCGAAATCATTCCGTGGCTCAATGAGATCAATATGGGGGCCACGGCGATCGGAACCGGCATCACGGCCGACCCGCGGTACGCCGACGCGGTTCGTCGACACCTGAGTGAGATCTCGGGCCACGCGATGATCACGTCACCCGACCTCATTGAAGCCACGAGTGACACGGGAATCTTCATGACGGTCTCGGGCACGCTCAAGCGCGCCGCGGTGAAGCTGTCGAAGATCTGCAACGATCTGCGGTTGCTTTCGAGTGGGCCGCAAGCCGGGTTCGGCGAGATCAACCTGCCCCCGCGCCAGGCGGGAAGCTCGATCATGCCCGGCAAGGTGAACCCCGTCATTCCCGAGGTCGTGAACCAAGTGGCGTTCTCGATCATCGGCGCCGACGCTACGGTTACCGCAGCGGTCGAAGGAGGTCAACTGCAACTCAATGCCTTCGAGCCCGTCATTGCCACGAGCATCATGCAATCGCTCGCCTGGATGACCAATGCGTGCCGCACGCTGCGCATCAACTGCATCGACGGCATCACGGCCAACACCGAACGACTCGCCGAAATGGTCGAGGCGAGCGTTGGCGTGGTGACCGCTCTCACCCCCTACCTCGGCTACCAAGAGTCGGCAGCATTGGCCTACGAAGCGCTCTCGACCAAGGTTCCGATTCGACAACTCGTGATCTCGCGAGGCCTCATGACCGAAGCCGAGATCGCCAAGCTGCTCTCGCCAGAGCGCCTGAGCGGAGTGGTGCCGGCGACGGGAGCTATTCCGCTACCAATGGTGTTGCCCGAGAGCTGAATGTGTTCGCGGCGCGCCAGACGTGCAGGGTCGCGTACGACCGCCACGGTGCCCACCGTTCGCCGAGGTGCGCAGCTTGCGCGGCGTTGGCGGCCGCGCCACGCTCACGCAGACTCTTGAGCAGAACGAGATCGGTGGTGAGCAGTAGATCGGGCGAACCGAGCACCCGCATCGCGACGTAGTCGGCTGTCCACGGCCCGACGCCTTTCAGTGCGAGCAGTCGCTGGCGGAACTCGTCGGTGGAGAGCCCCACGCTGAGGTCGATCTCACCCGACGCGAGGGCGGTCGCCGCGCCGTGTATCGCGAGCACGCGCGATCGCGGGCCGCGCACGACGTCGAGCCCGCGGGCGGCGAGCAGGTCGGTGCTCGGAAAGCGCACGAGCGTGCGCGGTGAGTCGGGTGGGGCAGTTTCCTCATCGAGAGCGGCCGCGATGCGACCCAAAACGGTTCGTGCGGCGGCGAGCGAGATTTGCTGGCCCACCATCGTGCGGATCAGGGCCTCTGCAGGATCAAGAGCACCCGGAATGCGGATGCCCGGCGACGCCTGAACGAGGGGGCCGAGCACCGCGTCTCGACCAAGCTCGTCGTCGATCGCGCGACTGTCAGCATCGAGATCGAACCAGCGTCGAACGCGCGCCGTGAGGGGGGATACATCGCGTAGTGCCGCGAGTCGAGCGGTGACCCGTACGCCGGTTCGTTCGGGGTCAACTACGACGCGGACCTGCGCTTCGCCGCCCGGAAGGTCGATGAGTCGCTCGACCGAACCCTCACGCAGGTCGACTATCTCAACCCCGGGGATTGCGTGGTCAGCGAGGTACTGCAGAACACCGTGACCATCGAAGGGTTCACGGGCCGCGAGTCGGAGCGACACCGTCACGCCGTCGGTTCGTTCGACCGCGCGCGTGCGCTGGCCTCCGCGTCGTGCCAGGAGCCGCAGTTCGGTGGGGGTCAGCTCGTACACCTCACGCACCGTGTCATTGAACTGGCGGATGCTGCGGAATCCGGCCGCGAACGCGACCTGTGATGCGGGCAAGTCGGTGGCCGCAAGCAGAGTCCGCGCCGTCTCGGCGCGGTGCGCCCGAGCGAGGGCAAGCGGGCCGGCGCCCAACTCGGCGGTGAGCACGCGGGCGAGATGACGTGAGGTGTAGCCGAGCTGAGCGGCGAGACCCGCAACGCCGTCGCGCTCAACCACGCCGTCGATGATGAGGCGCATGGCGCGAGCGGCCAGATCATCGCGGAGATTCCAGTCGGGGTTTCCCGGCACGGCATCGGGCTGGCATCGCTTACACGCCCGCAGACCGGCCTCGTGCGCCGACGCGGCCGTGGCGTAGAACCGCACGTTGTGCGGGCGAGGTGTCGTCGCGGGGCAGCTGGGCCGGCAGTAGATGCCGGTCGAGTGCACGCCCGCGATGAACTGACCGTCGAAGCGTGCATCGCGCGACGCGAGCGCGCGATAGCAGCGGTCATGGTCGAGATTCAGCATGACGCTAGCGTCGCAGGTGCGCTGAGTCTCCACCAGCGGAAATCAGACATCACTGAAAGGGTGCAAGCGGCGCGGCGAGCGTTACAGTTGCCCCCATGAGCGACCCCACTTCATCCGCGTCGACGCATCACACTCCCGACTACAGCGCGACGGGCACTGGCATCGCATCAGCCCCGGCAGTGCAGCCCGCACCCGACGAGGTGCGAGTAGAGACAATCGAGGCGCCGCGAGCGAGCATCCCGGCACCACGAAGCCCGAATGCGGGTGTCGTGGTCGCGTCGGTCATCGGCTTCATCGTGGTTGCGCTTTCGATGCTCTTCGTGGTGGCGTACCTCTTCGTTGGTCTCGGGCCAGCGGGTGTCATTATCGGTGGGCTGTTGGCGCTCGTGCCCCTCGGCATCGTTTTCTGGGGCATCCGGTGGATCGATCGCTGGGAGCCAGAGCCGCGAGGCGCTCTGGTCTTTGCGTTCCTGTGGGGTGCTGGCGTGAGCGTCTTGCTCGCGCTTGTCGTCGACGCCGAGGTGCAGAACATCATCGCGGCCTCCGGGCTGGGCGGGTTCGGCGTCGAGTTCTTCGGCTATGCCGTACAAGCGCCCATCGTGGAAGAGGTCGGTAAGGGTCTGGGCGTCTTGCTGCTGTTCTTCGTCGTCCGACGCCACTTTGACGGGCCCGTCGACGGAATCGTGTACTCCGCCTGGGTCGCGGGCGGCTTCGCGTTCACCGAAAACATCTTGTACTTCGGCGCGGAGTTGGCCTCGTCATCGCCGGCCAGCACGTTCGAGGTCTTCTTCATTCGCGGAATCATGTCGCCCTTTGCTCACGTGATGTTCACGGCCTTCATCGGCGCCGCGATCGGATACGCAGCTCAACGGCCCGGCTGGTGGCGGGGTGTCGTCGCCTTTGGAATCGGTCTCGTGCCCGCGGTGCTCTTGCACGCGTTCTGGAACGGCGTGCTCTTCTTCATCTCCGACTTCTACGGCTACTACCTGGTTGTGCAAGTGCCCCTGTTTGTCGTTGCTGTTTGGTTGGTGTCGATGCTGCGACGCCAAGAGCAGCGCATCACGCGGGAACGACTGAGCGAGTATGCGGAGGTGGGGTGGTTCCACGAGCAGGAAGTGGCGATGCTCTCCAGCCCCGCAGGGAGGCGCGAGGCCATGCGATGGGCTCGCGCCAACGGAATGCGCTCGGTCATGACCGCGTTCATTCGTGACTCGACGAGCCTGGCGTATGCGCGCCAACGCATTCTCGGGGACCGCGACTCCATTGGAGCGCAGGCCGACGAAGCAGAGCTCCTCCACAAGGTCGCCGCGTCGCGACACGCCTTGCGTGGGGCGCAGGCCTGAGGCGCCCAAGCGTCTTCAGTTCAGATAGCTCGAAGCGATCGCAGCAACCCACACGGCCAAGAATAGGCCGATGATTCCGACGCCGACCCAGCTGACGCCACGACGCAGACGCTGGCCCGATGGCGCAACCAGATTGGCCTCGAAAACGCCAATGCGCTCGTCGACATAGCGGTCGGTTTGCGACAGCGCCTTGGCCCCGACCGTGCTCACAATGCGGAGGAGGCGTTGGTAGGTCGCCGGATCCGCGAGAGGGAAGGGCCGAGCCGAGAATACGAACAGCCACTGGTCGACGATCTCGACATCGAACGGGGCGGCTTCGTCGATCAAAAGTGCCATGAGATCGGGCGTGAAAACATAGAGCGCATCGCGCTCATATTGCTTCGGACAGTAGAGCGTGAAGTACCGATCGAAGTCGCCTTCCAGCGACAGCACTTGGTCTTTGCGGAACACTGCTGGGAGGTTCGTCGAACCGAAGAGCCCGTTGTTGGCCCGGGCATCAAGGAGCATGTGCGGTAGCGCCCGATCGAGGTGCATCGCCAAGAAGCCCCATCGGTGCGTCGTTCGGCTTTTGCCGCTTCCGGTCACGTAGGTGTAGTTGCCGAAGTCGATGAATCGTCCTTCGGGCGTGCGGAAGTGATCAGTCACCGTGCGAGACGATCCAAGCCCGAAGATCGCTCCGGGGTAGTTCGGCCCTGCGCTGGCGTGTGCGTACGAGAATCCGTTCGCTGTCGCGAATCGACTCATGCGCAACCGTTGCTCGGCGCTCATCCGCCAGCTGCGGTATATGCGAATTGACACAGCGATGACGCCGATGAGCAGGGCGATCCCCGGAACGAGCGCCACGATGTCAAGGGGGTCGGCCGACCCGGCGATGATTCCAGCGATCAGCGCCAGACTCGGCACAATCACCACGATGACCATCAGAAGGGCAACCCCGATGCTCGATATCAGGGTGATGATCGCCGCGATCTGCCGTGCCGAGCCAGTCGGACTGACACGAGCGCTTTCCGCCCGGTAAGCGGCAACTTCGTCGGCCGTGATCGGCACGAAGAGTGCCGAGTAGTCGATCGTGCGGTTCACGCGCTTAGCCTGCCACGACGCGCCCTCATCGGCATTAATAGACTCACCGCCCAGTGGCGGGGCGATGCCTCCGGCGCTCCTGGGCGGCGAGCTGATCTCGTACTAGTGTGCGCTTCGATGGGTGTGGTGGCAAGACCTGTGGCTCGTGACCGCCCCCGATGGGGGGAAGCCGCGAGTTTTCTCTCTTGCTAACCTGGCGCACGACCGACACGCATCCGCACGCGTGTGGGTAGCTCGCAACGAGGGAGGTGCCCACCTCGCGCTCCGCCAACCACGAAGGGTGACGCCTACGATGCAGAACTGCGTCGCGTGCACAGCGCCGTTACGTGCCACGGCGCGATTCTGCACGCAGTGCGGTGCTGCGGTGGATGCTCCTGTGATCCCTTCACGGATCCCGCACGAGCGCCGCGCGACGAGACCCCTCGAGCGCAGTACGGCCGCCACGTGGGCACTCGTCGCCGGAACGGCTCCACTCGTCGTGTCGATTGTCGGCAACCTGCTGTCGGCGCAACTCGGCGTTGCTGCGCTCGAACAGGTGCAAACAGGTGACCCGCAGGGGGCCTGGGCGCCGGTGGTGACGGTACTGGCCCTCGTGTTCGTCGGCAACGCCGCCTTGCTGACGGTGTGCGCTATCAGCGGCGTGCGCGGTATGCGTGAGACGGCCAACGGCATCACGCGTGGCCGAGCCTTGGCGGTTGCGGGCCTCGCCGTTGGGGGAGTGAACCTCGCACTGTGGCTTGCCGGGCTCGTCATCACCGTCAGTGGTCTCAACACGGTTCTTCTCTGAGTTCCCACCTTCTCGTCGCCGTGCGTCGCTCGAGCCTCCCAGCCTGCGCAGGGGAGCCTGCCAGCGACCTGCCAGCCTGCAGCGCATCCGCCGCGGCCCCTCAGTCAGAAGTAGTCAGTGAAGGCACTTCCGCCTGACGCCCCGAGAGGGGATCGCCCCTGCGGGGGCCCAACTAAGGAGGAACCATGCGCAACCGTATTCTCGCGGGGCTGGGCGTTGCCGCTCTCGCCACCGTCGGAATCGCCTCTCCCGCCACCGCATTCGATGCGGGGAAGGCAGATCTCTACATCGTCCACGCATTCTCGGCGAGCGCGGCGATCCCCGACACGACGGTGTCGATCGACATTGCGGCCGGCACCATCGAACTCCCCAACGTTCCCGAGGGTGTTGCTGCTGGGCCGGACCTCGCTGCTCCGAACGTCGCGGTCGCGGCGCTGGGCAACCTCGATCCGGGAACCTACAACGTGACGATTACGTTGGACGCGGACAACAGTGAGCTGTTCAACGCCGACGTGACTCTTGAGGCCAACACGTCGTACACGGCCGTCGCGTACCCGGCCATCGGCGGCGCGTTCTCCGTGAAGGTGTTCGAGAACGACGTGACTGCGGCTGAGGGCAACGGTCTGATCACGGTGCGCCACACCGCTGACGTTGTGCCGGTGAACGTCTACTCCGACGGCACCGAGCTTGCCGGTCCGCTGGCGAACGGCGACGAGGGCGTGCTCGAGGTTCCTGCCGCCACCTACCCGAACGTCTTTGCGGGCGTCGACGCTGGCTCGCCAGCGATCGAGCTTGGAGACGTCACGCTTCCCGCCGCGACCAACATCCTGGTTCACGCCTACGGGCCGGACACCGCTGGTGACTTCAGCGCGGTCGTCTTCTCAATTGGCGGCCTGACCGTTCCGAACGGCGTGCCGGGCGGCACGGCTGGTCTGGTCGACGAAGGTGCTCCGATCAACGGTGCGGTGATCGGTGGCTTTGCTGCTCTGATCCTCGGACTGATGGCTGCAGTCGCGGTGATCCTGCGTCGTCAGACCGCCTCGGTCGAGCGCTAGGCAACTGTGCAGATCATGAGAATCACCAAGGGGTCGGTCGCCGCGGCAGTCGTCGTGACGACCGGCCTCTTGGCCATGATCGTGGGGTGTGCACCGATTGCGGAGACGCCTCCGGCACAACCCGCACCGTCAGCACCCGTCGTGGAGCCAGGTCGACTCAACACCAGCAGCCTGTCGCTGTTGTCTCAGACAATCACCCCGCCCGCCTCTCTTTCTGTGCCTGACCTCGGCATCGACATGCCAGTCGACGGTTACGGACTCTCCGCGGACGGTCAGATGGCCCTCCCCGTCAGCCCTTTCAGGGCAGGGTGGTATCTCTACGGGTCCGCGCCCGACAGCCTGCAGGGAGCGACCGTCGTCGCCGCCCACGTTGACTCCCGGTCAGAGGGTCGCGGGCCGTTCTCCCGCTTGCGCGACGCGCAAGCCGGCATGGTGATCACGGTCACCGACACCGCGGGCGTCGTTCACACCTACCGAGTCACGGGCATCGAGCGAATCGCGAAAACCGATGTCCCGTGGGATCAAGTGTTCTCCGCTGTCGGGGAGCCGCGGCTCGTGCTGGTGACCTGCGGGGGCGAGTGGAACCGCCAGGCCGGGTCGTATCGCCACAACTACGTCGTGACCGCCGAGAAGGTCTCATGACAGGTTCAGCGGTTACCATGACCGCCACGGGTGCGCCGGGCATTCGGTGGTCAACGAAGCGAGGGCGGTTGGACACCATGTCGACGTCCGTGGATGACGCGACCGAACTCGGTCGCCGCTTCGCCGAGGGAGACGAACAGGCGCTTGCGGCGATCTACGGCCAGTGGTCGTCGCTCGTCTACACGCTGGCACTCCGTTCACTCGGCCATGCGACCGACGCTGAAGACGTGACGCAGAAGGTCTTTGTCGCCGCGTGGCGCGGCCGCGAAGGCTTTGACCCCGACCGCGCATCAATTTCTGCCTGGCTCGTCGGCATCACCCGAAACACGGTGGCGGATGCTCACCAGGCGCGTACGCGCGAACGACACATGGTCGAGCAGGCGGCGTCGGTTGCTCCGATCGACGACGCGCCGAGCGCTGAAGTTGATCTGGCGGATCGCTTGGTGCTCGCCGACGAGATTGCCAAACTTGACCCGGTTCCGCGCACGGTGGTGCACCTCGCCTTCTATGACGATCTGACCCACATGCAAATCGCTCATCGGCTCGATATGCCGGTCGGCACCGTGAAGTCTCACATCAGGCGCAGCCTGAGCAAGTTACGAGAAAGATTGGAGGTGAGCCATGGACCAGCATCTTGATGCCGATACCGCGGCACTGGCGGCCCTCGGTGAACCTCTGAGCGATCCGAGTCACGCTGCACACGTGGCTACGTGCGCGTCGTGCCAGCACGAGATCACCGAGTTGCGCTCGACAGTGTCGGTTGCGCGATCAACGGTGGGCGAACATGAACTGCACGAGCCCCCCGCGCAGGTGTGGCAGTCGATTCGCGCCGAGCTCGGGCTGAGCCGCGAGCTCACGCCGTTGACCGCCAGTGCGGATCCCGCCCAACGCGACCGCCGTGCGACTCCGATCGCTGAGCCGATCAGTCTGGACGCTGTGCGGTCGTCGCGCGCGAGCATCCGTCGCTTCATTGCTCCCGTCATTGCCTCGGCGGCCGCCGCCGCGCTCGTCACCGCTGCCGTGGTGTCATGGAGCATCGGCGCACCGCGAGACCAGGGCGTGACGCTCGCGGCAGCACAGCTCGCTGCGCTGCCAGCGTGGGAGGGTGCTGCGGGAGAAGCGACGATCTCCGAGCGCGCTGACGGCGAGCGCGTCATGCGCGTTGCTCTCGACGGTGAAATCGACGACTCGGTAGTGCGCGAAGTGTGGCTACTGACGGAAGACATCGACGGTCTCATCAGCCTCGGCTACCTGACGGGCCCGACCGGCGAGTTCGTGATTCCTTCGACGGTCGACTTGGCGCGCTACTCGGTCGTTGACATCAGTGCCGAGCCGCTCGACGGAGACCCCACGCACTCGGGAGACTCCATCGTTCGAGGAGCCCTCGAGGTCTGAGTGTGTGCGCGGTTCGGCCCGGCGCAAGGGCGCCGGGCCGAACCGCCAAGTGACTACGCCGCGGCGGTCGCGCGCGGCGCCGCGACCGTTGCCGACGTCGTCGGGGGCAGCGGAAAGCAGGGCGCGATACCGATGGCGATGAGAATCCAGCCACCGACGAGAACCAGCGTCGCGATACCCAGGGCGGGCAAGAACAGCATGACGCCACCGGCGATGATCGAGACGACACCTGACACGATCGCGAGCCAACGCGGGGCCGACGAGGTGCCGCGCACGCCAGCCGCAATGGCGGCGACGCCGTCGAAGATCCAGCCGAAGGCGATCACGTAGGCGAGAATCTCGAGCGACACGAGCGGGTTTGCGAGCGCGTAGACGCCTGCCGCGACGACGAGTGCGCCGAGGATTCCGACAAGCCACCGCAGGCCGGTGCTGAGCGCGTCACTCGTGAACGCCGTCACCAGGCGGAAAATGCCGCTGACGACGAGAAACGCACCGAACAGAAGGGCGACCGTCAGCAGGGTCGCGCCGGGCCAGACCAGGGCGATGATGCCGAGGGCGATCGCCGTGATGGCTGAGGTGATGACGAAGCCACGCTCAAGGGCAATCGGTGAAGGGGCAGAGGTGGGTGAAGCCATGTCGTTCCTGCTTTCGAGAGGGTGTGTGCAGGGCCTCGCGCCCTGCCTCGCCGTCAGCCTAGACGCGCGCAGGCTCCGGCCCTAGAGCGAAACGGCGCCCTGTCACCTCTACGGGGTGAATGCGCACCCAGCGGTACTTGAGCGTCGGAATCCACGGCGCGAGCCCCAGGCCCTCCGCGGCATCCATCTCGCTCTGCCGCTCCATGCGTTCGGCAACCCCCTTGACCACGATGCTCCAGGCCTCGTGGTCGTCGTGGCCGTCGATTTCGAAGGCGACGCGGTCGTTAATCGCGAGCTCAAGCAGCTTGGTGCCCGGTGCCGTTCGGAAGACGATCGACTCGCCGTCGACGGCGTAGTTGATCGGAAAGATGTCGACCGTGCCGGCGGCGCTCACCGCAATGCGCCCGAGCGACGTGTCGCCGAGCATCGACCAGCAGTTGTCGGGGCTCAACTCTGTGATACCCCCGAATCCCATCACCATGATGTCGCCCCTTCCCGTCGGCACCGTCGAGTACGCTCTATTCCACTTCCGAGGGCACCGTGGTCGTTAGGGCCGAAGGTCCCGATTGGGCCTTTCCGGGTGTAGCGCGTCGCCGACGAGTGGTCACCCTTCGGGCGCGCTGGTGGTCACCGAGCCCGAGACCTCGCATACGGCAGCGAGGGTGTTGTAGACCGTTCCGAACTTCTGCAGGTTGCGGTGCAGCAGCTCGACGCGGTGCGCGGGCTCAGGGGTCACGAGGTGCAGGGTGTACTCGACGGCGGTGAAGCGCGGGGGAGCATCCTGTCGATGCATCGTCACCGTCACGGACGCGCTCGCGTAGGCGAACGGCAGCATCGTGCTCGAGCGAGCAACGTTCTTCAGCAGGCATGCCGCGAACGCGCCCGCGAGCAGCTCGGCGGGGCCGGGGTGCGTTGAGGGGGCATCCGGTTGCCAGCGGGTGTCGAGGGCGATGGAGTCGCCCGCCTGCAGGGTGGCGCTCGCTACGTCGGCATGGGCGGTGACGGTGAAGCTGAGCGGAGAGCTGGTCATGGCGCTCACGGTACTCCGACCTGTGCGGGTAGGGTCGAGAGCGTCACCGTTGACGCGGGCCCAGGAGGTCGCATGACTCTGCCGTTCAGTGCCGAACGTCCTCGTGAGTATGCGCCGATTCCGCCGCCGATTCGCCGCCGCCGAGACGTCACGGTCGAGCTGCCGCCCGGCCCCCGGACTCTGCCCGGCGGGCTCACGGCCCGCTTCTTGCGCGACACCCCGGCCTTTCTGCTCGACCTGCACCGCACCTATGGCGACGTTGCGAGCTTCTGGCTCAACGGGCAACTGTTTTACGCGTTCTTTTCGCCCGAGGGCGTCGTTGACGTCACGGTCAAGAAGCAACACAGCTTCATCAAGGGCGTGGGCTTCGAGCGGATGGCCAAGGTGCTCGGCACGGGGCTCTTGACGAGCGAAGAGCCGATTCACTTGCGGCACCGGCGCATGATGCAACCGCCGTTTCACCACCACCAGTTGGCCGAGTACGCCGCCACGATGCAGCGCATCACGCGTGACCACGTTGCGGGCTGGCGCGCGAGTGACGACGTGCGCGCGAACGACGAACTCATGCGCCTCACCTTTCAGATCGTCGCGCAGTTGCTCTTCGGTACCGAGATCGATCGCTACGCCGAGGGCGTGCAGCACCACATGGGTGTCGCGATTGACCGCATCGAGCGCACGATGCTGCCGGGCCTCGACCGCTTCGACCGTTCGAGGGTGCCCTACTTCGCAAAGTTCAAGGAGTCGTCTGACTACTTGGCAACCGTCGCCGACGACATCATCGTGCGCCGCGTGGCCGCCGCCGAGGCCGGCGAACCACTGGGCGACGACCTGCTCGGGCTCTTGCTCGCGGCACGCGACGCCGACGACGGTTCGGCGCTCAGTCACGACGAAGTGCGCGATGAAACCCTCACCCTCATCCTGAGCGGGCACGAGACCACCGCCAACGTGCTCACGTGGGCAATGTGTCACTTGCGCGACCGGGACGACGTGTGGGCTGCGCTCGCCGACGAGGCTGCCGAGTACTTGCCGGAAGGAGAAACCCCCGACCTGCGCCGCGTCATCTCGGCGCCCACGGCCCACGCGGTCATGAACGAAGCGATGCGACTCGCACCACCCGTGTGGGTTGCTCCCCGACGCGCGCTCGAGCAGGTCGAGGTGGCCGGCGTCACCGTACCCCGCGGAGCCCACGTGCTCGTGTCGCAATATGCGAGTCATCGCAGCGAGAAGTTCTTTGAGCATCCCGATGCGTTCATGCCCGAACGATGGGCTGACGACTTTGAGTCGACGCTGCCCCGCGGCGCGTACTTCCCGTTCGGGGCGGGCACCCGCAAGTGCTTGGGCGATCAGTTTGCGTTGCTCGAG
This sequence comes from uncultured Microbacteriaceae bacterium, assembly GCA_964462815.1. Taxonomy (GTDB): domain Bacteria; phylum Actinomycetota; class Actinomycetes; order Actinomycetales; family Microbacteriaceae; genus Microcella. Next base: position 20,036 of record CAYWZI010000022.1, read on the forward strand.
TCACACATCATTCTCATGGAGTTCGCGCGCACGCTGCGGCCGCGCCCGATCGCGAGCGGCCTGCCGAAAGCCGAGCCCCGCGCGACCTACCGACCCGCCGGGGGAGTACCCGCCACGATCGTAGCCGCGGCTTAACCGAGGCTCGAACCGAGCGCGCCCGTGACGTACGGCACGAGCCAGATCGCCCACACGACCACCGAGAACCGGTGAAAGTTGTGTAGCTCGTTCTCGCGCTTGCGCAGGAGCACGATGACGGCCCACGCGAAGTGCACGGCCATGAGAATGAGGGCCACGAGTCCGCTGATGGCCATGACCTGATTCAGGATGCTCGGCTCAACCCCCGCCGCCCGATTCGCATCGGCGATGAGGCTCATGAGGTACGTGCCGCTCGCGTCGGCCGCGAGCCCCAGCCCGAAGAACACGGTGTGCCACGGCTTGAGCGTCTTCTGGGCGCGCTCTGACCACACGCCGATCGTGT
>CAYWZI010000023.1:0-20468 GCA_964462815.1 uncultured Microbacteriaceae bacterium
CGCACGTCGGCAGCAGGTTGGCTACCGGTACGGCGACGTCTTCGAGAATCGCGGTCGTGCCGCTCGGCCGCGCCTCGGCCACCGCCGGGTAGAGGCCCTTGCGCACGTGCCACAGCGCAGCCCGCTCGGCGGGCTCGCGCGAGAACGCGAACGGGGCGGCGAGCGACAGCCCGGCGACGACCCGATCGGCTGCGGCGAGGCCGCGCGCGAGCTCAGCATCCGTCGCCGCGTGCACCTCGACGAGCAACGCGGCGTGTCGGTCGATCGTGAGCGCGGTGATTGCCGCGGGCGCATCAGAGAGGGTTTGCGCGACGCGCAGCGAGGTGGCGTCCATGAGTTCGATTGTCGCGAGGCCTGCCGCGACGAGCGCGGGCAGCGCCGCGGTCGCGTGCGCCAGACTCGAGAACACGAGCAACCCCGTCGTGACGATCGGGGCCACGGGCACCGTGCGGAACACCGCCTCACCCACCCAGCCGAGGGTTCCCTCGCTGCCGATGAGCAGGTGCACGAGCAGGTCGATGGGCCGTTCGTGGTCGAGCAGGCTGTTGAGGCCGTAGCCCATCGTGTTCTTCATCGCGAACAGGCGACAGATGCTCTCCACCGACGCGGCATCACTCAGCACCCGCTCCCGTAGCGCCGACAGCCCGGCCCACAGTTCCGGCTCGGCGAGGCGCAACTGCTCATCCGCATCGCTGGACGCGGAATCAATAGTCGTCCCGCTCGCGAGCACGATGGTCATCGACTCCAGCGTTTGGTAGGTGTTCTGCTCGGTGCCGCACGCCATGCCGCTGGAGTTGTTGGCGATCACCCCGCCGATCGTGCAGGCGATTTCGCTCGCCGGGTCGGGGCCCAGGCGGCGCCCGAACCGCGCGAGTCGAGCGTTGACCTGGCGCACGGTCGCGCCGGGCTGCACGCGCACGCGTTCGCCGCCGTCGAGCACGTCAATTCGGCGAAAGCCGGCGCGTGTGTCGACGAGCAACTGGTCGGTGACGCCTTGACCCGACAGGCTCGTGCCGCCCGAGCGGAACGTCAACGGGCTGCCCGTACGCGACGCGTGCGCCAGCAGCGCGGCAACCTGCTCGATCGACTCGGGCGTCGCGACGGTGTGCGGCCGCAGCAGGTAGTGACTGGCGTCGTGCGCCATCGCCACGAGATCGATGGCGCGCTGCGTTGAGGGTGCTGCCACTGCGGTCACTGCGCGCCTTCTCTCGTTGCCACTGCCCATTATGGAGGGCGAGCCTCAGTTCTGATTCGAGAAGGCGGCGTCGAACGACTGCTCGGGGAGATCCCACAGCAACGAGCGCACGAAGGTCACGGCCTCGGCGGCGCCGTGCAGGCGGCTCATGCCGGCGTCTTCCCACTCGATCGAGATGGGGCCGCTATAGCCGATCGACTTCAGCGCCCGAAAAGAGTCTTCCCACGGCACGTCGCCGTGCCCGGTCGAGACGAAGTCCCATCCGCGCTTCGGGTCGCCCCACGGCAAGTGCGAACCCATGACGCCGGCGCGACCGTTCTGCGGCCGCAGGCGCGTGTCCTTGCAGTCGACGTGGTAGATGCGGTCGGCGAAGTCGACGATGAACCCGACCGGGTCGATGTTCTGCCACATCATGTGAGACGGGTCCCAGTTGAAGCCGAATGCCTCGCGGTGATTGATGGCCTCAAGCGACCGCACGCTGGTCCAGTAGTCGTAGGCGATTTCACCGGGGTGCACTTCGTGGGCGAAGCGCACGCCCTCGCTGTCGAAGACGTCGAGAATCGGGTTCCAGCGCTTCGCGAAGTCCTCGTAGCCGCCGTCGATCACACTCGCGGGCACGGGCGGGAACATCGCGACGTACTGCCAGATGCTCGAGCCCGTGAAGCCCACGACGGTATCGACGCCGAGTCGACGGGCTGCGCGCGCCGCATACTGAAGCTCGGTCGCGGCGCGTTGCCGCACGCCTTCGCCGTCGCCGTCGCCCCACACTCGGCTCGACAGAATCGCCTGGTGCCGGAAGTCGATCGGGTCATCGCACACGGCTTGCCCCGCGAGGTGGTGCGAGATCGCGTACACCTTCAGGTTGTGGCGCTTCAGAATGTCGAGTCGTTCGGCGAGGTAGGTGTCGTCTTCGACGATGCGCTGCACGTCGAGGTGCTCACCCGAGGCCGCGATCTCGAGGCCGTCGTAGCCCCAACCGGCGGCGAGCTCGGCCACTTCTTCGAGGGTCAGGTCGGCCCACTGGCCGGTGAACAGGGTGACGGGATGCGTGCTCATCGGTGCTCCTTGGATTCGGCCAGAACGGCGGTGGTTAGCTCAGTGCGGGCAGGTCGACCCAGCTGCCGCGGGCCGATGAGTCGAGTACGGCTTCGGTGAGCTGTGCGGCTCGAAGGCCGTCGGTGAACCCGGGGAGGCCATCCACGGCGGTGCCCTGCTCAATCGAGCGCACGGTGTCGGCGACGAACGCCGTGAACGCATCTTGATACCCGAGCGGATGCCCTCCCGGCAGCACGCTCAACCGCGCGGCGTCGCCCTGCAGTTCTTCGGGGTTGCGCAAGTGCAACAGGCTTTCACGTCGCCTACCGATCCAGAGCTCTTCGGGGCGCTCTTGCACGAAGCGCAGGCTCTCGGCCTCGCCGTGCAGCTCGAGCACGAGTCCGTTTTTGCGACCCGGGGCCACTTGCGAGACCAGCAGGCTCACGACCGCTCCGCCCTCGAGCTCGGCGAGCACGCCGACGAGGTCTTCTGTGGTCACCGGGCGGCCGCCGCGTTCGGCGTGCACCGTGCGGGTTTGCGAGGTGAGCCGCGTGATGCGCTCGCCGGCGATGAACTCGAGCAGGTCGCACAGGTGGCTGCCGATGTCGGCGAAGGCGCGCGAGGGCCCGCCCGCTTCGGCATCGACGCGCCAATTGTTGTCGTCAGCCGCGAGCAACCAGTCTTGAAGGTAGGCGCCCTGCACCGACAGCAATCGGCCGGTCTCGCCGCGCGCGATGCGGCCGCGCGCCTCGCGCACCATCGGGTGGAAGCGGTAGACGAACGGCACCGAGGTGATGCGATCCGTCGAGGCCGCGAGCTCGACGAGGGCGCGCGCGTCGGCGCTCGCCGTGGCGAGGGGCTTTTCGCACACGACGTGTTTGCCCGCCTGCAGGGCGGCCGTCGCGAGGGGCGCGTGTGAATCGTTCGGTGTCAGCACGTGCACGAGCGTGACCGACTCGTCGGCCAATAGCTCATCGACGCTCGCATAAGCGCGATCGAGCCGAAGGCGCTCGGCGGCCCGCTCGGCGCTCGCCGCAGACGAGGAGGCAACGCCGACGATCGGGATGCCCGCCGCGCGCAGTGCGCGCGTGTGCACCTCGCCCATGAAGCCGCCGCCCACCAGGGCGGCGGCGACAATAGGTACAGTGCCGCCGCCGGTCACGTTCGCGGTGCCGCTCGTCACAGCGTCGCGCCCCACGGGTCGAATTCGGCCGGCATCGGCTCGGGCTGCGCGGCCGACGTGACCAGCTCGATCGCCTCGCGCGACTCGGTCGACTGCTCGGTGCTCTGCATAATGTCGAGCACGTGCAGTGCCAGTTCGCCACTCGCGCGCTCGGGCACCCCCGCCCGAATCGCTCGCGCGAGTTCAACGACTCCGAGACCCCTGCTCATGTCGTGGCCGACCGCAGGGTGACGCTCGGGCTCGTCATCAGGCATCATTCCCGCGCGCCAGATGGTGATCTCCCCATCGAATCCGTTCGGGTCGGGCAGCACGAGGGTGCCCTCGGTTCCCGTGATCTCGACGACGCCGACGCGCGGCAGCGGTGACTCGAAGCTGAAGGTGCTCTGCGCGATGTGCCCGGCGGCGGTCTCGTAGAGAGCGGCGACGTTGGTCGGAACCTCGACGGGGAAGCGCGTGCCTGCCTTGGGGCCGGAGCCGATGACGCGTTCGGTGCGCGCGCGGGTGCCGCGAGCATCCACTCGAGTGATGGGCCCCAGAAGCTGCACGAGAGTTGTCAGGTAATAGGGACCCATGTCGAAGAGGGGGCCGCCGCCGCGTGCGTAGAGAAACTCGGGGCTGGGGTGCCAGGCCTCGGGGCCCGAGACCTGAAACATCGTGAGGGCGCTGATCGGCTCACCAATGGCGCCCTGTTCGAGCAAGCGGCGGGCGGTCTGTACACCCGGGCCGAGCACGGTGTCGGGGGCGCACGCGACGCGCAGGTTGTGCGCGACGGCGTGGGCAAGCAATGCACTGCCCTCCTCGCGATTGAGAGCGAAGGGCTTCTCTGTCCAGACGTGCTTGCCCGCGTCGATGCACGCGGTGGCGACGGGGGCGTGCGCCGCCGGAATCGTGAGGTTGAGCACAATCTCGATGTCGTCGCGCGCGAGCAGATCGTCGACCGATCCGGCACCCGTAATGCTGTATTCATCGGCGCGTGAGCGAGCCCGGTCGAGGTCGAGGTCCGCGATCATGCGCACCTCAACGTCGCCCGCCTTCGTGAGGTTGTCGAGGTACTGCGTGCTGATGACTCCTGCGCCGATGATGCCGACGCCGACAGGGCCGCTCATGCGCCGACCTGCTCGGTGACCCAGCGAGCCGAAACGGCAATGGGCTCGAGGTCGCCATTCGGCAGCACGTCGAACTCGACGACCGGGCGGGCGTGCGGTGCGGCGGCGAGGACTTCGGCAAGGGGCACGGAGCCGTGACCGGCTGAGACCTGCTGCTCGACCGTGCCGGCGGGGTCGCCGTCTTTCACATGAATCGAGACGAGCCGACTGCCCAGCGCCGTGGCGATCTCCGCCGGGTCGACACCCGCAACCGCGGCCCAGTACGCGTCAAGTTCGAAGACGACGCGGGGGTCGGTCAACTCGGCGAGCACGAGAAGCGGGGGCACGCCGTCGACGCTGCCCCGCAACTCGAAGTCGTGGTTGTGGTACCCCACCGTGAGACCATGTGCCGCAGCGGCCTCCGCGGCGGCATTAAGCTCGGCGGCGACCTCGGCGATCGATGCCCGGTCGGCGAATCGTTCGGGCTGTTGCCACGGTTCGATGATCACCTGCACGCCCAGGTCTTTCGCGGCGGCGAGCGTCTCGGCAGTACGAGCGAGCACGGCGCCGTGCGCAGTGGGGGCGCTGAGCCCGTTGGCGGCGAGCGCGTCGCGCACCGCAGGCGCCAGGTCGGGTAGGCCGAACGGCTCAACGGCCGAGAAGCCCATCGCGGCGATCGCCTCGAGGGTGCCGGCAGCGTCGGTGTCGAGTAGGTCGCGCACCGTGTAGAGCTGCACAGACATGGGTGGTCGCGTCATTGGTTCCTCCGGTGGTGATCGAGCCGATCGGCTCGCTCGTCAATCATATGATCTAAGCCCCGCGCGAGTCAGTGGCTGTTTCGCGTGCTCGTGCGCCCGCCGGGGGCAATCGTCATGAGGGCGAGAGTAGCGTGGGGACATGACGAGCGCCCTCAGTTCTGCGCTTCTCGCGCGCATCCGAGAGAGGGCGCCCGGCTACGACGAGCGCAACGTGTTCTTCCAGGAGGACCTTGACGAGTTGCGCGCGGCGGGGTATCTGGCCCCTCGCGGCCTCAGCGCAGCATCCGCCGACCAGCGACTGCTCGCGGCGCACGCGCCCGCGACGGCCCTCGGCCTCACGATGCACCTGGTGTGGATGGGCGTCGCGCGCGACCTGCTCGCCGCCGGAGACGCGAGCCTGCAGTGGGTGCTCGACGACGCCGATCGCGGCGAACTCTTCGCTTTCGCGATCAGCGAGGCCGGCAATGACCGGGTCATGAGCGACTCACTCACTCGGGTGGAGAGGGTCGAGGGCGGTTGGGCCTTCACGGGCACGAAGATCTTCACCACGCTCGCGCCCGCGTGGACGCGCCTCGGGGTTCTCGGGCGGCACGACCCCGACGACGGCTCGCCGCCGAGCATTGTGCACGGCTTCATCACGCGTGACAGCCCGGGCATCACCATCACCCCCGACTGGAACACGCTCGGCATGCGCGCGACGCAGAGCCACACGACCCACCTCGACGCCGCGGTCGTGGCGGACGATCGGGTGGCGCGCATTCTGCCCGTCGGGCCCAGCGGCGACGTGTACACGCTCGCGATCGCGGCCAACTTTCACACCCTCATCGCGAGCGTCTATGCCGGCATCGCTGACCGCGCGCTCGAGCTCGCTGTCGAGAGTGCACACAGACGCACGAGCCGTCGCAACGACGGATCACCTCTCGCCCACGACCCCGACATTCGCTGGCGCATTGCGGATGCTGCGCTCGCGCTCGACGCGCTCACTCCTCAACTGCACGAGGTGACTCGTGATCGCGATGCCGGGGTTGATCGAGGAACACGGTGGTACCGCGACCTCGCCGGTCTCAAGCACCGCAGCGTCGAAACCGCGCGGCACGTCGTCGACCAGGCAATGCGCATCGCGGGCGGTGGGGCCTACCGGTCGTCGGCCGAGCTCAGCCGCCTGCAGCGCGATGTGCTCGCGGGCATTTACCACCCGAGCGACACCGAGGCCGTGCACGCGACCGTCGCCGCTGACCTGCTCGGGTCGCTGCCGTGAGCAAGGTGCACGAGTTCGACATCACTCTGCCCGATGGCCGCACACTGCACGGCTACGACACGGGCGGCGACGGTGTGCCGGTGATGTGGAACCACGGCACCCCCAATGTCGGTGCGCCCCCGCGGCCGTTGCTCGGTCTCGCCGACGAGCTCGGCTTGCGATGGGTGTCGTTCGATCGCCCGGGGTATGGCGGGTCGGCGGCCCACCCGGGCCGGTCGGTCGCGAGCACAGCGGCCGATGCCGCGGCGCTCGCCGACACGCTGCACCTCGATCACTTCGCCACCGTTGGGCACTCGGGTGGTGGGCCGCACGCCATTGCTGCTGCCGCGCTGCAGCCAGCGCGCGTCATCGCCGTCGTCAGCCTTGCCGGGCTCGCACCGTTCGATGCCGATTCACTCGACTGGTTCGCGGGCATGGGCCCCACGAGCAATGCCTCTCTGCGGGCGGGCGTCGCGGGCGACATCGACCTCAAGCGCGTGCATGAGCAAGAGAGTGCCGACGCTCCCATTGACTTCACTGCGCGGGATTGGACAGCACTGACCGGAGTGTGGGGATGGCTCGGCGAGGTCGCCGCGGCAGGGCTCGCCACCGGACTCGACGGCCTCATTGATGATGACCTCGCCTACGTGAAGCCGTGGGGCGTTGACCTGGGCGACATCATGGCGCCGGTGCTGCTCGCGCACGGCGGCGACGACCATGTCGTACCCCCAAGCCACTCAGCCTGGCTCGCCGCGCACATCGACGGTGCCGAGCATTGGGAGCTCGAGGGCGAGAGCCACATCTCGGCGCTCGCCGATGACGAGCACGGCGCCGACGCCGCGCTGAGCTGGCTTGCCGATCGCGTGCGGGCTGGAGGTTGAGTCAGCTCACCCAGCCGAGCTCGCGCAGCCACTCTGCGCAGTCGCGCGTCCAGTTCGCGGCGATGCCTGCGAGTTCGCCACCCTCGACGCCGGTAACGAGACCGAGTCCGTGGTGGCCGCGTGGATACACGTGCATCGCGTGGGGAACACCGTGGCGGGCCAGCGCCCGACCGAGGAGGTATGGATGCTCGAGCGGCACCGTATCGTCTTCCGCCGTGTGCCACACAAAGGTGGGGGGCATGCTCGGCGTGACGAGCCGCTCGACCGAGGTTGCGGCGCGCGCCCACGGGGTCGCCCAGCGCCCGACCAACACACGCCGCGAACCCGTGTGCTTGCGCGTGATCATCGAGACGACCGGGTAACACAGCACGGCGGCATCGACGAGGCCGAGTGCCGCGGCGTGGCCCGCGAGGTGACCTCCCGCGGAAAAGCCCAGCACGCCGAGCCGCTCGACCCCGCTCGCCCGCAGTTCGGCGGCGCGCATCCGCATCGCGTTAATCGGGCCCGGGTGGCGAGTCAAGACGGGGTAGTCGAACACGCTCGCGTCGAGGCCGAGTGAGCGCAACCATTCGGCGACGGGCTCACCTTCGTAGTCGGAGCGGAAGGAGTATCCGCCGCCCGCGAGCACGATGACGTGGGGCCGATCGGTCATGCGGCGGAGAATGCTGCGTTGAGCAACTCGTCGAATTGCACGCCCACGTCAGGCTCGCCCGCGTCGAGGCGATTAGTGAGCAACACGAGGCACCGCCCCGAGGAAGGCGACAGCCAAAACTGCGTGCCGCTCCAACCGGCGTGGCCCGCCACACTGTGATCGATCAGGCCCGGCCGCCGTGGCAGATTGAGGCCGACGCCGAAGTGCTCGAAACCGGCGGCCGGGTTAGCGTCGATCACGTAGAGGCCTTCAGTGAGAGGCCGCTGCATGGCGGCGAGAGTGCCGGGGGCGACGACCGCGCCGTCGCCGGCGAGGAGCGACCGCCCGATCGCAAGTAGGTCGGTCGCACGTGCAGCGACTCCCGCAGCCGGATGGTGGAGGGCAAAGAGCGCGGCCGGGTCGTGGTCATAGCGATCCGCACCGTGAAGCGCGTGAATGTCATCGGTCTCGAACGACAACCCTGTCGCGCCGATCGAGGCGGCGAGGTCGGCAAACTCGGCCTCGAAAGACCGACTCGTCGCGTGCTCAACAAGCGCCGCAACGCCCTCCCATGGCAGGTTGGCGTAGCGTCGCGCCGTGCCGGTCACGTACTCGAGCGGCGCGCGCTCGAAGGCCTCGCGCAGAGTGGTTGCTCCGCCGTGCGGGCGTTGGCCGAGCACCACATCCGCGATGCCCGACGTGTGGCTGACGAGGTGGCGCAGAGTCACGGCGGGGTGCGCGAAGGCGGGAAGGGCGTCGTGAACGCGGGTGTCAATCGTGAGGAGGCCACGTTCGACCGCGCGCATCGCTGTGAGCGAGACGAGTGCTTTCGAGATTGAGTAGAGGGCGAAGCGGTCGTCGGGGTGCGCCGTGCGGTCACCATCAACGCCGAAGGCCTCGAGGTGCAACACCCCACTCGCGTCGGCGATGCCGAGAACCGCGACGGGCAGGCGGCCGGCGTCGACATGGCGGCGGGTCCATTCGCGGGCGGCGGTGAACTCAGTCATGGATGCTCTCTTCAGCTCAGCTGCGGCAGAACGTCGGCCGCAATCAGGTCGAGGTGGTCGAGGTCAGTCATGTCGACCGTCTGCAGGTAGACGCGGTCGACGCCGAGCTCGCGCAGGGCGCCGAGCCGGTCGACGACCTGTGAGGGAGTGCCCACCAGCCGCTCGCCGTGATCGCTCGCAGGGTCGATGCCGACGGCCTCGCAGCGCCGCGTGATCTCGGCGGCGTCACGGCCGACGACCGTGGGCCAGGCGGCAGACATGCTGAGCGTCGCCGGGTCACGCTCCTCTTCTTCGCACACCGCCCGCACGTTCTCGAGCACCTCGGCAAAGCTCTCGAGTGTGCGAAATCCGATGTTGAATTCAGTCGCGTAGCGCGCCGCGAGCTGGGGTGTTTTGCGCGGTCCGCCCCCACCGACGATGACGGGCATGCGCTCCTGCACGATCTTCGGAAGGGCAGGCACGTCGACGAGCCGGTAGTGGTCGCCCTCGAACGAGAAGGTCGCGCCGTCGGGCGTGGCCCAGTAACCGGTCACGATGGCGAGCTGCTCTTCGAGCATCCCGAACCGCTTTGCGGGGAAAGGGATGCCGAACGCTTCGTGCTCGCGTTCGTACCACCCCGTGCCGAGCCCGAACTCGACGCGTCCGTGGGACATCTGGTCGACCTGGGCGACTTGCACGGCGAGGATGCCCGGGTGCCGGTGCGTGGCCGAGCTGACGAGGGTGCCGAGGCGAATCGTGCTTGTTTCGCGGGCGAGGCCGGCGAGCGTCGTCCAGGCGTCGGTCGGGCCGGGTAGGCCGTCTCCGTCGCCCATGACGAAGTAGTGGTCGCTGCGAAACCAGGCGTGAAACCCGAGGGCCTCGGCGCGCTGCGCGTGGGCGACGATTGTGTCGTAGCTGGCGCCCTGCTGGGGCTCGGTGAAGATGCAGTACTGCATGGGTCGAGCCTACGACTCGGACTAGACGCGTGCAGTCAGCACAGGGTACCCGGCAACGGTAACGCGGGCAGTGAACACTGCGCCGGCCGCAGGTTGCTCTGCCCGGTCGACACCGAGCGCCGAGGTCGTGATGAACAGCGTGCGCCCGTCGGGGCCGCCGAGCGCGCACGCGGTTACTTGCGGCACGGGCAGTTTGACGACATCGGTGAGCTCGCCCGTCGCCGCGTAGCGGTGCGCGGCTGAGCCGTTCCAGAGCGCCACCCAGATGCCGCCCTCGGCATCGACGCACAAGCCGTCGGGCGTTCCGACAGCGGGGTCAATGTCGACGACGACGTCGTAGTCGAGCCACCGGCCATCGTCGGCGGGAAGGTGGTAGCGGCGCACCTGCTGCGTCATCGAGTCGATGAACACGGCGCTCGAGCCGTAGGGGCTGAACGCGAGGCCGTTTGAGATGGTCACACCGTCGAGCACCGTGGTCGTTGACCCGTCGAGCTCGAGGCGGTGAAGGGAGCCCCGCCCGGCGGCGGCGTCGTAGGCCATCGAGCCGCACAAGAATCGACCCTGGGTGTCGCACGCGCCATCGTTCATGCGCACGGTCGGGTCGCTCCACACCTCCGGCAGGGTGGTGAGCTCGCCCTCGGGCGAAAGCAGGGCGAACCCGCGCTCGACCGCGATGACGAGCCCGCCTTCATCGCGCGGGCGGAAGGCCGCGGCGACTGTGCCGACCGATCGGCGCTCCACGAGCGCGCCGTCGGCGTCGATCGTGACGATGTCGCCCGCGAGCATGTCGACGAAGCGAAGCTGCCCGGTGTCCGGGAACCAGACCGGGCCCTCGCCGTGTTCGGCGAGGGGGGCGGTGAGTTGTGTTGCTGCCGTCGTGGTGACCATGGCTGAAACCCTAACTGCGCCCAGCGAGCGCGTCACGCCCGGCGACAATGCGTCTCGGGGCGGTGAGGCTGAACTCAGCCGCGGGCGACTCAGTGCGATTCACGACTGACCGTGTCTCCCGATGAGCCGACCAAGAAGTCGAGGTCGGCACCTTGGTCAGCCTGAAGCACGTGGTCGACGTAGAGCTTTGCCCACCCGCGCACGGGAGCGGCGTATCCCGACTCACTCGCGGGCGACTGCCCGCGCGCCAGCAGTTCGTCATCCGACACGTTCACTCTCAGCGACCGCTGGGCGACATCGAGGGTGATGACATCACCTGTGCGCACGAACGCGAGAGGGCCGCCCGCGGCCGCTTCCGGAGCCACGTGCAAGACGACGGTGCCATACGCCGTGCCCGACATGCGGGCGTCACTGATGCGCACCATGTCGCGCACGCCCGCCGCCAGAAGCTTCTGCGGAATCGGCATGTTGCCCACTTCGGCCATGCCGGGGTAGCCCTTCGGCCCACAGCCACGCAACACCAGCACGGTATCGGCCGTCACCTCGAGGCCGGGGTCGTCGATTCGGGCGTGCATGTCTTCGACGCTGTCGAACACGAGAGCGGGGCCGGTGTGCTGCAACAGCTCGGGGGTTGCGGCAGAAGGCTTGATGATGGCGCCGCGGGGGGCGAGGTTGCCACGGAGCACCGCGATGCCCGCATCCGCCATCAATGGCGCGTCGCGAGGCTTGATGACGGTGTCGTCGTAGACCGGGCTGTGCCCCAAGGAGGCGACGAACGGCTCACCCGTCACCGTGATGGGGTCACGATGAAACAGGTCGTCGACTTGCGAGAGCAGGGCAAGCAGTCCGCCGGCGCGGAACAGGTCGTCCATCAAGAACGCCCCGCTCGGCTGCAGGTTTGCCATCACGGGCACTCCGGAGCCGGCCGCGTCAAAGTCTTCGAGCGTCAGATCGATGCCGAGTCGGCCGGCGATCGCCAAGAGGTGCAGAACGGAGTTCGTCGACCCGCCCACAGCCGCGATCGCGATGATCGCGTTGAGGAACGACTCTTTCACCATGATGTCGCTCGGGCGGCGATTCGCGCCGACCATCTCGATGATGTGACGACCGGTCGCGTGCGACATCGTCAAGAGCCGGGCGTCGGCAGCAGGAATCCCGGCGAAGCCCGGCAGGGTCATGCCGAGAGCCTCAGCCATGACCGCCATCGTCGACGCCGTGCCCATCGTGTTGCAGTGACCCTTACCGCGAATCATCGACTGCTCGCTCGCGATGAACTCGCCGTTGGTGATGGTGCCGGCACGCGCTTCTTCGCTCAGGCGCCACACGTCGGTTCCGCATCCCAGGGCTTCGCCTCTGAAGTGCCCCGTCATCATCGGCCCACCCGGCACGACGATCGCCGGAATGTTGACGGATGCTGCTGCCATCAACAGGGCAGGAATCGTCTTGTCGCACCCACCGAGCAAGACAAGCCCGTCGATGGGGTTGGCGCGAAACATCTCTTCCATCGCCATCGCGGCCATGTTGCGCCACAGCATCGCGGTGGGCTTCACGAGTGTCTCTCCGAGTGACACCACCGGAAGATTGAGCGGAACGCCACCGGCAGCCCAGACGCCCGCCTTGACCGACTCGGCTACCTCGTTGAGGTGCAGGTTGCATGGGGTGAGGTCGCTTGCCGTGTTGGCGATCGCGATCTGCGGTTTGGTCGCGTCGAGGGCGTCTGCGGGAAGGCCGCGGCGCATCCACGCCCGGTGAATGTAGGCGTCGCGGCTGTGCGTGCCGTACCAACCAGCGCTGCGCAACGGAGGCGTCAGGGGCTTTTCGTCGTCATTCATGTTCTCTGCTCCGCCTGTCGTGGCCTCGCGCCCGCCTCGTTCGAGCTGACCGCGCGTATCTGGAAATCATGCACGACGCGACTGGTAAAATCTGTATTACCAGTTAGAGTAACGCAGAGAGTAGGGTTCGAAGCGAGGGTAACCATGGCGCAATACGATCTGGCCGGCGAGCAGTTGCGTGAGTACCGCAGCGCTGTCGTGGCGGCGACAGACCTCACGGAGTTTTGGGGCGACCTGCTGACGACTGCCGCAGAGCGCGCGACTCCAACGACTGTTCGCGAGGTGGAGTCGACGCTCTCGCAGCTCCGCGTCTACGACCTCGAATTCAGCGGCGCGCTGGGCCATCGGGTCAAGGGCTGGCTTCTCGTTCCGAGAGACGCGGCTGAGCCGGTGCCGTGTGTCGTGACCTACATCGGTTACGGCGGGGGGCGGAGCCTTCCGCACGAGTTCACCCTCTGGCCGTCGACGGGCGTTGCCGTCGCGGTCATGGACACGAGAAGTCAGGCGTGGTCAGACACGGTCGATCCCGGTGTCGACCTTGCGCCTCAGGTTCCCGGATTCGTGACTCACGGCATCACGGCTGCCTCCACTCACTACTACTCGAGGGTCTTTGTCGACGCCGCGCGGTTCGTTGCGAGCGTGCAGCAGTTGCCCCAGATCGATGCGTCGCGCGTCGCCGTCGCCGGGGGGAGCCAGGGAGGGGGGATCACGATTGCGGCCGCCGCGTTGAGCACGGGCTTGGCGCCGGCGGCAGTCAAGCCCGAACCGCTCGTTGGCGCGCTCGTCGACGTGCCGTTCTGGTGCGACGTGTATCGCGCCGCAACCCTGGTCGATACCGCCCCGTACGTCGAACTCCGCAACTACCTTCGGGCGCGACCGCGCGACCTCGACGCCGTTCGCACGACCCTCAGCTACCTCGACGGCTCGGTGCTCGCGGCCTACGCGGAGTGCCCGAGCTTGTTCGGTGTCGGCCTCATGGACGACATCTGCCCGCCCAGCACGGTCTACGCGGCATACAACGCCTGGGCCGGGCCGAAACAGATCGAGGAGTACCCATTCGGCGACCACGCCGGCGGAGACTCGTGGCATCAGGTGGCAGAACTCGAGTGGCTTCATCGCCGGCTCGCCCCTGGAGGTCGCTAGGGGCGCGCGGCCCCAACACGTTCATGAGCGGCGTAGCGGATCCATCGTGCGGCGACGAAGGCCGCGACGGGAACCACCAAGCAAACGGCGACCGCAATGCGAAGTCCGGCCAACTCGGCGATTCCCCCGACAAGGAGTGGTGATACGAACAGTCCGAGCCTCAGCACAAAACCCGAGATGCCGAGCCCTTCGCCGGGGCGAAGGAACGGGGCACGCTCGGCCGCATCCATTGCCAGCGGAATCATGGGGGCAATACCGAGCCCCAGAGCTCCCAGTCCGATGCTGACGACGAGAGGCGTGGGAGCAATGACGACGATCACGATGCCGATGAAGCTCACAATGGAGCCCGCCTGAACGGTGCGCACCGGCCCGAACCGGTTGACCACGCTGTCGGAAAGAAATCGTCCAACCGTGAGCCCGGTCATGAGGGCGATAAACGGCGCCGCTGCTTCAGCAATCGGGGCGCCGGTCTGCGTCACGGCAAACACACCACCCCAGGTTGCGCCGAGATCTTCGAGGAAAGCGCCACAGAACGCGATACAGCATGCCGCGATCAGAAGGGCGCTCACCCGAGCTCGCGCGTGCGTCGCTTGAGCCGTCTCCACGGGAGGCGCGTCAGGCAGGCGAAGGCCGCGGAGCGCCACAAGGCTGAGAATGACGATGGCCACCCCCATAAAGGGCAGGTACGCCTCGATCGGAATCCCGAGGAGAAGTGCGAGGCCTCCGAGCAGTCCACCGGCGATGGCCCCCGAGCTCCAGGCGCCGTGAAGCCCGTTGATGATGGAGCGTTGGAGCAGCCGCTGCACAGCGAGGCCGTGAGCGTTGTTGCCGATGTCTCCGACCGCATCCCCGAAGCCGATGGCGAACAACACGATTCCGAATGCGATCGGCCCTCCCGCGAAGCCGGCGACGACGAGAAGAAGCCCGATACTCGCAGACGCCGTTGCTGCCGCGCGGTCAGCGCCGAATCGAGCGATGAGTCGGCTCGCCACGAGAGTGCCGAGCACCGAGCCCACGGGGCCACACGCGACCATTAGCCCGAACGTCAACTCGCTGAGCTCGAAGCGGTCTTTGATCTCCGGGAACCGCGTCGCGATTGACGAGAACACCAGTGCATTGGCGATGAAGAGCATCGCAACCCCTCGCCGAGCTGCAGAAATCTGCGCGGCCGCCGTCCTCGGCTTCAACTTTGACTCCGGAGGAACCACCCGGCGTGGGGGTTGCCGAGCAGCATCGGCGCTGTCATCAGAGCGAACTGCCACCGTCGACGAGCAGCACACTTCCGGTCATGGCTGCGGCGCCGGGAGAAGCGAGGTAGGCCACGCCCGCGGCGATGTCGTCGACCGAGAGGGGCGCCCCGAGAGGGATCGACTCATCCACCCGAGCGGCGTACTGCGGTTCGTTCTCGTACTGACCCTTCGCGAGGCCCGCCATCACGATGCCGGGTGCAATCGCATTAGCCCGGATGCCGTGGGGTGCCAGTTCGAGAGCGGTTTGCCGCATGAGCTGATCGAGCCCTGCCTTGGAGGTCGCATACGCTGCGATCTCTGGCCACGGCCGAGTCGCAACCCATGAGCTGATAAAAATCAGCCTTCCCCGAGTGCCGTCGGCGACCATCCGGCGAGCCGCTAACTGTGCGGCGACGAAAGCCCCGTAGAGGTTGATGTCGATCTGGCGCTGCCAGGCATCGTCATCGATCTCAAGGAAGGGTTGTGCGGTCACCGTGCCAGCACAGATCACCATGACGTCCACGCTAGTCAGCTGAGACAGCGCCGCCGCGACGTCGCCCCGGTCGGTCGTGCTGCCGACAACGCCACGAATCGACCCGCGGTCGGCGGCGACCTCTGAGGCGACGACAGGGCTGGGATCGAGGATGATCACGTCATGACCAGCGTCTGCCATCGCCTGCGCAATCGCGCCCCCGATGTCGCCCGCCCCGCCGGTGATCACGGCACCGGGCCTCTGCGGCACGTTCATGTCCGACCTTCCTCTGCGGTTGCTTCGATGGTGTCTCGAGGTTGACGCGAAACTTGCGCCCTGCGACGATAGACTGGTATTACCGATCTTACCGCTCGATGTAGAGCCTGCCGAGCGATTATGACAAAGCGGAGACCATGACGAACATCAGCACGACGGTATCCAACTCCGATGTTGACTCCGTGCAACGCAATCAGCGCATTGTCGCCATCGAGACGGTGCGGTCGGCCCTGCAGCCGAACGCCGTGTTCGTGCTTGTCCACGCCGCCGACGGCCAGGTCGGCCTTGGCGAGACCTTCTTTGGCGCGGCAAGCGTCGAAGCGTACATTCATGAGGTCGCGGCTCTCGCGCTTCACGCGCCGGGCCGACACTCTCCGGCCAAGGTGAGCCGTCAGCTTGCCGGTTATGTCGGCTATTCAGGATCAGGCACCGAGGTGCGCGGCAATTCAGCGATCGACATTGCCCTCTGGGACCTCCTCGCGAAGCAAAGTGGTCAACCGTTGCGAGACCTGCTCGGCGGCCCTGTCGTCGAGTCGATCGAGATCTACAACACGTGCGCGGGCAATGACTATGTGCGATCGAATGCGCAGCAGTCGTCGAACAACTGGGGCCTGCCCATTGCGGGTGAACCCGATCGTTATGACGACCTGTGGCGGTTCTTGCACGAACCCGCCCGACTTGCCCGCGATCTGTTCGACCAGGGCTATCGCGGAATGAAGGTCTGGCCATTCGACCTTGCGGCAGAGGTGTCGAATGGCGATCACCGCGCTGACCTGAGTTTCGGGCTCGGTGTTCTCGATGCGATTCGCGAAGAGGTCGGCGACTCGATGGACCTCTATGTCGAGCTGCACTCCCTCTGGCAGCCGCGGGGTGCCGAGCGGGTGCTCCGCGCGCTCGAGCCATATGGGCTGGCCTGGGCCGAAGACCCGATCCGGGCTGATCGCTACGAAGCATTGGCGATGCTCCGAGAAGGCACATCGGTGCCCATCGCCCTCGGCGAGAACGTGGGAGCCGGGTACAACTCGTACAAGCCGCTTCTCGACGCGCGCGCGACCGACATCGCGATCATCGATGTTGGATGGAGTGGCGGCATTACCAATGCCATGCGCACGGCGGCGCTCGCCGACCAATACGGAGTGCCGATTGCCCCCCACGATTGCACCGGTCCGGTTTCTCTCGCGGTCGCGACGCATCTCGTCACTGCAGTGCCCAACGGGCACGTTCAAGAAGTGGCGCGCAGTTTCTATCACGGATGGTACGGCCAGGTCAGCGAGGGCTACCCGACGATCAGTGATGGACGGATCACGCCCTCTGCGGCTGCCGGGCACGGCGTCTCTCTCCGCCCTGAAGTGCTGACTGACCCGGCAACTGTTCGGCGAGTAACCGCGATCGAGTCCTGACGCGTGGCCGAGCGTATTCCGCTTCCTGAGAGCGTCACGCGCTCACGCATTGTCGCTGTGTTGCGCGCTCCGTCAATCGCGGCCCTTCCGGATGTTGTCGAGACGTTGGTTGCGAATGGAGTCACGGCTATTGAGCTGACGCTTACAACGCCCGACGCTGTTCTTGCTCTCGCGCAGTTGCGAGCGGTGTGGGGTGATCGGGCCTCGATCGGAATGGGAACCATCACTACCGCTGAGCACGCCCGAGAGTGCATCGATCAGGGAGCACAGTTTCTTGTTACCCCCATCACCGTTCCGGAGATCGCCCGCATTGCCACTGAGGCCGGGGTGCCGATCTTGATGGGCGCCTTCTCTCCGACCGAGGTTGCCGCCGCCTGGAATCACGGGGCAACCGCGGTCAAGGTTTTCCCAGCGTCGCAGGTCGGGCCGTCGTATTTGCGTGAGCTCGCGGGCCCGTTCCCCGAAATCGTGACCATGCCATCCGGGGGTGCAACGATCGCCGACATCCCCGCTTGGCTCAGCGCGGGAGCGGCGGCAGTGAGTCTGGGGGGCAGCCTGATCGGCGGCGCGTTCTCGGGCGCTGACTCGGGCCTGGCAGAGCGGGCCCGCGAAGCGGTCGTACGAGCAGCGTCGGGAGCGGTGTGAGCACCCTCGACTCGATCGACATCCTGACCATTGGCGAGTCCATGGGTCTGGTGGTCGCCGAGCCGGGACCACTCGAATTCGCGGGAAGTGCCCGGCTCGGGTTCGGGGGCTCGGAGTCGAATGTCGCGATCGTCGCCAGCAGGCTCGGGCGATCAGCCCATTGGGTCAGTCGCCTGGGCGACGACGCATTCGGGAGGTTGATCGAGAGAACACTTCGAGCCGAGCGGGTTGGCCTGACGGTGACTCGAGACCCCTCGCGCCCGACTGGGCTCATGGTGAAAGAACGTCGGTCAAGGTCCCTGCAGCGAGTGAGTTACTACCGATCGACAAGCGCGGCGACTCAACTCGTTGACACCGACATTGACGATGCGCTTCTGGCTCGCTCCCGGGTTCTCCACCTGACCGGAATCACGCCCGCTCTATCGATCAGTGCTTGCTCGGCTATGGGCACCCTCATTGATCGAGCAATGGCGATGGGTGTGCTGGTGAGTTTCGACATCAACTATCGGTCGGCACTGTGGACGCGTGCAGAGGCTTCCCGCTTTCTTGAGGAGACGATGCCGCGTTGCGACATCGTCTTCGGCGGGCTCGACGAGTTCGCGCTCCTCGATGCGAGCATTGCAACCCCCGACTCAGCCATTGCGAGCGCGAAGGCTCGCGGGGTGCCCGAGGTGATCGTGAAGCTCGGCGACCGGGGAGCGGTCGGCGAGCGGAATGGCCAGCGCGCCGAGGTGGCCGCGACGCCGGTCGACGTCGTCGACACCGTCGGCGCCGGCGACGCGTTTGTCGGCGGCTATCTCGCGGCCCGGCTCGATGGACTCCCCCTCGAGGAGTGTCTTGGCCTCGCTGGAATCGTCGGCGCCGCCGCCTGCACCGTGGCTGGGGACTGGGAGGGCGCTCCGCGTAGAGACGAACTGGCAGACATATTTGGTGGCGACAGCGTCACACGCTGACGGACAGCTATTCGCGGATCCGGCCAGGCTTATCCGGGTGATCGACTACGCAGACTCTCGACGTTGCAGAGCTGTCGGGAGACACACATCGGTGAGCGAAGGCCGCTTATCGTCGAGGGCGTCGATGAGCATGCCAGCTGCCGTGGCACCCATCTGCCACGCCGGAACGGCCACGGTGGTCAATTGCGGGTTCATGTGCACGGACACGTCGAAGTCGTCGAAGCCACAGACGGCGATGTCGGTGGGAACGCCGATGCCGCGCTGGCGAAGGGAGTGCATCGCCCCGATCGCGAGAAGGTCGCTGCCGCAGATGATGGCGGTGGGCGGTGAGTCGCTAGCCAGCAAGGTCTGAATCATCGAGTCGGCGCCGTCGGGTTCCCACCCCCCCTCGAAAAGGGTGATCTCGGGGTCGACGGGAACGCCATGACGGCGGAGCGATCGCTTGTAGGCGTCAAATCGTTGTTCGATGACGGCCCACGGGGCCTTGGCGGCCATGAAGGCGATCCGCCGGTGACCGTTATTGACCAGATGATCGACCATCGCGGCTGTCCCGCCAGCTTGGTCTGAGCGTACGACGAAGGCACGAAGGGCGGCCTTGGCGACAGCGGTCTCATCGAAGAGGACATATTCAGTACTGGTTTGGTCGAGCAACTGCGCGACGTTCTTGCGAAGCTCTTGCGGACCAGTGAGAAGCACGCACGCTGCGTCGACCCGACCCTCGCTGATGGGGCGCAAGAACTCGGCGTGATTCTTGGTGTGCCTGGTGGTGTGCACCAACACGCTGTACTCACGCTCGCGAGCCGTATCGGCGATTCCAGCGAGATACAGAGCCGTGAGCGGGTCGGCGACAAACCGTTGGCTGTCATCGAGCACCAAGAACCCCAGCGTTCGAGTTCTCGCTGATCGCAAACCTCGAGCCGAGTTGTTGACTTCGTAGTTGAGCTGCTCGATTGCCGCTTCAATGCGCACCCTCGTCGCGTCAGAGAGCCGCGCCCAGCGTCCGTTCGCGAAGTTCGAGACCGACTGCACCGACACGCCTGCGGCAGCGGCGACATCGGTCATCCGAGGTCTCGGCGTCCGCTCTGAAGACATGACTTCAGTATCGCCTAGACAGCCCGGATCGACCGATGTCGCGACCTGCGCGGAGCGCGCCCTCTAGTACACCTGCGCGAGCAGGCCCCCATCGACGATCAGGTGCGATGCGTTGAAGTACGACGACCGGTCGGAGACGAGGAAGACGACTGCGTTCGCGACCTCAGCGGGGTTGCCAATACGGCGGGCCGGGTAGTGCGATTCCATTTCCGTCTTTGCGGCGGCAGGGTCAGGCGTCGAGTCCCAGTACTGCAGGATCATGGGAGTGGCCATGTCGCCAGGGCAGATGCAATTGCAGCGGATTCCGGCCTGGGCGTAAGTGGGGTCTACGCCGATCGCGCGGGTCAGACCGAGCACTCCGTGCTTCGACGCGGTGTAGGCCGAGAGGTACGGGTCGGCGCTGAGCGACAGTGCCGAAGCGGTGTTCACAATGCTGCCGCCGCCGGTCTCGAGCATCGCGCGAACCGCCTGTCGGCATCCGTTGAAAACGCCCGTGAGGTTGATGTCAAGAACCCGCTGCCACTCATCGTTCGACGTCTCGTGGAGGGGCTTCTCCAGCTGGATGCCCGCGTTGTTGTGGATGAAGTTGAA
>CAYWZI010000024.1:0-8848 GCA_964462815.1 uncultured Microbacteriaceae bacterium
CGACGCCCTGCTCTGGAACGACACGCGCTCGGCCGGTGCCGCCGCCGACCTCATCGCCGAGGTGGGTGCGGGCGAGTACGCGGCGCGCACCGGGCTCGTGCCGGTCGCGTCGTTCACGGCAACGAAGCTGCGGTGGATGCGCGATCACGAGCCCGATCTCGTCGCACGCATCGCGGCCGTCGCCTTGCCCCACGACTGGCTGACCTGGCGCCTGCGCGGCTACGGCCCGGCGGGCGAAAGCGCGCTCGGCCCCGTGCTCGAGCAACTCGTCACGGACCGCTCCGATGCGAGCGGCACAGGGTACTGGTCGGCGCAGTCGGGCGCATACGACTTCGAGCTCTTCGCCCTCGCGCTCGGACGCCCCGCGCGCGAGGCCGACCCTGCCGGTCTCCACAATTCAGGAGATGCGGCCACGGTTGTGCTGCCGCGGGTGCTCGGCCCCGGCGTGTCGACGACGGTCGACGCGACGACTCCTGAATTGCGGGGATTGCGCGTGGGGGCGCTCGTCGGCCCGGGCGCCGGCGACAATGCCGCCGCAGCCCTCGGACTCGGGGCCGCCGCGGGCGACGTCGTCGTGTCGATCGGCACGAGCGGCACCGTCTTCGCCGTGAGCCCCGAGCCCGTCATCGACGAGTCGGGCGCCGTGGCCGGCTTCGCCGACGCAGCGGGTGCGTATCTGCCGCTCGTCGCGACGCTCAACGCGGCGCGCGTGCTCGACGCCATGGCCGCGCTGCTCGGCGTCGGCCACGACGGCCTCGCCGACCTCGCCCTCGCGGCCGAACCCGGGGCCGGCGGTCTCGTGCTGCTGCCCTACTTCGAGGGCGAGCGCACGCCCAACCTGCCCGACGCCACGGCGACGCTCAGCGGCATGACTCTCGCTTCCACCACGCGCGAGAACCTGGCCCGAGCGGCGATCGAGGGGATGCTCTGCGGCCTCGCCGACGGACTCGACGCGATCGTGCGCCACGGCCTGCACCCCCGGCGCCTGCTGCTCGTGGGTGGCGCGGCGCGGTCGCGCGCGGTGCCCGCGTTCGCCGCGTCGGTGCTCGGTCTGCCGGTCGTCGTGCCGGAGCCGGGCGAGTACGTCGCTCGCGGGGCCGCGAGGCAGGCGGCAGCGGCGCTGCTCGGCGCGTGGCCCGAGTGGCCCCTCGCACTACACGCGGAGGTAGACCAACCGGCACAGCCGCATGTGCGCGCTGAATACGCTTCGGCAGTTAGCCAACACCGTTACACCCCGGCGTCAACGTGAGCCTCCGCGGGGTCCGGGAGGATTCTTCCATCGGCGTTAGAGGATTCTCGGAACGCCGTTCTAGCTCTGCCCTTGATCTGCTGGGCACGGCCGAGTTTCGCAAGGAGCCCGCCACTGTCCTGATGAAGGGCAACGACAACCCCCGAATCTCCGGTTCGGGGGTTTCGCGTTTCTCGCAGCCGGCGACTCGTCGCCGATCAGGCGACCACGGTGAAGTCGGCCGCGATCGCGTCGGCCGTCGAGCGGTCAACGCCTGCGGCCTCGGCGAATTCGGGCCACGAGTCGAGCGCCTCGGCAACCGACCGCAGCGCGACTTTCGCGCCCGGCACGGCGAAGCGGTCAGCGACGGCCAACAGGTCTGAGCGCCCGATGTCGGAGAAGCGACCGTTGACTGCCATGAGGTGCTCGCGCAACCACACGTTCGTGGCGTCTCGCGCATAGGTGATGTCGTATGCGGGGGAGAGCTGCCACATGCCTCCCGGTCGGAGCACGAACGCGTGGTTCTTGCTGTGGTCGTCGTGGTTCGCGGCGGCAACGTTGAAGGCCATGCGTGTGAAGAGTTGTGTGCGTGCAGCGTCGTCGAGCCCCAGTGCGAGAGCGGCGGTAAAGAGCTGGGCGTAGTCGTTCGTGCCGCGCAGGTTGAAGTCGACGGCGTTGAGGCCGCACAGCGACTGCAGGTGCACCTTGCCCGCGGGCTCGCGATCGAACCGCTCAGTGAGAAAGTGGCTGCGTCCGTTCTCGTGCAGCAGGCGGGTCTCGGGCATCGTGATGCCGGCGGCGCGGGCCATCAATGAGTAGGCGTACTCGATGCGGGTGTACTTCTGTGACTCGCCGAGCTGACGATCAACCCCGAGGCCGTCGAACTTGAGCAGCCACGCGCGCTCGCCTTCGCGGGTCTCGGTGTGCCCCGTCCGAATCTCGTGGGTTGTCTCGTGGATGTTCACGACAGCTTTCGCGCGCGCCCCACCCGCGCTCGTGCCGACGGAGATGATCTGGTTGAGAGCATCGGCGCTGTGGCCATCGTCGGAGAGGGTGCCAGCGACGACCGACCGGGCAGCTTCGATGAGCGTTGCGAGGTCGAGCGCGGTCGGAATGGGGGCGCTCGGGCTGCGGTCGGGAACGAACTCGAGCGCTCCCATTCCGCGACTGCCGAGGTAGGCGAGTCGGTCGAGCGGGGAGATCTGCGTGCGATCGACGCCTTGCTCAGCGAGCCACGCGTCGACGATGCTGTTGCCGAACCGGTCGGGCAGCGCATCGGCGATCATCGGTGGCAACCCATAGAAGGTGTCTCGGCTGAGACCCGCGAAGGTGAACACGGTCGTGCGGCTGGAGGTCGGCATGAGCAGAGGGCTGGGCTCGATGCCTGCCTTCTTGAAGGCGGGGGTGTATTGAAACCCGAAGCCACCGCGAACGGCACTGACGGCGCCGACCGATTGGCCCCACATACGCACTTCGACGGCGGTGACCGGTTGGTAGGCCACGGGTCACCGTCCTGACTGCCGGTGCCGTTGGGGCACGGCGGCAGCGCGCCGGGATTCGGCGAGCACTTGCAGCGGAGTCGGCCCGTCAAGCGGCATGATGCTGTCGAGAGCATCCATTCGATCGAGTGCGCGCAGCACCGCCAGAAGCGTCTGCAGTCGGCTGCCTTTGCCGCGTTCAAGCGACTGCACGGCCGATCGAGAGACGTTGGCGCGCTCCGCGAGCTCGATCTGGTCGAGCTCAGCGTCGATGCGCAGCTGGCGGACCGCGTCGCCAATCTGCTGTTCCCACTCATCGAGGGTGGCTAGCCTGCTTGGAAAATCACTCATTACGGCCATTATTGACCGTAAAGCATGGAAAAGCAATCATGACTAGGCGCCGCGGCCGCTCTCTAGAATGAAGCCACCACCCACCCCTGAGGGAAGGCCGACGATGGCTGATATCCGGCGCGTGCTGTTCATGCGACACCTTCGTTCGATGCCCACGGTGCACGTCGTGCACTTGCGGCGCGGCAGGGTCGCGCACGAGGGGGTCGGCATCGCGTTCTACTTCAGAGCACTGAACGCTGCCATCAGCGAGGTGCCCACGGCCGAGGCCGAGTTGCCCGCCGTGTTTCACGCGCGCACCTCCGACTTTCAAGACGTGACCCTGCAAGTGACCGTCACCTACCGCTTCAACGACCCGAGTGTCGCCGCGCGGCGCATCAACTTCGGCATCGACCCCTACACGGGTCAGTGGCTGGGCGATCCGCTCGACAAGGTCGCGGCGCGCATCACCGAGCTTGCTCAGCAGTACGCCGTCGAGCACGTCGCGACGAGCGGTCTCGTCGATCTGCTCGCGAAGGGCCTCCCGACCGTCCGTCAGGCGATGTTCGACGGGCTTGTCTCCGACCAGCGGCTCGCTGAGACGTCGATCGTCGTGATCGGCGTGCGTGTCGTGAGCATCCGCCCGGTCGCCGACCTCGAGAAGGCTCTCGAGACTCCGCTGCGCGAGCAAGTGCAACAGGATGCCGACAAGGCCACCTACGAGCGGCGGGCTACGGCGGTCGAGCGCGAGCGAACGATCGCCGAGAACGAGCTGCAGTCGCGCATTGAGCTCGCCAAGCGCGAAGAGTTGCTCGTGGCTCAAGAGGGTGCCAACGCCCAAAAGCGCGCCCAAGAAGCCGCCGCGGTGAAGCGTGTCGAGACGGCCGCCAGCGCCGAATCGACGCGGATGATCGGCGCAGCCCGCGCCGACGCCGAAGCTGCCCGTCTCGCGAGTTATGCAGCCGCCGACCCCACGTTGCTCCTTGCCCTCGCCGCGCAGAGCGCTGCCGACAACCTGCCCAGTATCGGCACCCTGAACCTCACGCCCGACGTCATCACCCAGGCGCTCAGCCGTCTGGCAGCGTCGCCCGCGGGTGCGTCGAGCGCGGGTGCGCCGACGGTGACCCAGCCCGTCGCTCCGGCAGCCCCACCGCCAGCGGCAGAGCCGGGCGACTCGGCACCGCCGGAACGGTAGTTCATGGCACTGGCGCCACGCGTCGTGCTCGTGCACCGTCGCACCGAGTACACCGAGCTGCTCGCCCGCCACGCGACTCGAGGACAGGCAGAGTTCTTTCTGTCGTCGCGCGGGCGAAGCATTGACGACGTCACGGCGCGCCATGACTCTCTGCAGTCCTCTCTCGCTCTCGTGTCAGGGTCACTGCCCCCCGACGTCCGGCAAGCGCGGGTCGAGCGCGCCGACCTCGACCGCTACGTCTTCTCACCAGAAGACGTGATCGTGATCGTGGGCCAAGACGGACTCGTTGCCAACGTTGCCAAGTACCTCGACGGGCAACCCGTGATCGGCATCGACCCCGAACCCGGGCGCAATGCGGGTGTGCTCGTGCCGCACTCTCCGGCGGCAGCCGCCGACCTCGTCGCCGACGTGATCGCGGGGCGGGCATCCGTCGCGTCGCGGGCCATGGTGCAGGCAACGCTCGACGACGGGCAGAAACTCACCGCGCTCAACGAGCTGTACGTTGGCGACGATGGGCACCAGTCATCGCGGTACGTCGTGACGACACCGGACGGCGCGAGCGAACGGCAGTCATCGTCGGGCGTGATTATCGCGACGGGAACCGGGAGCACCGGCTGGGCGGCGTCGATCGCGAGTGATCGCGGTCTGGCCGAGGTGCTTCCGGGGCCCGAGAGCCGTGAGCTCTGCTGGTACATCCGCGAAGCGTGGCCGTCTCGATCGACGGGTCGCACCCTCACCGCGGGGCTCATCGCTGACGGACAGACGCTCGAGTTCGTCGTGGAGTCAGACACTCTCGTCACATTCGGCGACGGAATCGAAGACGACTACCTGGCGATCGGCTGGGGCCAGCGGCTCACGATCTCCGCGAGCGATCGGCGTCTCAACCTCGTGCCGTAACGGCCCGGCTCCCTCGTACCTATACACTCGTCGAGTCAAGGGGAGTATTCCTTCGAAGCCCACTCGTCAATACGTGCACGCAATCGTGCTCCGGGTGGCTTGCCTCACATTGCTGAGGCGGAAGAGACCTTGGTCATCTGTCTGTTGACCAAGGAGCCCCAATGGGTGTCACACCCCTCATCTGGATCATCACGATCGCTGTCACCGTTGCGTTCTTCATTTGGGAGTTCTACGCGCACGTGCGCACGCCCCACGAGCCGACGATCGCCGAATCGGCCAAATGGTCGGTGTTCTACATCGCCCTGGCACTGCTCTTCGGTGTCGGAATCGGAATGGTCTCGGGGTGGCAGTTCGGTGGCGAATACTTCGCGGGCTACTTGACCGAGAAGGCTCTGTCAGTCGACAACCTCTTCGTCTTCTTGCTGGTCATGTCGGCCTTTGCCGTGCCCAAGAAGTATCAGCAGAAGGTGCTCTTGATCGGCATCGCCATTGCCCTCGTCATGCGCGGCATCTTTATCGCGGTGGGTGCCACCCTGATTGCGAACTTCTCGTGGATCTTCTACATCTTCGGCGCATTGCTGCTCGTGCTCGCCTACCGCCAGGCTTTTGCCTCACACGACAACGACCCGCAGAACCTGCGCATCGTGAAGTTCGTTCGCCGGCAC
The DNA here is from genome assembly GCA_964462815.1 of uncultured Microbacteriaceae bacterium. GTDB lineage: Bacteria > Actinomycetota > Actinomycetes > Actinomycetales > Microbacteriaceae > Microcella. The sequence continues at coordinate 5,791 of CAYWZI010000024.1, forward strand.
TTGCCGTTTGTCGACCAGTACCACGGAGACAAGCTCTCGGTGAGGGTCGACGGCAAGCGCTTCTTCACCCCCATGCTGCTGGTTATTGTGGCGATCGGGTTCGTCGACCTCATCTTCGCGGTCGACTCGATTCCGGCGATTTACGGCCTGACCGAAGAGGCCTACATCGTCTTTACTGCCAACGCTTTCGCTCTCATGGGGCTGCGCCAGCTCTACTTCTTGATCGGCGGTCTGCTCGAGCGACTGGTCTACCTCGCCCAGGGTCTCGCGGTGATCCTGTCGTTTATCGGCATCAAGCTGATCTCTCACGCTCTCAAGGTCAACGAGTTGCCGTTCATCAACGGCGGTGAGCCGGTGACGTGGATTCCCGACATCCCCATCTGGTTCTCGCTCGGCTTCATCGCGACGACGATCATCGTGGCGACGGTATTGAGCCTGCTCACAACGCGAAAGACGCGGAAGACCGAAGCGGCGGACACCGCAGAGGTCGAGGCGTCAGCCGAGAAGCACTGAGGCGGGCCGCGCGACTAATTCCAGTGCGGGTAGTGCGCCTCGACCACGTTGGGGTGCGAGCGCACTCGGCTCTTGAGCCAGTTCACGCCAAAGACGGGGTGCAGCGGGTTGTCGGGGTCGAGGGTGACGCCGCGCGCTTCGGCGGCGAGCTCGGTGGGCAACTCGATCGTTGGTATCTCGGCGTCGAGCGCGGGGCCGAAGAAGAACGGCACCGAGATGCGGGTGTCTCCCGGAGCGGGTGACTGCACGCGGTGCAGAGTGGCCTTGAGGTAGCCATTGGTCGCGATCTCAAGCAGCTCGCCGATGTTGACGACGAACGCACCAGGCACCGAGGGGGCGTCGATCCATTCGCCGTCTTTCTCGACCTGCAAGCCGCCCTTGCCGTCTTCGACGTAGAGCAACGTGAGCACTCCGAGGTCTTTGTGGGCACCGACGCCCTGCGTGCCTTCTGCGCGCTCGCGGCCCGGGTAGCGCGCGATCTTGAGGTGCGGCGAGGCGTTGTTCGCGAATGCTGCATCGAACGTGTCGGCGGGCGCGCCAAGCGCCTCGGCCCACGAGCGCAAGAGCATCACACTGATCTCGCCGAGCCGCTCCATCCACTCGGTCGTGACCTCGCGCAGTGCGGGAAGGTCGGCGGGCCAGAGGTTGGGGCCCTCGAGCGCCCAGAAGTCGGGCACTCCGGGGGCGAGCGGCACAGCATCCCGCTCAGCGCCGATGTCGATCTGTTCGCGCCAGTCGGTCGCGCCCTGCGTGAGTTCGCCGCCCATGCGGGTGTAGCCGCGGAAGTGCGGGCTGTGCGTGTTTTCGATCGCAAGCTTCGACTCGACCGGCAGCGCGAAGAAATTGCGTGCAGTCGACATCATGCGATCGATGAGGTCGTCGGGAAGGCCGTGGCCGACGAGGTAGAAGAAGCCCACCTCGTGGGTGGCGCGACGCAGCTCGTCGCGAAAGCGGGCAGCGTCGTCGGCCGAGCCGCCGAGCAGAGAGAGATCAAGAATGGGCAGAGTGCGCATGAGAGAGTTCCTGTTCGTGAGTCGAGGTGTCGGCGGAGGGCGCGAAGAAGGCGCACCAGAGGTCTAGTTCGAGAGAACTAGCGACAACAGCGACAACACGAGTTCAGGCGCATGATGCGACGACAGTATCAAATGCTGCGCCGCGGGTGAAGCAGCAGTTCCGCCGCGACATCGGGCACATGCTGGTGGTGCTCGCGTGGTGGCCGTTGATAGTCGGTTGCCGGCGGCCGATCAGGAATCGCCACCCGTTCAGGCTCGGAGTGCTCGTGCCGAATCGAGCTGAGAATGTGGCTGATGACATTGAGGCGGGATGCCCGCTTGTCGTCGCTCTCGATCGTCCACCACGGCGCCTCAGGTGTGTCGGTGGCGGCGAACATCGCGTCTTTCGCCCGCGAATAGTCTTCCCATCGCCGAATCGACTCGAGGTCGGTGGGCGACAGCTTCCAGCGGCGCAAGGGGTCTTCGACGCGCGAGGCGAAGCGTGCTTGCTGCACCTCGTCGGAGACGGAGAACCAGTACTTGAGAACGATGATGCCGTCGTCGACGAGCATGCGCTCGACGATCGGAACCTGGCGCAAGAAGCGCTGATACTGATCCTCGGTGCAGTACCCCATGACGCGTTCGACCCCCGCGCGGTTGTACCACGAGCGGTCCATGAGCACGATCTCGCCCGCCGTCGGCAGCAACTCCACATAGCGCTGGAAGTACCACTGCCCCCGCTCGCGCTCGGTCGGTTGAGGCAGGGCGACGACGCGTGCGTGCCGCGGGTTGAGGTATTGCATAACGCGCTTGATGGCACCTCCCTTGCCGGCGGCATCGCGGCCCTCGAAGATGACGAGCACACGCTTGCCAGTCGTGGTGACCCACTGCTGCATCGCGACGAGTTCGATCTGGAGCCGCTTGAGCTCAGCCTCGTAGACCTCTCTCTGCACGCGCTTGACGGGCTTGTGGTGTTTCTTCTTCGCCATGGCGGTTCCCTACTTTGCGCTCACCCTACGCCTGCGGTTGCCGAATGGCGTGTAGTTCGGGCCGCTCTCGACGAGCGTCCTGCGCGCACCCCGCGATCACACCCGGAGCACACCGGCGGCGCTCAGCCAGTCGGCCTACCCTGAGACCATGAGGACAATGACGGATGCGCCGCTCACGATGCTCGACGGCCGCGAGACCACCTTCGGGGAGTTTGCCGATAACGTCGTGCTCGTCGTCAACGTGGCCTCGCGGTGCGGCCTTGCGCCTCAGTACAAGCGTCTCGAGAAGCTGCAGAAGTCCTACGGCGACCGCGGTTTCACGGTGCTCGGCATGCCCTCGAACCAGTTCTTGCAAGAGCTGTCGAGCGAGGAGAAGATCGCCGAATACTGCAGCACGACGTGGGGCGTCACTTTTCCGATGACCGAGAAGGTCAAGGTCAACGGCAAGAAGCGGCACCCGCTCTACGCGCAGCTCGTCGAGACGAAAGACGGCCACGGACTCGCTGGTCCGATCACGTGGAACTTCGAGAAGTTCCTCGTGCTGCCAAGCGGCGAGGTGCACCG
>CAYWZI010000024.1:8858-10942 GCA_964462815.1 uncultured Microbacteriaceae bacterium
GCCAGAGCGCATCGATCCCGAGCCTCAGACCGAGCGGCACGCGCCCGAGATCGTCGCGCTCATCGAAGCGAACCTGCCGCGCTGATCGGGCACTAGACCTCGATCGCTCCTCCACGCTCGGTGAGGTAACGGCGCAGGCTGAGGTCGGGCTCGGCCGCCTGGCGGGCGCGGTAGGTGGCGAAGTCGAGTTGCGCGCGCAGGCTCTCGCCGCCACGCATGCGATCGGCCTGAGCGAGCTCCACCGCCTGAATCTGCATCGCCAGCTCAGCGACGCGCGACCACTCGGCCGCCGCAATCACGAGCACCCCGTCATCGTCGGCGGCAACGATGTCGTCGGGCGTGACTTCCACGCCGTCAAGCCACGCGGTGCGCATCGAGCGGCCGGGAGGCGGCGTGCGGCGCGGCCCCGGCGCCAAGGGTCCGCGACTGTGCAGCGGGATGCCCAGCTCAACGATCTGTGCCGTGTCACGATGCCGGCCCCACACGATAAGCCCCGCCAACCCCGCTTCGCGTGCCTCGAGGGTGACGAGGTCGCCGACGCAGGCTTCGTCGTCCCGACCGCCGTTGTCGACCACCAGCACCGCACCGGGGGGCGCATCGTCGATCGCTTCGAGAAAGACGTCAACGCTGCCTGCGTGCGTCACGGGCATCGCAGGCCCGGCGATGGGTGGGTGTGGTGCGATCGGGCGCAGCGACACAGGGCCGAGGCGGATCGCGGCACCTAGCCGAACGCAGGCATCGGCGAGAGCGGCGGTGGGTAGGGCGGTGTGGGGTGCGGTACCACGATCGATCACGACACATACTCTCTCACCCGCACGCGCGGCATGCACTGAGCGCTTGGGCATCAGTCCGACCAGTTCGGCACTCGCTCAGACTGGCCGCATACCGTGAAGCCATGCTCGACCCGATGCGGCAGAGGCTGCGCTCCGCCCCGACGGCGGAATACTGCGCCACGATCGTGGTGATGAGCGCCGTGACGAAGTTGGATGCTCTCGCCATCATCGCTCTGGCCATCGACCGACCCGTGGCACAGCAGCGCACCACGCGCCCCTTTGTGCCCCTCGACGGTCCAGCGAAGAGCTGCACAGCCTGGGTCGAAATCGAGATTCCGAAGTTCGGTGAGCCCCCGCCGGTGGCGATCGACGTGTACTCAACGGTGAGCGATGACCACGCGCGGCTGCAGGCCCTGACACTCATGGCCCTGATCGAGAAGAACACCGGCTGGAGCATCCGCCCCGATTTCACGGTGTGAGGTTTTCTTTCCTGGCGCGTCGCGTGACTGCACCTTTAGCATCGCGTGAGAGGCGGCACCCGGAGCCGCCCGCAGACAGGAGAGACCGATGAAGTTCGAGATCGTCAAAGGCAAGAGCGAGAAGCAGCCCTACTTCTGGCGCATCGTTTCGGCCAACGGCCAGACGCTTGCCGTGAGCGAGAACTACGTGGCCAAAGCGTCAGCCAAGAACGCTGTCGAGTCGGTCATGAAGGGCGCCGCTGGCGCCACGGTCGTCGACCTGACGTAGGCCCCTTACGGCAGCAGGCGCGTCGGTCCGCGGAACAGGTACGTCGTTTCGCGGATCGACCCCAGCCCGAGCATGAGCATGAGCACGCGCGCGAGGCCCATGCCGAACCCGCCGTGCGGGGGCACGCCGTAGCGGAAGAAGTCGAGGTAAAACTCGAGCTCTTCGGGCTCGAGGCCCTTCTCCTTCGCCTGCGCGATGAGCACATCGATGCGGTGTTCGCGCTGGGCGCCGGTAGAGATCTCGACCCCGTTGTACAGCAGGTCGTAGCTGTTCGTGATGCTCGAATCGCCCTCGCGACGCATGTGGTAGAACGGGCGAATGCCGGTGGCGTAGTCGGTCACGAACACGAAGTCGTGGCCGTGGTTGGCCTTCACCCATGCGCTCAAGCGCCGCTCGCCCTCAGGGTCGAGGTCGCCGTCGGCGCGAGGAATCTCGTAGCCGCCGTCGGCGACGATCTGGCGCGCCTCGGCGAGCGGGATGCGCGGGAACGGCGTCGTCGGCACGCTCAGTTCGACGCCGAACGCGGCCTCGATCGCGGCGCCGTGCTTCTCGACGACGGCACCG
>CAYWZI010000024.1:10952-20291 GCA_964462815.1 uncultured Microbacteriaceae bacterium
TTGCTCGTGCATCGCCATGACGTCGTCGTGCGAGGTGATCCAGCTGACCTCGGCGTCGATCGACGTGAACTCGGTCGCGTGGCGGGAGGTGAACGAGGGGTCGGCACGGAAGGCCGGAGCAATCTCGAAGACCTTGCCGAAGCCAGCGGGTTGCGCCATCTGCTTGAAGAACTGCGGGCTCTGGGCGAGGTAGGCCTTCGTCTCGAAGTACTCCATCTCGAACAACTCGGCGCGGCTCTCTGAAGCGCTCGCCATGAGCTTGGGGGTGTGCAGCTCGATGAAGTCGCGCTCGACCCACCACGTGCGCAGGGCGTGCTCGAAGGTCGTCTGAATCTTGAAGATCAGGCTTGCCTCGGGGCGCCGCAAGTCGAGGAACCGCCAGTCGAGGCGCTTGTCGAGGCTCGAGTCGTCGGCGATCGGTGTCTCAGCGAGGGCTTCGCTCACGACCTCTAGCGAGGCGATCTTGACTTCGATTCCGCCGAGCTTCACGCGCTCGTCGTGCTTGAGCTCACCCGTTACGCGCACCATCGTGCCGTGGGTGAGACCGCCGATCGTGTCGGTGAGATCCGCGGCAGCGAGGTCGTCGGCCGAGGCGCCATCCTCCAGATCTCTGGTAGCTGGATTCACCAGCTGCACGGCCCCCGACTCGTCGCGCAGAATGACGAACTGCACCTTCTTCTGGTCACGAACGGTCTCGACCCACCCGGCCACCGTCACGGGGCCATCGGGCAGGGGAGCGAGTTGAGCAATCACGGTGCGGGTCACGAGCCACAAGCCTACCGGCGCGCTTCCACAGCCAGGCCCGAGAGCGGCGACCACCTTCGGCTGGCGCAAAGGGAGCCCTCAATAGACTGGTGCTATGTCGGCTGACCGTGTTCACCTCGTGCGCCACGGTGAGGTGCACAACCCCGACCGCGTGCTCTACGGGCGACTGCCGAACTTCGCGCTGAGCGACCTCGGGCGCCGCATGGCGGCCGCGTCGGTGACGCTGCTCGCCGGGCATCCGATCACGGCGCTCTATGCCAGCCCGCTGCAACGCGCGCAAGAATCGGCGGCGCCGTGGGCAGACGGTTTCGGTCTCACGATTCGCACCGACGAGCGCGTGATCGAACCGACCAACCGCTTTGAGGGCAAGCGCATGACCGGCCGCACCCTCGCCGACCCTCGCCATTGGCACCTGCTCGTCAACCCGCGCCGGCCCAGTTGGGGCGAACCCTTCGCCGATATCGCAGCGCGGATGCTCGCCGCGATGACCGACGCCCGCGAGTCGGTCGACGCCGGTGAGGTCGTCATCGTGAGCCACCAGTTGCCAATCTGGATGGCGCATCGCGCTCTCGCCGGCGAGCCTCTGCACCACGACCCGCGCAAGCGCCGCTGCTCGCTGTCGAGCATCACGAGCTTCTCGTGGGTTGATGGCCGCTTCGTCGAGACCGACTACCAAGAGCTCAGTGCCGACGTGATCTCGCAATCGACCGACCTGGGGGCGGTGTGACTCGCCTGCTCGTAGCCCGCCAACGGGCGGGCGCTCTTGCCCTCGCCGTGGGTCTCGTTGTCGTGCTCGCGGGGTGCACCGCCAACGACTCGCTTGCTGAGCAGTACCGCGAGGGCACGGGTCAGGGCTTCATCTCGGGCGACGGTGCCTACACCGTCATCGCTGAGGCTGACCGCGGCGAGCCGATCGAGTTCACCGGCACGATCGAAAACGGTGACACCGTCTCGAGTGACGACTACCGCGGCGACGTGCTCGTGGTCAATTTTTGGTACGCCGGATGCCCTCCGTGCCGTCTCGAAGCACCCGACCTCGAGGCGCTCGCGCAGCGGTTCGCCCCCGATGGCGTGAGTTTTCTCGGCGTGAACATCTATGACCAAGCACCGACGGCGCTGTCGTTCGCGAACGAGTTCGGCGTGACCTACCCGTCGATTCTCGACGTGAACGATGGCGGCGTTCGTCTTGCCTTTGCGGGCCAGGTCGCACCCAACGCTGTGCCCACGACGCTCGTGCTCGATCAGCAGGGTCGTGTGGCTGCGCGCATCTCAGGGCTACTGAGCGAGCCGAGCGTGCTGCGGTCGATGATCTCCGACGTGCTCGCTGAAGAGAACTGACTCATGCTGTCGGCGGCCGCGGTCAACCCGATTGGCGAGATCGTATTGAGCGGCAACCTGCTGCTTGCGCTTCCGATTGCGCTCGCGGCCGGCTTTCTCGCGTTCGCTTCACCGTGCGTGCTGCCGCTCGTGCCGGGCTACCTCGCCTATATCGGTGGCTTCACGCGCGCGGAAGAATTCGAGAAGGGGCGCGGACGGCTGCTGCTGGGCGTGGCGCTCTTCGTGCTCGGGTTCACCACCGTGTTCGTCGGCTTCTCGATCGTTTTCGCAACGGCTGGCCTGTTGCTGCTGCCCTGGCTCGACCTCATCACGCGCATCGCGGGCGTGATCGTCATCATCATGGGGCTCGTCTTTGTCGGCCAGGTGAGCTTTCTGCAGCGCCAGCTCACACCGCGCATCACGACGACCACCGGTCTCGCAGGGGCCCCGTTGCTCGGTGTCGTGTTCGGCCTCGGTTGGGCGCCGTGCATCGGCCCGACCCTCATCGCCGTCAACGCTCTCGTGCTGGGTGAAGGCGATCTGGGGCGGGCGGCACTCATCGGCACCGCCTACAGTCTCGGCCTAGGCGTGCCGTTCCTGCTCGTCGCCTTCGGCTTCCGCTGGGTGGCTGGCGCGACCGACTGGCTCAAGCGCAACGTTCGCGTCATCAACATCATCGGCGGTGCGCTGCTCATCGTGATCGGTCTCATGATGGTCACCGGCCTGTGGCAACTGTTCGTATCAGGCCTTGGGGCGGTGATCGGTGGAACCGTTACGCCCCTCTGACTTTCACGACAGTGAGGCACCCGCCCCGCCGTCGGCAATTGCGCAGCCGAAGCTCGACGCCGCTGGATGGGCACGTTTCGCATGGCGGCAACTCACGAGCATGCGCACGGCGCTCGTGTTGCTGCTCTTGCTGGCGGTCGCGGCGATCCCCGGCTCACTCGTGCCGCAGCGGTCGGCCGACCCCAACGGCGTCGTGCAGTTCGAGCGCGACAACCCCGACCTCTTCGTCGTGCTCGACACTCTGCAGGTCTTCGATACCTACACCTCGGTGTGGTTCTCGTCGATCTACTTGTTGCTGTTCATCTCGCTCATCGGCTGCATCGTGCCGCGCACCCAGCACCACGCCACAGCACTGCGCGCGCGACCACCTGCGACGCCGGCACGCCTCGACCGGCTGGTTGGGCACACCGAGCGGAGGGCATCCGTCGATGTCGAGATGGCGCTCGCCGAAGCGCACGCGCTACTGCGTCGGCAGCGCTTTCGTGTTGAGCGGTATGGCGACTCATTGTCGGCTGAGCGGGGCTATCTGCGCGAAACGGGCAACCTCGTTTTTCACGCGGCCCTCATCGGCGTACTCGCGACGATCGGTCTCGCGGGTGGTTTCGGCTACAACGGCCAGCGCGTCATCATTCAGGGCCAGACCTTCACGAATCAGCTCACGAGCTACGACTCGTTTAGCCCGGGGCGCTTCTTCGATGAATCTCGGCTTGACCCGTTCTCGATTCGCCTCGACGAATTCGACGCGGTGTACGACCTCGACACCACTACGGGGTCACCGATTCCGCTGGACTTCACGGCCTTTGTGACCGTCGTCGAGAACGGTGAAGAACGGGCGGAGACGGTTCGCGTCAATGAGCCCCTCCCGCTCGGCGCCACTAACGCCTACTTGCTCGGCAACGGGTTCGCGCCGTGGATCACCGTCTTCGACGCCGAGGGCACAGCGGTGTTCAGCCAGCCCGTGCCGTTCTTGCCTCAAGACGGCAATCTCACAAGCCTTGGCGTCGTCAAGGTGCCCGACGGCCTCGACGAGCAGCTCGGCATGATTGGCTTCTTCTACCCGTCTGCCGTCGCGCTCGACTCGGGTGCACTCGCATCGATCTTTCCCGAGCCCGATAATCCCGTGCTCACGTTGAACGTCTTCGAAGGCGACCTCGGCCTCAACGAGGGAGTGCCGCGCAATGCCTACTCGCTCAACACTGACGACCTCGAGCAGATCACCGGGGGCGACACCGGTGTCGACTCGATCATTCTGCAACTGGGTGAGCGCGCGGATCTGCCCGGCGGACGAGGCAGTGTCGAGTTCACCGAACTGCCCCGGTTCGTCAGCCTCGACATTCACCATGACCCCACGCAGGCGGGCGTGCTCGTGTCGTCGCTGCTCGTGCTCGCCGGACTCCTGACGAGCCTGTTCGTGCCCCGCCGCCGCATGTGGGTCGTCGCGAACGCTGACGGAGACGGAGTGCGCCTGCAGTATGCGGGCCTTGCGCGCGGTGACGATGCTGGCCTAGAGCGAGCGGTGAGCGAGCTCGCTGACCGCCACGCCGAGTCGTTGGGCCGAAGCCCCGCGAGCCTGTCGGCCTAGGCGCCCGGCGCTACTCGCCGAGCTTCTGGGCGACGAGCGCTTGCAGTTCGTCGAGCGACTGGACCGCTGCCTGTTCGCCGTCGATGAAGAAGCTCGGCGTACCCTGCAACCCGAGGCCCAGTGCGTCGGCGTTGTCGCGCGCAACGCGGTCGAGAGTCGCCGGGTCGGCAACGACTCGGTCGTACTCCGCCATGTCCAGCCCCAACTGCTCGGCGAGGTCGCGGAACACCTCAGCTTGCGAGCCCCGGCCAGGGCTCCACTGCTCTTGCGTCGCGAAGAGGGCACCGTACATCTCCGTCGCTGCACCCTGCGCCGCGGCCGCTTCGAAAGCGAGAGCGGAGTCAACGGCGTGCGGGTGGATGCTCGTCAGCGGGAAATTGCGGATCACGACGGCCACCCGATCACCATAGGTGTCGATGATCGAACCGACGCTGCTCGCGGCAACGGCGCACGCGGGGCACTGGAAGTCGAGGAACTCGACAATGGTCACGTCAGAGTCAGCGGAGCCGTTGATGAAGTGCGAATCATCGCGCTGCACCTGGGCGTCACCGTCGGGGGTGACGTCGGGAAGAGCATCCGTCTGATTGCCGCCCCCGAGGCTCGTCACGACAATGAGGGCGATTGCGGCAACGAAGGCGAGAGCAACGCCGATGGCGATGAACTGGGCCGCGCGCGGTGACATCGGCTTCTTGACGGGCTTCTTCTTGGTCGACGTAACGGCAGGCTTCACAGGAGGACGGCTCATGGAACCATTCTCTCGTACGCCGTCGCGTGAGGTGTAGGGCCGAACGGCCCGAGATCGTCGGCGCTCGACGGGCCGCGTTCACAGTTTTCGATCGTACGATGAAGGCCTCATGGAAAACCTCGTGTCGCTGTCACTCGTCGCGGTGTACTCGGCCATGGCCGTCTACACGATCGCGTTCATCTTCTTCACGCTCGACTTGGCGAAGCGTTCGGCCGACCGGCCTGTTGCTGTGGCAGCCGCTTCCCCTGTTTCGCGCTCGACGAGTGCGACCGGTGTCGGCTCGAGCACGTCGGTGCTGGAGGCCCCTGAGGCGCCAACCCCCCCACCCAGTGGCGCCACGCGTTTTCAGCGTGTCGCCTTCGCGCTCGCCATCTTGGGGTTTGCGCTGCACCTCGGCGCGACCATCATGCGCGGCGTTGCTGCCGAGCGGGTGCCGTGGGCCAACATGTTTGAGTTTGGCCTGACTGCGACCGCGGTTGGAATGGGAACCTTCCTCGCCGTGCAGTTCTGGAAAGATCTGCGGTATCTCGGTGCGTACTTCACGGGTTTCACGGTGCTGTCACTCGGCATTGTGACCGTGAACTTCTATGTAGACGTCGTGCCCCTGCCTCCGGCGCTTCAGTCGGCCTGGCTCGTGATTCACGTGCTCGTGGCGGTGCTCGCCACGGCGTTCTTCGCACTCGGCGCTGGCTTGTCGATCATGCAGCTCATGCGTTCTCAGCGCGAAGTGCGCAAAGTCGAGGGTCTGCGTTTTCTCGATACGCTTCCCGCGTCTGATGTGCTCGAGTCGCTCGCGTACCGACTCAATGTGGTGGGTTTCGTATTCTGGACTTTCACTCTTATCGCCGGTGCGATCTGGGCCGAACGTGCGTGGGGCCGCTACTGGGGCTGGGACACCAAGGAGGTCTGGACCTTCATCATCTGGACCCTTTTCGCCGGCTACATTCACGCGCGCGCGACGCGTGGTTGGCGGGGTGACCGCTCGGCCTGGCTGGCGATCATTGGATTCTCGGCGGTCATCTTCAACTACACGATTGTCAACATCGCCTTCACGGGATTGCACTCGTACTCCGGCCTCTAAGCGTCTTTCCCTGGATGCTCTCGGCCGGTTGTTGCGCTGTGCTACGGTGACGGCATCATGCCCGCCGTCTATGTCGACAGCGGCAGTGCGCGGGCCCGAACCCCAGGAGTAATGCATGGCGAAGATCGACGACGACGCAGCGGCCAAGAAGGCTCGCAGCGACGCAGCGCGCAAGGCGGGCGTTCAGGCTCGCAACGACAAGGCGTTCGCAGAGGCCAAGGCCGCTCGCGAAAAGAAGGCCGAGGCCGAGAAGAAGGCCGCGCCTGCGGCCGCGCCCACCGCCCCGGCAGCCTCACTGGATGTCGATGGTAAGTGGGGCCCGCTGACCACGAAGGCTCTCCAGGCTGTCCTGGGTGTGACTGTCGACGGCGTTTTCGGTCCCGAATCAACCAAAGCGCTGCAGGCCAAGCTTGGCGTAACGGTTGACGGTGACTTTGGTCCGCAGAGCAAGAAGGCCCTGCAGAACCACCTTGGCGTGACGGCTGACGGCGACGTCGGGCCGCAGACGGTCAAGGCAATGCAGACGCGACTCAACGCAGGCACGTTCTAACGCGGTTTACCTTATACGCGAAGGCGGCACCCCGGTTCGGGGCGCCGCCTTCGTCGTTATCCCCCGCCGCTCCAGACCCCACCCCGGGAAAGAGACGTGTGCGTGAAGCGGCGGAAGCTCCGGCCTGTCGCGGGAGCGCCAACGACAGTCAAGTTCTGGTCAGCCCGCTGGAGTGAGCGCGACGGGAGTGCGGGATCCCGTGCCGGTTTCGAATTGCAGCACCGGCGACTCAGGGTCGGTGCAGTCGAAGGGGGCTTGGTTGATCGGGTCGCTGGCGATGATGCTGCCGAGCGTGCTGGAGGCATCTTGTGTAGTGCCGTTGATCGTCACGATCGTCTCGAGATCATTCGCACCGAGGGTGGTGGTGATGACCCCCGCCGACGCTGTCCACGTGCCACCAAGGCTGCCCGTTGTCACGCCTTCACCCATGACGCCCGCGATCTCAAGAATGAGCGTGAAGGTGGGGGTGTAGAGATACTCGTCAGCGGTGAAACTCAGACCGGTATCTCCCTCGATCGTGAGCACGAGGCCGTCGGTCGAGCCCGAAACCGCGTCGTAGAAGCCTTGCATCTCTGACTGGGTGATGAGCCAATCACCGATCAGGCAGTCGGGGTCGATCGGGTCAGCAGCCGGGGCGTCGGGATCAGTGGTCAGGTCAGATGGGGCGGCAATCGGGTCGGTGCGCGGCTCGTCGCCGGGCGTGCACCCCACGAGAGCGAAGAGGGCTGCAGCGGTGACGGCGAGGGCGGCGCGGCGCATGGGGCTCCTTCGAGAGGCGGTCAGTCGAACGATCCGACCCTAGCGCTGAGCGTCACCAACGTGCGTGAGCAGTTATTGCTCAGTCGGTCAGCAGAGCTAGGCAGCGCGTCAGCCGGGCGCGCCACCACGCCGTGTGTTCGGCGTCGGCGGAGAGTCGCAGCAGAGCATCCGGGTCGGCAGCAATGCGGCCCACCGCGATCGCGCCGTCGATGGGGAGTGCCGGCGTGCGGGTGACGTCGTCGGCGAGCAGAGCGGCGGTGCCGAGTCCGCAGTCGAACGGCAACTCGGGCAGTCGGGCGGCGAGCTCGGCACCCATCGCGAGGCCGACGCTCGTGTCGAGAGCGCTCGACACCACCGCCGGGAGCCCGGCTTCGGTGACGAGCGCCAGGGCCCGATCGATGCCGCCGAGGGGCGCGGCCTTGATGACGAGCAGGTCGGCGGCGTCGGCTCGCGCGACGGCGAGGGGGTCGGCGGCCTTGCGCACGCTTTCGTCGGCGGCCACGAGAACGTCGATGCGGTGAATGCGCCGCCGGAGCTCGGCGAGCTCGCCCACGGTCGCGCACGGTTGCTCGACATACTCGAGGTCGAACTGCTCGAGAGCGCGAACGGCGTGCTCCGCCTCGTCGACCGTCCACGCGCCGTTCGCGTCGAGGCGAATGCGCCCCGCCGGCCCGACCAAGCGCCGCGTCTCGCGCACGCGCGCCACGTCATCGGCAAGGGTCTCGCCGCGCTCGGCCACCTTGATCTTCACAGTGCGACACTCGCCAAACCGGCTGAGCACGCTCGCGATCTGATCGAGCGGCACGGCCGGCAGCGTCGCATTAACGGGGATGCTCCCTCTCACCTTTTCCGCCGTCGACTCGCGCCACCCAAAGTCGAGGGCCGCGGCAAGCCAGGTGCTGGCTTCGGCGTCGGGGTACTCGACGAAAGGACTGAACTCTGCCCATCCACTCGGGCCGTCGAGCAGCACGGCTTCGCGGTGGCTCACACCGCGGAATCGCGTCACGAGCGGAACGCTCACCACGTGGGCGCGGGTGAGGAGGTCGTCGAGCTCGGGCAGAGCATCCATGCCCCACAGTCTGGCACCGCCGCGCGCGTAGGCTTGCGGCATGGCCGAGCCGTTTGTGTCTGAGACCTTTGACGCCGCACGCTGGGTGGTCGCACCCGGATTCGACGACCTCACCGACCTGACCTATCACCGTGATGTCAGCGGCCGCATCGCGCGCATCGCGTTCGATCGGCCGGAGGTGCGCAACGCGTTTCGTCCGCACACGGTTGACGAGCTCTACCGAGCGCTCGACGACGCGCGCCAGAACTCGCGCGTGGGGGTTGTCTTGCTCACGGGCAACGGGCCGAGCGCGAAAGACGGCGGGTGGGCGTTTTGCTCGGGCGGCGACCAGCGCATTCGCGGGCGGGGCGGGTATCAGTACGCAGAGGGCGAGACGGCCGACACGGTCGAGCCGGGTAAGGCAAGCAGACTGCACATTCTCGAAGTGCAGCGGCTCATCCGTTTCATGCCGAAAGTGGTCATCGCGGTCGTACCCGGCTGGGCGGCCGGCGGCGGACATTCGCTGCACGTCGTGTGCGATTTGACGATCGCGAGCCGCGAGCACGCGCGTTTCAAGCAGACCGACGCCGATGTCGGCTCGTTCGACGCGGGCTACGGCAGTGCTTACCTTGCGAAGCAGGTCGGGCAGAAGGTCGCGCGCGAGATCTTCTTCCTCGCGCGCGAGTACGACGCCGAGCGCGCCTAC
>CAYWZI010000025.1:0-19861 GCA_964462815.1 uncultured Microbacteriaceae bacterium
GGTTCGTGGGGTCTATGAGCTGGGCAAGTCTGGTGGTGACATTGACGCATTCTTGGCTGGGCTCGAAAAGCCCACCGGCTTGCCTACCACTGAAGACGTAAAAGAATTCTTTGACGAGACCCTTGGCATTCCCCTGGTCCCAGAAGAGGCAGACGAAATCAGGAAAGAGGTTGCCAAGATTCCAGAGTTTGTGGGTGAGCTCGGCGGTGCCGGAAAGACTGCTATTGAGGGCACCAAGGCTGTGGCCAAGCGGGTACGCAAGAAACGGACAGCAACTGCGGCCACAGGTTTGGCTGCACCGGCGGCAGCTGAGACATCAACGGAGCAGAAATAAATGGCCATCAAACCCCTAGAGAGCCGCCTTGATCAGGTGACCGCTGCTGTCTCAATGGACCCGGAGGTGCCCGAGGAGACGATGCAGGAGCTGCCCGAGCCATTGCCAGTGCCAGAGCTTGAGGCACCAGAGAATGAGCCGGTGCAGGTTGCTGGCCTGGTCGGTGGTCTCAAGGCCATCCTGAAGCCCGGTGCCAAGATGAAGGATGTGCCGCCCGGTGCGGTGCAGCCACCCCAGCAGATCGAGGTGCCTGCACCTCCACCACCACCGGCACCCAAGACTGCACCCACACCCCAACAGTTTATTGACCAGCAAGACCTGGCTAGGGGTGGCACGCCTTCTGACCGTCCCATTGGAACGGCATTTAACTACGACCTCTATAACACGCCAGAGGGCATTGACCAGGCCATTGAAACTTTGGCAAAGATGTCCGATGTCAATTACCAGCGCATTACCGTGAAGGAGGCCAAGGAGCGTGCTGTGGCCCTGGGCATTGGCCCGGACTACATTGCCACTATGGAAGCCACCGCTGGTGAGCTCAAGGACCTGCCGGTAACGGTAACCCGTGCCCTGGCTGCTATGGCTACCCAGACCAAGAAGCTTAATGACCTGGCTGGCCAGATCAATAAATCTGGCTCAACCCCGGAGCTGACGGCAGAGTGGCTGCAAGAGTACGCCTTGGCCGCCCACGTTATGCAGCAGGCCAAGAACATTCAGGTGGCCCCAGCCCAGGCGCTGGCCGTGCTAAACGGTGGCAGGCCCGTGCTAAATACCAATGAGCTGCAAAAGCTTGCCAACAACCCAGAGGTGGCCGGCCAAATTGCCGATGCCGCCCAGGCTTTCAACTCGCTGACCACCGAGGCGGCCCAGGGCAAGCTGGTGGATAAATTCACCAAAGTGGGGTTTGCCAAGGACTTGTGGCTATCGACCTGGATTAACGGCCTGCTCTCTGGCCTTGGCACCCAGGTAGTGAACCTAACCTCGAGCACAGCCTTTGCCCTGACGCAGCCCTTTATTCGCCTGGGCGCTGGTGGGGTTGGTGCTGCCCGCCGTATGGTCACCGGGGCAGATGATGGGGTCTATGGCGGGGAGGCGGTGGCAGGCCTAGCAGGCTACATCCAGGCCATTCCAGAGGCCATGCATATGTTCTGGCTGGCCACCCGTTATGGAACCACCAGAGAGCAGCGGGTTACGGGTGAGCTGTTCGACCTGTCGGGCAAGCTTGAGGCCAGGGGTAGTGCTGCCGGGCTAGATGCAGCGCAATATGGTTTTGAGGGCAAGCTGGCCACCGGCCTTACCTACTGGTCTCGGTTTGTGTCTGTGCCTGGTCGGGTGCTGCAGTCTACTGACGAGGCCTTCAAGGCCTTGGGATATCGCTTTGAGGTAAACGCCAGGGCATACCGTGAGGGTGAGACCCTGCGCCGGCAGCTCATTGCTGATGGCGTGGACCCTGACATGGCCGACATGAAAAAAATTGAGCGCATCCAGGCGATTAGGGAAAACCCACCAGAAGACATTGATCTGGCCGCCATGGACTTTGGCAAGATGCTGACCTTCAGCCGTGAGCTCGATGGATTCCCCAAGACTATCCAAGACCTGGCCAACAGCAGCGTGATTGCCAAGACCATGATGCCGTTTGTGCGCACGCCCACCTGGCTAATCTCAGAGGGCACCCAGCATTCACCCTTTGCCGTGCTCTCCAAGCAGTGGCGTAGGGATGTGGCGGCCGGCGGTGCAGAGCGTGACCTGGCGCTGGCCAAGTTCGGCATGGGTTCCATGGCCATGATTGGCCTCTCGAGCCTGGCCGTTGAGGGCCGCATCACTGGCTCTGGCCCAGGCAACCCGCAGCTGCGGTCAACCTACCAGCGTGAGGGCTGGAGGCCGTACTCCATCGTTTTCAAAGAAGGCGAGTGGGATGAAGACTTCAAGATTTACCTGTCCCAGTTCCCAGGCATGGACCCATCCATTGGCAAGAACGGCAACCTGTATGTCAGCTTCCGAGGGTTTGAGCCTGTGTCTGCGGTGCTGGCTATGGCCGCCGACTACACAGAATATGCCCGATATCAGGATGATGAGGACGAGGTTGCCCAGGTGGGCCTTGGTGCCCTCTTTGGCCTGTACCAGTACATGGGCAATAGCCCGTTTATGCAGACCCTCTCAGGCATGGTGGGTGCCGTTGGCAGCCAGATTCCCAACCCTCGCCAGGTGATGAAGGACGTAATCAATGAGATGACCAAGGCTGGCACGGGTTACCTGATTGACGGTTCGCCTGCTGGGGCCTGGTCTTCTATGCAGGCCCAGATCGAGCGCAACGTGGACGGCACCCGCAAAGACATTACCGCCCACCCGGACCTGCCGGTGGGTGTTAAGGGTTTCTACGAGGCTTTCCTGCGCAAGCGGTCCAGGGTGCCTGGCCTGTCGGCAGAGCTGCCTGACCGGCTCAACCGCTGGGCAGAACCCGAGATGGAGATTGACCCGGCCCGGCCGTGGCTCTCCAACCTGGGTATCCGCACCAACGAGAGCAAGATGCAAGAGGTGGACCGGGTGCTGATTGCCCTGCGTATGCCGCTGGCCATGCCGCCCAGGGCCATCGAGAAAAACGGTGCCAGGGTAAAGCTGGAGACTGAGCAGTACAACCGGCTGCTGACCATCTACTCCAGGGAGACCATCATTGGTGGCATGGGTGTGCAGGATGCCCTGGTGGCCAGGGCCAAAGACCCTGCCTTTGCCATGCTGGACTTGGACCAGCAACAAGAGATTATCAAGGACCTCGACAATGACTTTATGGCTAGGGCCCGTGAGACCCTGATCTCTGAGGACATTAACTTGCAGACCCGGCTGGAAGAGGAAGCTTTTAAGAAGGGCAGCGCAGGGCTTTATAAACAGTAGACCCATGAGCCGATAACGCTTAGATTTCACCTAGGAGGATTCAAATGGCTGTCCCTATTTCCAACGTAGTTCGGCGCATAGTGTTCGCACCCAGCGGGGTGGGACCGTATGCGTTTACCTTCGAGATTCTGGCGGCCACCGATATCGAGGTCTATAAGGGCGATACCCTCCTGACCCTGACCACCGATTACACGGTGACAATCAATACCAACGGCACCGGCTCTGTAACGCTGGTGGCTACAGCCGGCACAGACAATATCACCATCGTGGGTGCCCGGACCATCCAGCGCACCACAGACTTCGTGACTGGTGGCGACCTGTTTGCCAATAGCCTGAATGAAGAGCTCGACAGTCTGACCATCTTTGCCCAGCAGAACTCAGAGGGACTGGCCCGCTCACTGCAAGCACCAGAGACTGACCCGACAACCATTGACATGACACTGCCCCGTGCTGCAGACCGGGCTGGCAAATACCTGGCCTTTGACGTTAACGGCAACCCTGAGCCTGGCGACACGGCCGTAGAGGTGGCTGGGGTTTTTGCAATTAAGGATGAGATTCTTGCCCTGGCGGCCATTGACTCTGAGATTGTTGCGGTCGAGGCGATTGACGCTGACGTTACAACCGTTGCTGGGATTGCTGGCAATGTAACCACGGTGGCCGGCATAGCTGCGAATGTGACTACCGTAGCAGGGATATCGGCAGACGTTACTACTGTAGCTGCAGATGGGACTGACATTGGAACCGTTGCTGGCATTGCAGCTGATGTGACTGCCGTTGCCGCCATCGACTCAGACGTAACAGCGGTGGCCGGCATCGACACTGCTGACCTGGCCGCTGTGGCCGCCATTGATTCCGACGTGACCACGGTTGCGGGTATCGCAGCCAACGTCACCACGGTGGCTGGCATCAGCGCAGACGTAACCACAGTGGCTGCCGATGGCACCGACATTGGTACGGTGGCCGGCCTGTCCACAGAGATTGGAGCCCTCGGCCCCATTGCCGCAGACATTACAACGGTGGCAGGCATTGACTCGGACGTGACTGCTGTGGCGGCAGACGCTACAGACATTGGCACAGTGGCCACCAACATTGCAAACGTAAACACAGTAGCGGGCATCTCTGCTGACGTGACTACTGTTGCAGCTGACGGTACAGATATTGGGACGGTTGCAGGGATTGCGGCTAACGTCACCACCGTGGCAGGCATTGCCGCAAATGTCACGACTGTTGCAGGCATCAGTGCCAACGTGACAACCGTGGCCGGTATCTCTGCTGATGTCACGACAGTGGCCACCAACGTAACCGACATTACAAACTTCTCGGACGTTTACATTGGGCCAGCTGCCACAGACCCGGCCACCAGGAATGACAGCTCTGCGCTGCAGGCCGGTGACCTGTACTTCGACACGGTTGCAGATGTAATGAAGGTTTATACCGGGTCGGCCTGGACCGCTGCCTATGTTTCTGGTGACGGATTCCTGGCTTCGGCAAACAACCTGTCTGACCTGACCGATTCTGACGCTGCTCTTACAAACCTTGGACTAACAGCGTCGGCCACAGAGCTCAACTATGTGGATGGAGTAACGAGTGCGATTCAAACGCAGCTCGATGCAAAGGCATCAACTGGTAAGGCCATTGCTATGGCCATTGTTTTCGGTGGCTAACCCTCAAGGAGATTACTAATGGCCGCACCAAATATCGTTAACGTAGCAACCATTACCGGCAAGACCGCAGTGGTGGACCTATCAACAACCAATGCCACGGCGGTGGTCAGTAACGCTGCCTCGAGCAATAAGGTATTCAAGATCAACTCGCTGATCGTGTCCAATGTGGACGGGTCTAGCGCAGCCGACATCACGATTAGCCTGTACTCACAGGATGACATTGGCGGCACGGCAACCGAAATCTGCAAGACGGTATCTGTCCCTGCTGATGCTTCACTGGTGGTGATTGATAAATCGACCGGCCTGTATCTGGAAGAAGATAAATCAATCGGTGCGACCGCATCTGCTGCTAGTGATCTCAAAGTGGTGTGCAGCTACGAGGAGATCAGCTAATGCCTATCGGTAACGGCGGGATTATTGGAGTAGCAAACAACCCGACCAGTTCAACCGCATCTGGTATCTGGAGTTTGCAAGAGCAATTCAAAGCAGAGAAGGCTAGTAATTGGCCTAGCCCTGTTATTTTGGTGGACTTTTTGGTGGTTGCTGGCGGCGCATCTGGTGGCGTTCACAACGGCGCTGGAGGTGGCGCTGGGGGATTCAGAACCTCGGCTGGAACAAGCGGCGGGGGAGCATCTGCAGAGTCAGCAATATCAATTTCGCCTGCAACAAACTACACGGTCACTATTGGTGCTGGTGGCGCAGCACAGACTGCGGACCAAAGTAGGGGTAACAACGGAAGCAATTCAGTTTTTTCCACAGTAACCTCAACGGGCGGGGGTGGCGGGGGAACTGGCGCAGGGATGTTATCGGGCAATACGGGAGGCTCGGGCGGGGGAGGTAATGACTCCGTTGCGGCTGGCTCTGGGACTGCAAATCAAGGTTTTGCAGGTGGAACTGGGAACGGAGGTGGTGAAACTGGCGGCGGCGGCGGGGCAGGGGCGGTTGGCGATCCTAGTGTCGATGCCTCTAATGGGGGCAATGGCGGTGCGGGTATTCAATCAAACATTGATGGAAATAATCACTACTATGCTGGTGGAGGTGGTGGGGCGGCTTTTGGTACCGGGGAATCCGCAGGGAATGGTGGAATTGGAGGGGGTGGTGGTGGAGGCGCAGGGAACAGCGCAACCGCTGGAACGGGCGGCGGTTCTGCCCTTAACTCTGGTTCAAATGGAACCGCAACCGCCAGCACCACAGCCGGGGACTCTGGCGGCGCGGCCGGAGCAAACACGGGTGGCGGCGGCGGTGCAAAATCCCGTGCGCCTTCTGGTGCATCAGGAGCAGGCGGCTCAGGCATCGTCATCCTTAAATACCCAGACACACTAACCATCTCTAACCCTGGCGGTGGTCTGACCCTATCAACTGCAACTGCTGGTGGATTTAGCGTCACGACTGTAACTGCTGGCACAGGCAATGTCTCTTGGAGTTAACAATGGCACATTACGCATTTCTTGATGAAAACAATATTGTCACCGAAGTGATTGTCGGTAAAAACGAAGGCGAAGATAGTGTGGATTGGGAACAGCACTACGGTGCTTTTCGAAGCCAGACTTGCAAGCGCACCTCATACAATACTTACGGCGGTGTTCACTCTGGTGGCGGCACACCTTACCGCAAGAACTATGCTGGCATTGGCTACACATTTGATGCGGCCCGTGATGCGTTTATTCCACCCAAACCCTTTGCAAGCTGGACTTTGAACGAGACCACCTGCCTCTGGGATTCTCCAGTGCCATACCCCGATGACGGCGGCCGGTACACATGGGATGAGGCGACCACCAACTGGCTACCTGTGAGTGAATGATGGACTGCGGCAGCCGACCAGAGTGCAGTGAGATTGCGGACCGAGCGGTTAAGAAAACCTTTGCCATCCTCGGTGTGGACATTGACAAGCCCGAGTCGGTTGAGGAGTTTCGCCAGGACCTGCGCTTTGGCAAGCGCCTGCGCAAGATTGCAGACCATGGCACGCTGGCCTTCTTTGGTGCGGTGGCCGTGGCCGTAGCGGCGGCCATTTGGATTGGCATCATGCAGGCCATCAACAAAGGGTAATCACCCCGTAACAGATATCGCTCACCATTCGCCCAGGGAGGGCGTGCTATGTCTAAACAAGTCGGGCCAGAGCTGGTCATTGTCGAGTGGATTGATGCGTATCACCTGGATGGGTGGATGTTCGGAGCAGACCCCGAGCCAGACCCATCCCCTTGCTGGACCGTAGGATTTCTAACCAAGAAGACCAAGGACGGACTGATGCTGGCCCAGACCTGGTACGACGGAGACACCGCCAACATGATCTTTATACCTAAGGGCATGATCAAAAAGATGACCGTGCTGGGTGACCTGAAAGTGGAGAGCGATGGCATACCCGCAACTTAAAGAGTCCCAACTGCTCGAGACCCTCGAGCTCTACAAGACCCACGGCAGCGTATACAAGGCGGCCCTGGCAGCCAAGATGCCACAGTCCACCTTCCGCACCCGGCTTGACCGGGCCAGGGCGGTGCTGCAGGACCAGCTCACAGGCGAGGAAGAGGTGAAGGAAGAGTTCACCGTGATGACCTTGCCAGATGATGACCTCGACATTGACGAGCTGGTCGAGCTGCGCATCAAACAGTTCGGCAAGAAGCGGGAATACCAGGAGGCCACCAAGCTTATTACTGTGAAGGTTAAGCTTGACGGCCCCATTGGCATCCTCCACTTTGGTGACCCCCATGTAGACGATGACGGCACCGACCTTGAGCAGCTGCGCCTGCACTCGGACCTGACCAAGATCGAGGGTGTCTGGGGTGCCAACGTGGGTGACACCACCAACAACTGGGTGGGCCGCCTGGCTCGCCTGTATGCCAACCAGGGCACCACTGCTGCCCAGGCCTGGAAGCTGGCTGAGTGGTTCATCTCTCGCACCCGCTGGCTCTACATGGTGGGTGGCAACCACGATGCCTGGTCTGGCTCGGCCGACCCCATCAAATGGATTGCCCGCCAGCAGGACACCTTGTATCAGAGCAGTGAGTGCCGCATTGGCCTGCGCTTCCCCAACGGCAGGCAGGTGATTGTCAATGCCCGCCATGACTTTGCCGGCCACTCAATGTGGAACCCGGCGCATGGCCAGATGAAGGCTGCCCAGATGGGCCACCGTGACCACCTGATGATCTCTGGCCACAAGCACACCAGTGGGTATGGCGTGATCAAGGACCCCAGCAGCGGGCGCATCTGCCATGCCGTACAGGTGGCCAGCTACAAGCTCTACGACAGCTATGCCAAAGAGCGTGGCTTCCGAGACCAGACCCTGTCGCCCGCCTGTTTAACAGTGATTGACCCAACCTTGGACGAGGACCATCCAGACATGATTAAATTGTTCTGGGACCCGCTCGAGGGTGTCGAATATCTGAAATGGAAACGAGGTAAATAATGGACCCGATCACCCTACTGGCCACGGCATCTGCCATCTGGTCTGGCCTTAAGAAGGCCAGCGAGTTTGCGGCTGAGGCAGAGGGTGTCTGGTCCCAGCTCTCCAAATACTGTGGCGTGGCCGATCAGCTCGAGGAGGTGATCAACAAGCACAAGAATGAGCCACCCAAACCTAAGCTATTTGCCCGTGGCGGTGCCACCAATGACACCCAGGAAGCTTTCAATGCCTTTGAAGCAGAGTACAAGCTGCGCCAGTACGAGCAAGAGATCAGAGATATGTTTGTGGTGGGTGCCTGGGCCAACCTGGGTGGCGAGTTTGGTGGCATGGACGGTTATCGCAAGTTCTGCAATATGCGCAGGGAGATTAGAGCTAGGCGCATCAAGGCCAAGCAAGATCAGGAAGCTGCCGAGCAGGCATTCTGGGACAACCTGATTCTGTGGATAGGTGCCACCACCATCATTGGCATTGGCGGCATGGTGGTCTGGGCCGCAGTCGATATGATTCTTTCAAGGGGGTAACAATGCTTTCACTGATCTCAACTCTGGGCGGCCTGCTGATCTCTGGCCTGCCAAAGCTGCTGGATTTTTTCCAAGATAAAGCCGACAAGAAACATGAGCTCGCACTGGCTGCGGTGCAGACAGAGCGGGAGATGGCCCTGGCCCGTGAAGGATTCATTGCCCAGCAGCGCATCGAGGAAATCCGCACCGACCAGGTAGCCATGCAGACCGATGCCCAGATGACGGTGGCGGCCCTGCAGCATGATGAGAAGGTGCTCGACCGTGCCAGCAAGTGGGTTGCCAATTACGTTGGCACCGTGCGGCCCACCGTGACCTACATCTTTGTGCTCGAGCTGGTCCTGATCAACGTCTACATGATGTACTGGGTGATGGCCACGCCTGGTCTGGTTAAGGACATGGCAGATATCGTCAAGCTTGCAGACGTGATCTTCAGCTCAGATGAGATGGCCATGCTGGGCGGCATCATTGGATTCTGGTTCGGCTCACGCAACTGGCAGAAGCGATGACACTGCAGCCGGCCGTGCTCAAGATGTTGAAGCACCATGAGGGGGTAAGGAATAAGCCTTACCTCTGCCCGGCTCAGATATGGACGGTGGGCGTGGGCCACGTGCTTTACCAGGAGCAGATCAGGCTGCCGGTGGTGCGCAAGCCAGGCTATACCGGGCAGATCAGGAAGGACTACACGCTGCGGGTGGGGGACTTCCGCATCTGGTCAATGGAGGAGATAGATGCCCTACTTACTAAAGACCTTGAGACTTTTACCCGTGGCGTGGTGCGCCTCACTCATGGTCGGGTTACTCCTGGCCAGTTTGGAGCGCTGGTTTCTTTTGCGTTCAATGCTGGGCTAGGCAATCTGCAGCGGTCCACCATCCTCATGCGCCACCGGCGGGGTGATCACCAGGGCGCAGCTGATGCGTTCAGGATGTGGACCAAGGGTGGTGGCAGGGTGCTCCCCGGCCTAGTCAAACGCCGGGAAGACGAGCGTGCTCTCTATTTATCCGAGGCCACTGCCTGATCTAGGATGGTTTGAAGATGGCCGGCCACGGCCTCTGGGGTGATGGCCTCCATGGCATCTCGGCAGGCCTGGCAAAAGAGCTGACTGCCGCAGCCCAGCTCCTCGGTAGATAGGTGCACCATGCCTGGGTAGCCTGTCACCCCAGCAGAATTAAAGTGCCCATGGATGACCACCCCTGGCACCCGCACTGCTGCCGCTGTGTGATGCAGCCCACCCTCTGGTGCTACAAATGCCACGGCCTGTGACAAGGCGGCTGCCATCAGGCGTGGCGTATCTGTCTGGATAAACCTGATCTTTCGCAGGGTGCGTGTCCCGGCCGGGCCGAGCTGCACCCACTGCACCCTGGGCATCAGCTTGACCAAGGCCTGCCACTTGTCCCATCCCCAGTCTCGATTGACAGACTCTTTCTTGCCCTTGAGGTTGGGCTCGATAACAACAAACCCAGACCCAAGACTGGATGCAAATTTTTTCTCTGCCTCACTGAAGTAGATATCTGCCGGCACTGGTGTGTACTTGCGCCACACCCACCTGCCAGCGTGCACCCCATTGGTATAGCTGCGCACGCCTGGGCCATTGGTGATGCTGTCTTGGTAGGGCTGGCCAGGTCTGGCAATTAGCGGATGATTCTCCCAGGCATCATGCCAGCGCACCTGGCCATTGCGGTCTTTGATGGCCACCTTGATATCACGGCCAGCAGCCTTGGTCTGTGCCTCGCCTGCGGCCATGAGCTCATCACCCCAGCCCATCACCAGACCATCAGGTAATCGCCAGACATTTCTCGTTCTTGCCTCATGCCCCAGGACCTGAGCAACGACACAGCATGGTCATCTGGTAATGAGAATGCCTTACCGTTGCCCTTCTTCTGCTCGACAATAATCACCGGCTTGCAGGTTTTGATGGTCTGCTCTGCGCCCTCGACTACAAAAGACTCAAAGCCCTCGCAGTCGATCTTAATCAGGTCCACCAGCTCGAGGCCCAGGCTATCGAGTGTGACAATCTCAACCCCCTTGGCCACGATAAATTCACCATCTCTGCCGCTGGCCGGGGCGGTGTCACCGTAGCTGCCCTCGGTTCTGCAAGCCATGTCCACCACTGCCGGCTTATTGCCCAGGCCATAAGGGTAGACATTGGCACCAGGCGCATTGAGTTTGAGGCATTCCCGATACATGGGCACTGGCTCAAAGGCATGGACCACCTGGAAGTCGAGCAGCATCACCCGAGACCACAGGCCCACGTTAGCGCCTACATCAATGGCCACCCTGCGGTTCTTGCAGGCATCCTTGGCAGCCCGATACTTGTGGTATTGGTAGGCCGGCTTGCCGTCCACCACTGCCAGGTTCTTGGCCATCCAGGCGGTCTGATGCTTCTCGCCTGGGGGAAACCACAGGCCTCGCCATTCTTTCATTTCGTCAGATGTTCCCATGCCATTCCGCTCCTCATCTCTAAAAGTGTCCATTGATTATCTGCCAGCTCCCAGGCCATCTGCTCCCGGTTGTCTGGCCTGACTGGGTCTTCGATACGATTAAGGTCCATGCTGCCAAACCTTGCGCTCGCACAATCATGGGTGGCAAAGCAGGGCACGCCATGCAGGGTTGCCTGCACCCCAGCGATGCTAGTGAATACCACCACCGCATGGACACCCTCGAGGGCCAGCTCGAAGTCTTGCTCGGCCCTGCTCCAGACCTTGAACCGCAGCTGGGTTTGCTTCTTGGTGTGCTTGGCCAGCTCGGTCTCGACTGCCTTAATCCACTGCGCCTGGGGTATGCCATGCCACTCATGGAACAGCTCGGACTGCGGGCAGATCAAGATTTTCTTGCCGCCCTTGCGCCAGGGCTTGATGCGCATCCCGGTGCGCTCGAACCTGTGGGGCCTGGCATTGAGCTTGAAGTCTGTGTACTGGTAGGCATTCTTGGTCACCCGGTAATAAACGTCCCGACCAAAGTAAGCCTTGTCACCGTAATACCAGGTCCGACCCTCTGCCATGGCCGCCTCGAGCACCCTCCTCAATTGCAGGCTGCCAAACAATGCCACCGGCCCATCCTTGATTGTCTGCGATTGGGTGATGGTCCCACAGCATCCCTCAGCAAATGCCTGGCACCAGGAGGGCGAGGCCTTCTCCCCCTGGGCCTGGTAAATCTTTGGGACCTCTACCGCATCCAAGCTACGCCTGCCCGCCTTTGTCAGAAACCTCTGCCTCAATCTGACTGCGCCTGGCCACCATGTGCTTGGTGTGCTGCAGGGACTGCTCGGTGCGTAACTTTCCAAACATGGCAGTGTTCGCCTTCTTTAGCTCCTCCAATTTTTTGAGCTTGGCATCCGGAGGCAGCTTGCTCTTGGCCACCTTGCCTGCCATCTCTTCGTACTGTTGGGCCCACTCCTCATAGTTGTTGCAGGGAATGTCTGGCTTGCCCGGTACGCCTAGCGCCCAGGTGTACTCTTTAACCTCGACCACCTCGATGCCGGCATCCTCGAGCTGCTGCGTGAGCTGCTTGGCAATGGACTCGGCGGCCACCGGGGTGAGCACCTCATCTGTGCGGCTCTCGGCCTCCTCTGCCAGCATCTGATTCACCTGCTCGACCTCGACATATTCCCGCTGCGGGTCTTCGGTTTGCTCAATAGGCTGCGTGATTTCACTCATTGGCAAGGCCTCCAGTGGGTTGCGGGTGCGGGGCAGGTTGACCACGTTGGCCGGCCGGTCCTGATCTGGGAAGTCTTGGGCCTCTTCCACGGTAATCAGGCCCTTGAGAACATCAGGGAAAGCATCCCGCAGGGCAAACCCTCGGGCTCGCATCTGCATCATGCGCTTGGGGTATGCCTGCCAGGGGCCTGGCTTGCCCCAGAGGCCGGCACGCTTGGCATCCTCCAGGCTGAACCTGGCCACCACCGGCTTGCGGCCCTTGCGCTTGGCGATGCAGACGGCCACCGGGTTGGGCGTGCCCTCGCCCTCGATGGTCTCCTCGATATCCTCACAGACCGGGCTTGCCTGCACCAGCGCCATGGCTGCGTCACCGTAGACTGAGGGCTTGCCGTTTATGACTGCAATGTTCTGCAGCGCCTGCAGGGGTGCCAGGCCAATCTCCCTGCCCCATTGCATGGCCACCAGCACATCCTCTGCCTTGCCTTGGTAGGCCCGTGGCACCATCGAGCTCTTGGCCAGCATCTCGCTGAACTGCATGGCCTCGGTCAGTGTGGCCGGGGCGAAACCCTGCTGGGTTGTCGTGATATTGCTCATTCTCTTCTCTCCTAATTCAGTTCTGTCATGCCGAGGCGGGCCAGCAGGTAATGCTCCTGTGGCTTGCACCCGGCTTTGAGTAATTCATCTGACGTATACCGGGTTCGGTTGTGCTGCGGGAACCCTGGCCCGACATAAAACCGTGCGTCACCGTAGTGAGGCACGAACATGAGCGGCCCCTTGGTGTACACACGCTGTAGATACGTTGGCGCTGGTGCTCCCCATTTCATTGCTTGGCCTCCTTGATTTTGAGGGTGGACTGCCGCACGACCCTGGCCTCGGTGGCCGGCACTACCCTCTCGGGCTGCGCCTTGTAGGCACGCATGGGCCAGGATATCTCCCACATTCCAGCCCGAGCCTTGCCGGCCTCGCGCATGAGGTTCTTGAGGTTGGTCTCTGCCTGCTCGACCTTCTCCTCGAGGCGCTTGATCTCAGCCTTGGCCACCACAATCTCATCGACCAGCAGCTCGGCCGGTGCGCCCAGGTCCACCTCCACCTCCTCGGCCTGGCCCCAGGTGCGGTCTGCGTCTTTGCTGTTGGTGGGTGGGTAGTAGTCGATGCTGCCGTCCACCAGCCACTGGTCCACCCTACGCTGGAAGTCGATCACTGCCTTGGCAATCTCCTGGCAGGTGGCCGGGTGCCTCTTGAACAGATACACCCGCAGCCTGGAGCCCCGAAACAGGGTGCAGACTGCGCCCCATTCCGCACCGATGATATCCATCTGTGCCTGCAGCTGGATGGGGCCCTGATACAGGGGCGGGCTGTCGGCCGGCTCGATGGCCGTGCTCTTGGCCTCCATCACACCAATGCCATTGAGTGCAATCTCATCACCATCCATGACGTAGATGCCAGCGTCCGGGTTGTGCTTCACCAGCAGGCCATTGCCGTCTGCCGTGCCGTCTAGGCTGCAGGCGAGCTTGAGCATTGGGTGGAATCGGGCCTCGGAATGGTCCAGGTCCAGGTGCGTGAGCCCCAGGCGCAGGCAGGCCTGCTCGAGGATGGTGGTCTCAAGCAGGTTGCCCCACTCTGCTGGCTCGGGGTCTGACAGACCAGGCCGCTCATGCCCACGGTGGGCTTCAATGACCCCAGTAAGGGCATCGTTGGGGCTGGCCCAGGGTGACACCCCCATGATGGCCGGCAAGAGGCTTGCTGAGGCCATATTATCTGGCGTGACTTTTCCAACCATGTTAAATCTCCTTCCAATATTTTTTGTTGATTACATAGGTGATCATGACCCTGCTGACATCAAACTTTTCTGATATCTGCGCATGGGTGAGGCCAGTTTCTGCATATGCACGAATCTGCATGACTTTTTCTTTGGTCAATTTTTTTGCTGCCCTGCCTTTCTGAGCTTTGTCTCTGTGGTTGTCTTGGTTCGTGCCAGCAAAAAGATGGTCTGGGTTTACGCATGATGGAACGTCGCATTTGTGGCAAACGAGCAGGCCAGTGGGGTCTCCTTTTTTTAATTTGTACATTTCCCGATGCGCATACGATGACTTCCCGGCTCGGCCACCATGTCTGACTCTCCCGTAGCCAGCCCTGTCAAGCGTTCCATTCCAAAACCAGCAGTCTGAAAACGGCACCATTAAAATTCGATCGAACAGAAGTTTGTCGATCGGTTCAGCAGCTCTTGCTACCATTTTTCTTCTCCTTAATTAAAACGTACTGTCCGAATTTTTTACCGTTGCATTTGATCATTTCAGTGATGATGACGTGGCCTTCTGAACGCAGCTCCTCGATGCGGGCAGCCAGGCGCAGGCAACCATGGTCACGCAGGGCCTCAAGCGGGGTGATCGGTCCACGTCTGAGGGTTTCCAATATATCGGCTGTCTGGCTCATCTGGTGATCTCCTAAAAAGAAACCATGGTCAGCACGACAAAGAGCAGGGCAATCAGGGCTGTGAAAACCAAGCTCTCGACTACGATTTGTAACCGGCTGGGTTTGCGCAGCAGGCTACGGCGGCGGTCTACGACTATGCGGTAATCGTCCATCTCATTCTCCTCAGGTTATGCGGCGCGAGCCAGCAGGCGGGATACCTGTGCGCTGTGCCATTGGGTTGAGCCGTTTGCTGTTTTGATTCCCCGCTCGCTCAGGCCGGCTGCAATCTGGCGAGTGGTGGTCATGCCCATGGCCTTCAAGTCACGGACGATGATGAGGGCCTGCGGGTCCACTTGGGAGGTGGCTGCAAGCTGGGCAGCACGGGCCTGGCCGCCTGCGTGAGGGGTTGGGCACCCAAGCTTGTCGCCTCGGGCCTTCTTGGCCGCCAGGGCATCCTTGGTGCGCTCAGAGATACGGCGGGCCTCAAACTCTGCCAGCGAAGCCATGACGCTAAGAATCAGGCGGCCGGTGGCCGTGCCAGTGTCGATATCGGGCAGGTCAATGAATCGGATGCTGACACCGGCATCGACAAAGCCCAACAGTAGCTTCACGTCACGGGCCAGGCGGTCCAGCTTGGCCACCACCAGGGTAGCGCCTGTGGCCTTGCACTCGGCCAAGGCCTTGGTGAGCTCTGGGCGGTCGCCCTTGCGGCCTGATTCGACCTCGGTGTACTCAGCTGCCGGGTTGGTGCCAAGGAAGCGCTTGACGGCCTCTTGCTGGGCCTCGAGGCCAAGGCCAGAGCGGCCCTGCTTGTCTGTGCTGACTCGGTAGTAGGCAATGAACATTTGAATCTCCTTAGTGGTAGTTCAGTGATGCCATCCTCTTACCGTGAGATATCGCTTGTCAAGCGGTGTTTAACAATTCCCCTACCACTTTGCGGGGCTTTACAGTCTTGCGCCTGTGGATAACTTGAGATATCGTGCCGATATAAGGAGGGATTCATGCAAACCAAACCAAGGCTGCAGCCGTTTTTAGTACGTCTTCACCCGGACACGCGGGCCATGCTGGACAGGGCCACGGTCGAGCAGCGTAAGAGCAGGGCGGCCATCATTGATGAGGCCATTCGTGAGCTGTTGTCGGACAAGTATTCAGCAGATGTTAGTGAGCGGTTGGATGTTCTCTTGGGAGCCAGGCCATGACAGATATCTGTGAGCGCCTCGACCCTGCATCCGTGATGGCACACCCGTTGATTCTCCAGGAGGCGAAGGAAGCAATACTTCGCCTGCGTGATGAGAATCGTAGGGTGGTGAGCTGGAACCATGTGCTTCAGGGCATGGTTGAGGCTGATGCCATTGCGGAGCGGGCCGATGGGCGGTAGAGCGAGCCGAAACAAGGGCGCTCGAGGCGAAAACGAACTGGCAGCAATGCTGTCGGATGAGCTCGGCTTTGTCGTTAAAAGGAAGCTGGGCCAGGCCAGAGATGGTGGCGATGACATACAGGTGGACCACTACAGGCTCGAGGTGAAGCGGCGGGAGGCTCTGCGCCTGGATGACTGGTGCCAGCAGATTGAGGCTGCGGCCGGGCCCGGAGAATGGCCGGTGGTGGTTTACAGAAGGAATGGCCAGCCATGGCGTGCAGTGGTGCCGATAGAGCTGCTGATAAAGGCGATGCGGGAGAAGCTTTGAGCAATCGAATGAGTGTGAAGGTGGGCCAGGTGGCTGCGCTGCTGACTGGCCGGCGCTGGTGCTCGCACTGTCAGGGCCAGCGGCCAGAGCAGGGTGGCAAGTGGAAGGTGAGTCCAAACGGCATGAATAAGCGGTGGAAGTGCGCTGCCTGTGTGGAGCGGGCCAAAGAGAGAGCGGCAAATAAAAACCAATAGGAGAGCATCATGGGATTGACTGTAAGGCAGCAGAAGACGCTGGATTACTGCCGGCATCCGAGGACTTCGGAGCAGGTGGCCAGCTACCTGGGAATCGAATTGAATGGTGTTTACAAGCACCTGATTGTTTTGCAGCGCCTGGGCCTGCTCGAGAAGGTGGCAGAGCACGCCAACAGCAAGGCGCTATACCAGGCAGCAGACCTGGGTGGCATCAGCATTGACAGGCATTTAGATGAGCTGGTGAGTGCGAGCCAGGGCTATATCACCAGGAAAGTGCCGGCAGCTCATAACCCGTTTAATCTATGACAGCCATTCCCACCAATGTGGTGGATTTCAAGCTTCCGAAAAAGAAGCCCAGGGTTATTGAGAAGGAACCGCTGCCAGACCAGCGTAAGTATGCTGTGGTCCCTTTTGCGGCCTTGTCTGACAAGCGGCTGCACCATCTGTCAATCCGGGTGCTGGGCCTGATCTGTTCCTATGCGAACCGTGCTGGCATCACCTGGGTTGGACAGACCAGGATTGGTGCGCACCTGGGCATCAGCAAGCAGGCCGTCAACAAGGCTGTCAGCGAGCTCAAGAAGGCCGGCTATCTCGAGGTGGTCAGCAGAGGATTCAGGGCAGAGCGAGCCGACACCCTGCGCATTGTGTTCGAGCCTGGCATCAGCACTCAGGACGCAATCGCAATCACCAGCGGCCAGGAAGACACCCGGCCACCCGAGCAACGAAAGAGAGAAGAGGAGCTGCGCACCATCATGCAAGACAACGACCTGCCCGATCTGTCGCCTGAGCAGATTAAGGCGAACATGAAGCGCCTGGAAGCCTTACTGGGAACTCTGGGCCGACCATCGAACTTCAGGACACACCAACCACAATCAATGGGAGCAATCATGGCCACTACCAAACCAGAGACGAAACCTGCCGCAGCCAAAAAAGGTAGACCAAAGAAGGTCAACCTGACGGTTGACCAAGAGAGTCCAACCATAGTCAACCAGCAGGTTGACCATGTAAGTAAGGAGTTAGTCAACCGTCAGGTTGACAATGAAGACACCCCTAAAAGCGATATCAATAGTCAACCTATGGTCAACCTGGAGGTTGACCTAAACACAAAAAACATAGGTTTAATAGAGTTATATAAGGTGTATGAATTAAGAAAGAATAGATTGATAAAAGACTCTGACATGAAGTGGGGGAGTCTCGCAGTCGAGGTCGGGGTGACCGAATCGGAGATGGTTGCCGCCATTGAGCAGACCGAGAGCCTGGGCGATGCCTGTCGGATGGTGCTCGAGGCCAAGGGTTACTGATGCAACAGGTGCATAGGTTCGTTTGCTCTGTTGCAACAGGGGTCGAGGAGGCTACCCCCCTGCCTGCGGCAGCAACAGGCGGGGTGCCAGGCAGCCTGATTCGGTTGCCGCTGGGAAAGAGGCACCCCTTCCCCCTCCCCCGTCTGGCCATTGGGCGTGGGTGCCTGACCAAAATTTTCCCTCCCTTTTCGTCCCAGGGGGTTTGTCGCCAGGTTGGACTGCCATCAGGAAGCCTTCTTAGAGGCTCTCTGTTGGCTTTGTGTGGGGTGGCTAGTACCCTAGCCTACCCCGTAGTGTTTGAGGCCCTTGTAGGCCGTTTTAGAGGAGGAGTGTGATGGCAGAGGTGAAGAGGTTGGAAGATGATCTGCGAGGGTGGGTGTTGCAGAAGATTCGGCAAGGGTTTACTGTGGAGCAGATATCTCTTGCATTGGCAGAGCAGAAGGTGGAGCTGATGCAAGCGGATGTTTACGTCAAAGCAATCAACGAAGAGAGAGGGAGACCGTAATGGCTTATGAGCACCAGCCTGGCAAGGGCACACTGGGTAAGGCAAAGACAAAGACCAAGGACACCAGTCCTGACATGACCGGAAAGATCAAGTGGCTTGATGGCCAGGAATACTGGATATCAGCCTGGGTGAAGAAGGCGAGCAATGGGGGCGAGTTTTTCTCCTTGAGCATTGGGCAGCCGGTGCAGGCCGTGGCCGAGGTTTACTCAGCTGCTCACCAGCCATTCCCTGCCCAACCGAAATACCAGAATGCGGTCACTGGGTATGCAGACCCTAGTCATGCGCAGGCCAAGGCCAATGGCTACCAGCCAGAGGGCCGTGACCTGGACGCAGATATCCCCTTCTGATGCCCCGCTCACCGAGACTGGCCAACCAGGTCCCATCCCTGAAAAACTGGGGTGGGGTTCGGTCTGTGCAGCGCAGGCTGGAGAGGTCGGCCACCATTGTCGAGAACCGGGAAGCGGTGGCTTACTCGCTGCTCTGCATGGCCAATACCAAGATCACAGACGTGCTGACCTGGGACGAGGAGGGCAATGTCAAGGTGAAGGCTGCCTCTGCCATCCCAGACCATGCATTGCAGGCCATCAAGAACATTCGGGTGACCAGAGGAAAAGACGGGGCGCAGACCCTGGAAGTGGAGCTGTACGACAAGATCGGGGTGCTCAGACTGCTGGCCAAGGCCAGTGGCTTACTGGACAACCCTGACGACGGCAGTGAGAAACCCTCGGTGATTGGCATCAATGTCCAAGCACCCGAGACCGTGGACTATGAGGAGAAAAAAGATGATCTATGAGTGCTACTACGACTGGATACGGGAGATGCGCAAGACCAAGGCAGACCTGCGCTATTGGACCGAGGACGAGGAAAAGGTGGCTGAGTACGCCTTTGACGCTGGCTGGCAAGAGGCGCAGAAGTTTTTTAAGCAGGAAATCCAGAACCTAAACCGCAGGATATCTCTGCTCGAGACTGAGGTGGCCTTTGCAGAACGTGGCTACACCCAGGCAAAAAAAGAACCAGAAGGTCAGAAAAGAGAGGAGCTGCCAACATGGGGAAACTTCTAAGCTTTGTGGCCGGGGTGGCCATTGCCCTGTGGATACTGCCGGGCGCACAGGTGGACCACAGTGCCTGGCACATTGGCAGCTATAAGGCCGGCCGGGCAGATGCCCTCAACCTAAACCCCGTGAGCTGGGACCTGGACGCTGCCTGCGTGAGTTTGTGGGTCAACCAGCAAAACCTAGTGGAGGCACCCAAATGACCAAACAAGAGGCCATGGAAATCATCCAGGGAATGCCAGACGGCATTGACG
>CAYWZI010000026.1:0-19302 GCA_964462815.1 uncultured Microbacteriaceae bacterium
GGCGGAGAGCACGCTCGAGATCGTGCGAGCATCCACGTCGGCGCGCACCATGCCGACTTCTTGCAGGCTCGCGATCAGTTCGCTGCGAATGCCGACGTTCGGAACGTACACGAAGCTGTGAGCGTTGCGCATGATCGCGTTAAGGGCTTCGCGTTCGATCACGAAGAGTGTCTTGGCGAGCGGACGCTCGTAGACCGACGCGAGAATGTAGGTGTACATGCGCGACAGAAGTCCGCCGCGTGGGTCACGCTCAATGCTCTCGACGATGGTGCGGTACATGCCCTGAAACTCGCGATTGAGCATGGCCACGAGCGCGTCGTTGGCCGTCGGAAACGCCTCGATCACGTGCTCAACGGGCACCCCCGAGCGTGCGGCGAGTGACGCGTGAGTGACTGCGCCATAGCCGTCATTCATGATGAGATCAGCGGCCGTGTCGAGAACTGCGTCGACGACAGACAAACCGGAATGCGACATAGACGGGGGTCCTCAGAGGTCGGGTCGAGTGGTGGTCGAGCTCTTCTCGTCAGCATAGGCGGCCTGTAGACGAGTCGGTGCACCCCATTGAGGGGTGGTGAGTCGTGATTCTCGTTACGTAGGTCGGTGTGTCCGGGGGGTGTGGAAAGCCCGCTCCGGATGCTCTCTCGAGCCCTAACGTGGCCCCATGCTGAGACGCCCCACGCTGGTGACGGTTGCTATCGCCCTCGTCGTGATGCTTACCGCGTGCACCGAGAGCGCGCGGATACCGGACGCAGAACCGAGCTCGGAGGGTGAACCGCTCTTCGCCTCGGACGACGAGGCGCTCGCGGCGGCGACGGCGGCGTATGAGGAGTACTTGGCCGTTCTTGATGCGGCACTGGCGTCAGAGACGGACAACGAACCGATGCTCTCGGAGGTTGCCTCAGGTGCGGCACTAGAAGACGCTGAGCAAACCTATGCATCTTTTGTCGGCGAGGGATTCCGCCTTAGCGGCCGAAGGACGCTGAAGACCTCAATTCTTCAACAAGCGACGCCTGTGGACGACGGGGTTGAAGTGCAGATTTACATCTGCGAGAGTGTGCAGGGCGTTGATGTTCTCAATGCTGAAGGTGTTAGCCAGGTGGACCCTGAACGCCCAACCTTCACAGCGTTCGAGGTCTCGGTTTTCTTCGACGGTGATGTTGGCCGCGTTCTCGAGCGGACCGTATGGCCCGGCGGTGGCGTGTGCGGCGAGTAGCGATTGTCTTGCTATTGGTCGCGGCGTCGATAACCACCGGCGCTAGTCCGGCCACTGCTTCCGATTGCGCGACCGGTTCGCAACTTCTCACAGGCTGCCCCAGCGTCCGCGGCGAGGTCGACGGTGACGAGGCAACACTGTCGGGCGACCTGACGAAGCCGGGGACTCCGGGCGGAGGGTCCCAAGGCGGCCCCGGCGGGTCGGGCAACCGCGGTGGGAGAGCAGAGCCCCCTCGACCGTGTGTCGAGGTGTTTGCTGGCTATTGCTACGGCGAAGGTCAGGGCAAGCCGGGGGAGACCGCCGAGCCATCGCCGGGTATGCCGGCGGTCACGCTCAGCGATATTGCGCGATTCCGACCACAACCCCCGACACAACGCATGCAACCCGACGGCTGGATGATCGTCGGCCTCGACACCAACTTCTACGCGCCCGTCGAGCGACACATCGTGTCGGGCACCCTGCTCGGAGCGCCCGCTGAGGTTCGCTTCACGCCGGTTGCCTACCGATGGCGGTACGGCGACTCAACGTCGGCGCGGCTCACGAGCAAGGGTGCGACGTGGCAAGCCCTCGGCGTGCGTGAGTTCGACCCGACGCCGACGAGCCACATCTATCGAGCATCCGGCACCTATGTCATTGACCTCGACGTCGAATACACCGTTGAGTATCGGTTCGCCGGTGGCACGTGGACTCGCCTTAGCGGCATCATCGTGGTGCCCGCTAACCAGCTGATCGCGACGGCGGGCGAGGCCGTGACGGTTCTGGTCGATCGCGACTGCGCGCAGCCTCCCGCCGGCCCCGGATGCTGACCACGCGCCGCGAGGCACCATGACCGGTCGTTAAGTAGCGGTTGAGCGAAGCGGGGGGAGGCATTCAGGCGCGCCAAATAGAATGCACAGGTTTGCGGAGGACGCTGACACCGGCGAAAGGAGCCCTCCCATGACCACGACGCCCGAGAACCACAACGAGGCGCAGGCCACCGAGGTCGAGCCTGTCGAGAACCCGATGGCCGACGGGCCGGCAGAGAACCAGCTCGGTGACGACCACGCTGCTGGCAACACAGCCGCACCCGAGACCATGGCGCCCGCGCCCGCGCCCGCTCCCGCCGCGCCCGCTGTACCCGCTCAGCGTTCGGCGCTCGCCGCCGGCCCACTTGTTGCCATGCTTGCCATCGGCGCGCTCGTGGGCGGCGTCGCGGGAGGCGGCGTTGTTGCCGCCGTCCTGTCACAAGACTCGACGACCACGGTGCAGACATCGCAAGGCCCCACGGCCGTCACGGTCAACGACCCCGACAACGCAACCCTCGTAACGGGCGTTGTCGCCACGGCGATGCCGTCGGTCGTCAGCCTGGCGGTTGCGGGCGGGGGCACGGCGGGCGGCGGTTCGGGCGTCATCTTGAGTGAAGACGGCTACGTGCTCACCAACAACCACGTCGCAACTCTCGAGGGCGCGACCCTCACGCCGAGCATCCGCGTGTCGCTCTCCGACGGTCGCATCTTCGACGCCGAACTCGTGGGCTCTGACCCGCTCGCCGACCTCGCCGTGGTCAAGCTCGAAGGCGCTGAGAACCTGCCCGTCATCGAGTTCGCTGACTCTGACGCGCTCAACGTCGGCGACCGCGCGATCGTCATCGGCTCGCCCCTCGGGCTCACGGGCACCGTGACCAACGGCATCGTGTCGGCCCTCAACCGATCGATCACCGTGCGGTCGTCGGCCGTTCCGGAGCAGCAACTTGAGCAGCCCCTGCCGCAGAACGACGGCGATGCTCCGTTCGACTTCTGGGACTTCGATGTTCCCGGTGACGAGACTCCCGTGGTGCCGAGCACGCCGCGGGCGACCATCTCGCTCCCGGTCATTCAGACCGATGCCGCAATCAACCCGGGCAACTCAGGCGGCGCATTGCTCAACGACCGCGGCGAGCTGATCGGCATCGTGGTGGCGCTCGCGACGGCAGGTGGCACGGGCGAAGGCCAAGCCGGAAGCATCGGCGTCGGGTTTTCGATTCCGTCGAACTTTGCCCAGCGCATCGCCACCGAACTGATCGAAGACGGCACGGCGAGCCACGGTCTGCTCGGCGCCCTCGTCACCGACTCGATCAATGACCCCGCGAGCACGGTGGTGGGCGCCCTCATCGAAGACGTCACACCGAGTGGCGCCGCCGATCGTGCGGGCCTGCGCGCGGGGGATATCGTCACGGTGTTCAACGGTGTGCCGATTGGCGGCAGCGTCGACCTCACCGCCCAGGTGCGTGTGCTTCCGGGCGGTGCCGAGACGACGCTGACCTACGTGCGGGGCGACACCGCTCAAGAGGTCACCGTGACGCTCGGCGAGCTGCGGTAACCCTCCCCGCCGCGCGCCGCGCGAGGCACTACCCTCGCTAGGTATGGGCCCGACCGCAGCGACGCACCCCGGCGTCAGCTACGTCATGCCCGTCTACAACGAGGCCGCCTACATCAGCGCTGCGATCGACAGCGTGCTTGCCCAGCGATATGAGGGCGAGCGCGAGCTTGTCGTCGTGCTCGGCCCCTCGACCGATGGCACGACCGAACGTGTCACGCAGCGGGCGGAGGGCGACGATCGCATTCGTATCGTCGAGAACCCGCAGTTGTCGATTCCGGTCAGCCTCAACCTCGGAATTCGAGCCGCGCGCCACGACGTCATCATTCGCGTGGATGCTCACACCGAGCTCCCCGACGACTACACCGCCGTCGGGGTGGCGACCCTGCAGCGCACCGGCGCCGCGAGTGTCGGTGGGCTCATGGTCGCGACCGGCCGTGGGCGACTGCAGTCGGCCATCGCGCGCGCCTACAACAGCCGCCTCGGGCTCGGGGGTGGCGCCTACCACGGAGGAGCATCCGAAGGCCCCGCCGAGAGCGCGTATCTCGGAATCATGCGGCGTGAGCCCCTGATGGCGGTCGGCCTCTATGACGAGGGGCTGAAGCGCGGCGAAGACTGGGAGCTCAACCTGCGTTTGCGCGAGGCCGGTCACGTGGTGTGGCTCGACCCGGCGCTGCGGGTCGCCTACTGGCCGCGTGACACGTGGGGCAAGCTCGCTCGACAGTTCACGGCGACCGGAATCTGGCGCGGCGAGCTCGTGCGCCGGCTCGGTGGCCGCAACTCGCTGCGCTACTTCGTGCCTCCCGCCCTCGTGCTCGCGAGCGCCCTGAGCCTCGTGTTGCTCGCGCTCGAACTCACCGGGCTCGTGCGCGGTGTTGCCGCCTGGCTGCTGTCGGTGGTCTACCTCGGCCCCGTGCTGTACTCCGTGCTCCTCGTATCGCTGCTCTTCGTGCGCTCGAGCGGTGAACGGTTGGCTGATCGAGCGACGTTTGCTCGCGTGATCGCTGTCATGCACTTCGCCTGGGGTGCCGGGTTCCTCCGTGGCGTCACCCTCGGCGCGCGCGACGCGGTCGACACCTCGCGCGTCGAGTCGTAGCCGCACAGGTCGTAGCGGCAAAGGTCGTAGCGGGGGAGCGTCGTAGCGAGGCTTAGCTCGACTCGAGCATCCCCGAATCGAGAATGCGCGCGACGACGCGCCCAGCCGCATCGCCGTCGTCGAGCACGGTGAAGCGTTGCCGCCACGACTGCAAGGCGACGGATGCCTCTCTAGGGTCGCCGCCGTCGGCGAGCCGAGCGAGCTCGACCACGAGGGCCTCGCGGCTTTCGGTGACCGTCACTGGCGCGTCGGCGAGCAAGTCGAAGTAGAACCCGCGCAGCTCGCGTTCGTAGTGCTCACGGTCAGGGGCAAAGAGCACGAGAGGGGTGGGGGTCGCCGTGATGTCGAACATGAGCGAGCTGTAGTCGGTGATGACGACGTCGGCGGCGAGCAACAACTCGGCCATGTCGGGGTAGGTCGTCACATCGATGAGGCCCGGCGCATCGAGGTTGCGGCCGTGGCGCAGGGTGCGGCTGTGACCGCGCACGAGCACGACGTGCTCGCCCGGCAGCTCGGTGAGCGCCGCGGGCAGGCTGGGCAGATCAAGGTAGTCGACGATCTCGGTTGCGTCGTCGCGCCAGGTGGGGGCGTACAGTACCGCGCGCTGGGCGGGCGTGAGGCCAAGTCGTTCGCGGGCTGCACGCCGCGCTGTCGGGTCAGCTCTCACGAGCGCGTCGTTGCGGGGGTAGCCCTCGACCCAGATCGGCCCCCGGTAGGCGTACGCGCGCCGGAAGATCTCGGCCGCGTAGTCGTTCTGTGCGAGCAGCAAATTCCACCGACCACTCTCGCGTCGCACGGCGATGCGCGTGCGCAGTCCGATGCCGTCGCGGTCGAGCGCGAGCCGCTTGAGCATGGTGCCGTGCCACGTCTGCAACACGGTCTGGTGCGGGCGGGGCGTCCACCGTTTGCGCAACCAGTCGTTGATCACGAGCAGCCGCGCATCTGCCCGCACGCGCCACCATTCGGCAGAGCCTTCGACGATCGCGATCGCCCCCTCGGGAACGGCGATCGAGCGGTCGACGACCGACCAGTAGCGCGTCACATCGGGCCGCACGCGCGCGAGCTCGCGGTCGATCGCGAGCGGGTTGCACGCGACGGTCTGGCTGTAGAAACTTTCGAAGAAGACGGCATTCTCCGGCGTCGCTGTGCGCCGGCGGTACTGCTTCTCGAGCCGCTTCTGGGCGGATGCTCCCCGCTCGTCGTCCGCGAGCGGCGCCGCAACGCGCAGGGTCAGGGTTCCGGCGTCGGCGACCAGTTCGGCCCGCAGAAGTTCGCTGCTGACGCTCGGGTGTGGCGCGGCCGTGACGACGGCCCGCGCCGTAGAGCGCTCTGATTCGTCGAAACGGGTCTCGAGTCGGTAGTCGCCGCTGGGCGGGGCAAGCCCAACGGAATTCCAGCGCTCGCCCACGAGCCGAAAGCCCGCAGTGAAGTGGGTGCCCTGCTGTGCAAGGTCGGCGGTGAGGGTGTGGCGCGCGCCCACGAGAGCAAGCGAGGCGATGCCGCGTGGCGCGGTTCCCGTGAGCTCGACGACCACCTCGGCGCTGTGGTGTGCATCGAGCATCGGGCGGTCTCGAATAACGGCCGTCTCGACGACGAGTCGGTCATTCGCGACCGATGGATGCTCGTCGTGCGCGTGCGCGGCCCCCGCAGCGTGCCCGGCCCCCGCAGGGCGCTCGGCAGACGCTTCCTCACCGAGCAGCGCCAGCACCGCAGCGTGCACCCGCTCGGTCGCGCGACCGTCGAGGTGATCGACGAGCTCATCACGCAACCACCGTGCGTGCGCGAGGGCAGCGTCACGGCCCGGCCCAACGAGCGTGTCGTCGATGCGTGCAAGTGTCTCGACCCAGGTCGTTGCGGGGTCGCCGCCCGCAAACTCGCGATAGGGCGCATAGAGCCCGCGCGTTGCGAGGTAGTTCGCCAGATCGGAGGCGAAGAACACGCTCGGCACTCCCGCGATGGCGGCATCGAAGGCAATCGAGCTGTAGTCGGTGACGAGCACGTCGAGCGCGGGCAGCGCCGGGGTGACGTCGGTGAGAGCATCGCGGCCGAGCAAGCGGATGCGGGGTGAGCTCGCGGCGCCATCCGCATACGAGCCCGCGCCGAGCGGGTGCGAGCGAATGAGCAGCGTCGCGCCCGCGCGCTCGGCCCAGAGCGCGATGGCTTGCCACTCGGCGGGGGTCGGAATCGCCGCATCCGTCGCCCCATCGCGCCAGGTGGGGGCGTAGAGCACGAGTGGTCCGTCAGCGGGGAGCGGAGCGCCGCCCGCTCGCGTGAGCGCCTCGGTGATGAGTGCGCGAGCAGCCTGCCGACGTGATTCGGGTGTGCCCACCAGCAACACGTCGTCGCGCGGGTCGCCCGTCACGATCACGCGCGAGGCACTCAGGCCAAAGGCCGAGCGGATGCGTGCCGCCACAAGCTCTGACGCCACCGGAAACAGCGCGATCTGCGCGCCCGCCCGCCGGTAGAGCGCCGCCATGAGGCGCCCGACGCCCGGAAGCGAGCCGATGAGCGGCAACCGCAGGGCGGCACCGGTGTCGAGGTGCAATTTTTTGAGGGGGATGCCGTGCCACAACTGAACGACGCGCGCGCCGCTCACCCCGAAGCGGTTGACGTCGCCGAACCCGTGCGTCACGACCACCACACGTGCGCGCAGCGTCGCCCACAGCCCGCGCGGCCCGCGTTTGGGCAGAGCGCGCATGCCGCGCTCTCGAGCTTCGGCGAGCTCGGTCGAACTCGAGGCG
Source organism: uncultured Microbacteriaceae bacterium (assembly GCA_964462815.1). Lineage (GTDB taxonomy): Bacteria > Actinomycetota > Actinomycetes > Actinomycetales > Microbacteriaceae > Microcella. The sequence continues at coordinate 7,385 of CAYWZI010000026.1, forward strand.
AGCCACGTCACGTGCCGCTCGGGGTCGACCGTGCGCGTGTAGTCGTGCAGCGCGAGCGCACCCTCCCCCAGCCCGATGCCCGAGGCAAACACCCACCGGCGGGGGCTGCGTGGCACGAGCACGGCGGTGAGCGCCCCGAGCGCATAGAGCGGGGCGCGAGCGAGTACGCGCGCGTTGCCGGCGCTGAACGTGAAACGGGCCATCGCGCCCGATTCTGTCACCTCACGGTGTCTTGCGAACAAGTCGGTAACGGTGTGGCCATTTGGTCCGGGGGCCGCGCGCGCCGCTGGAAGACTGAAACCGTGAAACTCGTGGGGCAAGTGAAGACGGCACGTCGCATCGTGCGTGATCTCATGCGTTCGCGTCGCAACCGCAACGCGCTCGCGAAGAGGCTTCAGGGCGTGCACAGCCCCGCTCCGGGGTCGATCGAGATCGCGGTTTACTTCGCTGACACGCGCGTGAATCTGTACCAGATTCGCCAGTGGTACGCGCCGCTTGCCGAGCTCGCGCGCGAGCATCCAGTCGCCATCATCAGTCGCAGCCCCGGCACGATGATGACGTTGCTCGATGAGTCGCCCGTGCCGGTGTTCTATCTGCGCAAAGTGACGGACCTCGAGAAGTTCGCCACCGCGCAGCCACTGCGCATCGTCTTCTACGTCAACCAGAACACGAAGAACTTCCAGATGTTCCGGTACGGCCGCATGTGGCACGTCTTCATCAACCACGGCGAGTCCGACAAGATGTACATGACGACCAACCAATACAAGGCATATGACTATGCCTTCATTGCCGGAGACGCCGCGCGCGAGCGGCTTGAGCGCAAACTCTGGTCATATGACGTTGCGGGTCGCACGCTTCAGATCGGGCGCCCCCAGGCCGACCACTTCGTGGGCGCAACGCCATACACGCCTGACGACCGAACCGTCGTGCTCTACGCGCCCACGTGGGAGGGCGACCGCCCGGCGGCAGCGTACGGCTCGATTGCGAGCCACGGCGAACGGCTCGTGGATGCCCTGCTAGCGACCGGCCGCCATCGCGTGATCTATCGGCCACACCCGCGCAGCGGGGTCGTGAGCCGCGAGTACGGCGAGGCCAATCGGCGCATCATCGCGGCTTTGGAGCGTGCCAACGCCGCCGACGCTCGAGCGCAACACGTGCACGACACCGGGTCAGAGCTGGGGTGGCAGCTCGCTGCCGCCGACGTCGCGATCACCGACATTTCCGCGATGGTCTACGACCGGCTTGCGACGGGCAAGCCGATCATCGTGGCGCGGCCCGCGTCGAGTGAGGCTGAGATCGATCTCGCCGGCTACTTGAGCGCGTGCGAGTGGCTGACAGCGGAAGACGCTTCCGCAATTGTGCCGCAGCTCGACCGCGTCTTGACGAGCACCGAAGCGCATGAGGCCCTGACCTCGTGGGTGCAGCGCTACTTCGGCGACACGACGCCTGGTGCGGCGACGGCACGATTCCATGCCGCGGTCAACACTCTGTATGCCGAGTGGGATCGCGTTGCGGCTCTCCACGCGGCCGACCCGATCACGTCGGAGTCGAGTCCTTTCGACGACGACGACGACGAGGACGAGGCTCCTTCGGGGGACTGACCTGGTCAAGCTCGGCAGGCCACCACGCGGGGGCCGGGCCGAACGCTTGTTGGGCCGTGCGCACCACTTTTCCGCCGATGATGCGGTTGCCGGTGCCGCCGATGACGGCTCCAATGCCGAACGGAATCAGTCGCCCGGCCATACTGCCGCCTTGAGCGACCGTCATGCGCTTGACGAGTTCGTCGCGCAGCCGCTTGTTCAGCATGGTGACGAGCGCCTTGGGCATGCCGGCGGTGATCGACTCGCCCCAATACTGGGTCCGGTCGGGGCCGACCCCGGTGGCTTGACCGACGAACTGCTGCACGAGGTCTTTGCCCGGCCCGCCGAGCATGAGGGCCATGACGAGGTTGTGGGCCTGCTCTTCGTCGGTGACGACGAGGCCGTGAATCTCGGCCACCGACTGCGCGAACAACGCCGTCATCTCGAAGAAGGCGACGGTCTCGACGCCGATCACGGTGAGCCCGATCACCGTGCCGACCCCGGGAATCAGGGTGGCGGCACCACTACCGGCTCCCGTGAGGGTGATGGAGTTCAAGAATCGGCGTTCGAGAATGCGCACGACCTGATCGGGCGTTGCTGCCGGATACTGACGTCGAATCGAGCGGATATGCGCGAGCACCGCAGGTCGCTGTGCCGACATGGCCGCCCGGAGTCCGCGAATCAGCATCGGGTCGAGCGGTGGCGCAAGGGCCGGTTCACCGGCAGCCGGCGGCACAATAACCGACGCAGGTTCAGGGCCGTCGGAAGGCTGCATTGCCGTCGTCTCGCTCGTCATGGCGGCCTTTCTGATCACCCGACTCGCAGTGTACCGACCGGGCCTCAGCCCTCGCCGTGTTCGCGGTTGTAGGCCGCCAGCACCTCGCCGATGGGGGCATCGAGCACGAGCGCTCCGCCGTCGAGGTAGAGGCCTCGGGTGCAGAAGCGCGTGAGGTCGCGTTCATTGTGCGACACGAAGAAGAGCGTGCGACCGCCCTTCAGCAGCTCGTCAATGCGTCGATAGCACTTATCGCGAAAGGCCTTGTCGCCCACCGCGAGCACTTCGTCGACGAGCAAGATCGGTTCTTCGAGCCGCGAAATCACGGCGAAGGCGAGTCGCACCTTCATGCCGCTCGAGAGGTGCTTATAGGGCGTCTGGGTGAAGTCGCGCAGCTCGGCGAAGTCGACGATCTCGTTGTACCGTTCGTCGATCTCGCGCTTCGTCATGCCGTGGAGCCCGGCGGTGAGGTAGAGGTTCTCGTGCACCGTGAGGTCGTCAACGAATCCGCCCGTGATCTCGATCAGTGGTGCGACGCCCCCGTGCACATCCACGGTGCCTTCATCGGGAAGCATGACGCCGGCCACGAGCTTCAACAGTGTCGATTTGCCTTGACCGTTGCGGCCCACCACGCCAATGGCTTCTCCTGCGCGCACCTCGACGTCGATACCGCGCAGTGCCCAGAACTCATCGGGCCGTGATCGCCGCTTGCGGCTCGCGAGCAGGTCTTTGAACGAGCGGCGTCCGCGGCGGTTGCGGCGGAATCGGATGCCCGCTGAGCGCACCCGAATCACCACGTCATCGTCCGCAGCCGGGGCAGCCTTTTGCGCGTCGGGGCTCATCAGACCTCCTTCAGCACGGCGCGGATCATGCGGCGGAACACAAGTGCGCCAATGGCAAGGATCCCGAGGCTCATGACGGTCGCAATGGTAACGGCGAAAGCGTCGACCTGATCGGGGAAGAAGCTCGCTCGATAGAGCGAGATGATGCCCGCGAGCGGGTTGAAGGCTGCCCAGGTGTCAAGACCGCCGGGCAGGTCGCTCAGGCCATAGATGATCGGCGAGGCGTAGAACAAGAACCGCAGCACGAGCTTGACGGCGCGCTCCAAGTCGCGGAAGAACACCACGAGGGGGGCGATGATGAGCCCGAGGCCCACCGTGAGGATCGCTTGGAGCAGGATCGCCAGCGGCAACCACAGCACCCCTGCCGTCGGCTGCGCTCCGAAGATGATGGCGAAGATCACGATCACCGGAATCGCGGCGAGAAACTCGATGCCCTTCGACAGAACGATGCGGGTAACCCACACTGTTCGCGGAATCCGGGTCGATCGCACGAGCTTGGCGTCTTTGATGAACGCGCGCGTCATGTCGCCGACGGCACCGTTGAACCACATCCAGGGCAACAGCCCCGCGAGCAGAAAGACGATGTAGGGCTCTTCGCCGATCGTGCGATCGACGATCTGGGTGAAGACGAACCAATAGATGACGGCCATCACGAGCGGGTCGAGCACTGACCACACATAGCCGAGCACGGAGGTCGTGTAGCGCACGCGCAAGTCGCGGCTTGTGAGCAACCAGAGCGATTGCCGATAGACCTGCGCGGGGGTGCGCGCGGGTCGCGGGGGAACGGCAGTGCTCACGACAGATAACGGTAGTGGCTACCGATAGGGCTCGGCCCCGTATGCGTGACGGGGCGTCGCGCTCAGACGTGCAGGTTTGCGCGCTCGAGGTCTTCGGCGAAGTCGACTTCGACCGCGTACAGGTCGCTGATGTCGACCGGCTCGATGCGCACGCCGTCGTGCTCGATGGCGAGCTCAAGGCCCCGCTCGAAGTAGTCCTGCGCGGCGCAACGCTTGAGCTGGCGCATGACGGCAGCCTTGTCGCTGCTCGAAACGTAGTTGATTCCGACTGCTTCTCCGAGCCCGCTGGCGACCGTCTTCGACAGCGAGGCGATGAAGCCTTCGGCGTCGACCGTGTACTTGACCTCTTCGTCGCTCACGGTCGAGGTGTTGACACTGACGAACGATCGGTCGGCGTGCACGAGACCGGCAACGCGCACGAGAACCTGCGGGTCGAAGACGACATCGCCGTTCATCCAGAGCACGCCGTGCTTGCCGGTGGCCTTGAGGGCGCGTAAGAGGCTCTTCGACGTATTGGTCTGGTCGTACGCCTCGTTGTAGACGTACTCGACCTCGGGGAACGCGTCGATGATGTGCTCGAGCTTGTACCCAACGACCGTCGTGATCGTCACGTCGGTACCGAAGGCCGCCGCGATGTTGTCATGCTGCTGCTGCATGATGGTGCGACCGTCGCTGAGCTCGGTCAGCGGTTTGGGTAGCTCGCGGCCGAGGCGACTGCCCATGCCGGCGGCGAGAATGACGACCTGAATGGCCATAGAAGAACTCCTGATGTGTTGTGCGCGAAAGAAAGAACACATCGTCGTGCTGGGCCAGTTTACCCGTTGGTCGGCGTGTTCTTCACTCTCCGTTCACCTTTTGTTTCCCAAACGTGATGCGCACCCCCGAGCGGCGCGACTGTGCCCGCCGCAGACGCATGGCTTGATAGCGTTGTCGCGTGGATTCCTCGCCGTCATCGAAGCGCCCGGCTAAGCCCGCTCGACCGGCACCGTCGGGCCGTCTTCAAAAGCCTGCAACGAGGCCACACGGCAAGAAGCCCCGAGCTGATCGTGCACCCGTCGTGCCTTCCCTCGCCCCTGTGGTCTTGACGGTCTCGTCGCTGCGCAAGAGTTTCGGGGGCGTGGTTGCGGTCGATGATGTCGACCTCGTGGTTCGCCGGGGTTCGGTGTTCGGCTTCGTCGGTCCGAACGGGGCGGGCAAGACCACCACGTTGTCGATGATGACGGGGCTCATGCGCCCCGACTCCGGCACGGTGACCGTTGCAGGCGCCGACGTGTGGCGCGATCCGATAACGGCTAAGCGGTCGATCGGGGTCCTTCCCGACCGCATGCGGCTTTTCGATCGGCTCTCCGGCGCTCAGATGCTGTACTACTGCGCGGTGTTGCACGGCCTTGACCGCCCCACCGCCATGAAGCGCATCGATGATCTTGCCGTTGCCCTCGGTCTTGACGGTTCGCTCGAGCGACCTGTCCGCGACTATTCGATCGGCATGGTCAAGAAGGTGTCGCTCGCGGCCGCTCTCATTCACTCGCCCAGCGTGCTCGTGCTCGATGAGCCGTTCGAGTCAGTCGACCCCGTCTCGACCGCGCAAGCAATCGAGCTACTGCAGCGATTTGCCGCGGCCGGGGGAACGGTCGTTCTCTCGAGCCACAACATGAACCTCGTTGAGCGGGTCTGCGATTCCGTGGCCGTCATCGTCGAGGGTCGCATTCTCGCGTCCGGAACGCTCGACGAAGTGCGCGGGTCAGCCACGCTCGAAGAACGATTCGTCGAGCTCGCGGGTGGGCGTGTTGCCGTGGAGGGACTGGAGTGGTTAACCACGTTCTCCGTCTGAAGCTCGCGCTGCTGGCGTCGGCGTTTCGCCCCGGTGTCGCGCTGGCGCGCACCCTCGCCGTCGTGGCGTTGGCGATTGCCGTCGCGGTCGCGATCGTGTGGTTGTCGGGCGAAGTGGATGTTGCGCTCGAGTCTCACCGGGCGGCCCTCGTCGTCGTCGCCACCGCGCTATCGATCGGCATCGCCGTTGCCCCCGTGAGTGCGGGGCTCGGGTCGGCCCTCGAGCCGAGCCGCTTTGCAGCGTTCCCGGCCTCGCCGCACACTCTCGCACTCGGCCTCGGTCTGGCGGCGGCTGTCGGCATTCCGGGTCTGCTCGCCGCACTCCTGAGCATCTCGCTGGAGCGCGCCTGGAGTGCTGAGCCTGCCGTTGTCGGGGCTGTCGTCGCGGGGGTACTGGGCGCGGTATCGACAGTCATCGTCTCGCAGTACATCGTGGTCGTTGCCGATCGGTTGTCGTTTTCCACTCGTGCACGCCGGGCCGTGACAGTGAGTGCGCGCGTTGTGATTGCCCTTGCTCTCGCCGTCGGCGTCACGACCGTGCTGGTTGTTGCGACAGGGGGAAACGACTCGACGCTGACGGAGTTCGCAGGCGCTCTCGCCGTGACACCGCTGGGCATGCTCTGGGCGGCTCCGGACCGTGAGCTCGCGCCGATGATCGCGAGTCTTCTCGCTGGCCTTCTGATGGTTATCGTGCTCGCCGTCGGCTGGGGAGTCATTGTCGCACGTGTGCTGGAGTCGCCGCACCGGCACCGCGACGAAGGCACGACATCAAGCCTCGGCTGGTTCGACATCGTTCCGGCAACGCCGTCGGGCGTGATTGCGGCCCGAAGCTTGCTCTACTGGACAAGCGACTCGCGCTATCGGGCGGTGCTCGTGGCGCTGCCGCTCGCGCCGGTGGTGATGATGCTTGCCTTCGGCCTCGCCGGCGCGCCACTCCCTCCGCTCTGGCTCTTGCCGCTTCCGGTGCTCGCTCTCTTGTTGGGCTGGTTCAGTCACAACGACGTGGCCTACGATCACACCGCCATCTGGTTGCACGTCGCTGCTCCCGTGCGCGGTTCGGCCGACCGTTGGGGTCGAGCGGTTCCTCCGCTGCTCATCGGCGTGCCGACGATTCTTGCCCTCTCGCCGCTCTTCGCGGTGTGGTCGGGCGTGGATGACGTGCTCCCGGCACTCATCGGTACGAGCATCGGCTTGTTGCTCACGGGCCTTGGCGTGTCGAGCGTGGCCTCGGCGATTGGCGCGTACCCTGCGGCCCGCCCGGGCGCGGGCCCCTTCGATCAACCCCCCTCGCTGGAAGTGCGTGCGGGCTGGAGCCAAGCGCTCTCGCTCCTGGCGATCGTGGCGATCATGAGCCCGACCTTGGTCTTTGTGTGGTGGGGGTTCGCCGACACGGCGTGGTTCGCCACCGCGGCCCTTACGGGAATGGCCACCGGTGTGATCGCTCTGCCGGCGGGCATTGTCATCGGCGGGCGGGCGTTCCGGCGCACGTCGCCCGATCTGCTCGACTTGATGCTGCGCACGTGAGGCGTGAGTGCGGCCGTGAGCCAGCATCCGCATCATCCATGCGTGCACGCTCAGTCGTAGACTGACGGCATGGCGACTCTCGACGAACCCGGTGGGGCAGGTCAGGGCGGCGGCACCGATGTGCTCGACCGCGAGCTCGAAAAGCTGCTCAACGAAGAGCAACTCGAAGACGGTGACCACGAACGCTTCTCGCACTACGTGCCGAAGAACAAGATCATCGAGTCTGCGCTCACCGGTAAGCCCGTGCGTGCGTTGTGTGGCAAGAAGTGGACTCCGGGGCGCGACCCCGAGAAGTTTCCGATCTGCCCCGACTGCAAGAAGATCTACGAGAAGATGCGCGACGAATAGCGTGGCCGACCGCAGCTTCACGCTGGGTGGGGCCCTCAAAGGGCTGTTCACGCGCCCGACCATCGACGACGAGACCTGGGATGACCTCGAGTCGGCCCTCATCGGTGCCGACTTCGGCCCCGACATCACCGACCAGATTCTGGGTGAGCTTCGGGCGAACGTTGCGAAGTTCACGACCACCGACCCGCGTGATCTCACTCGCATGCTGCGCGAAGCTATTGAAGAGCGGCTTGCAGCGCACAACCCCACCCTCACACTGAGCAACCGGCCTGCGGTGGTGCTCGTCGTAGGCGTCAACGGCGTCGGCAAGACGACGACGATCGGCAAGTTCGCGAAATTCTTGACCGGATACGGGCGCACGGTTGTCGTCGGCGCGGCCGACACGTTCCGAGCGGCGGCGGTTGACCAGCTCGCCACGTGGGCCGAGCGCGCGGGAGCGCAGGTCGTGCGCCCGCAGCAGGCTGGTCAAGATCCGGCGAGCGTTGCCTACCAAACCGTGCAATTCGCCATCGACAACTCGATCGACATCGCAATCATCGACACCGCGGGTCGCCTGCAGACCAAGGCCGGGCTCATGGACGAGCTCGGCAAAGTCACACGGGTGATTGAGAAGCTGACGCCCATCGCCGAAGTGCTGCTCGTGCTCGACGGCACAACGGGACAGAACGGTCTCGCGCAGGCCGAGGCGTTCATCGAGAGCGCGGGCGTCACCGGGCTCGTCGTCACGAAGCTCGATGGTTCGGCCAAGGGCGGCTTCGTGCTGCGCGTGCAGCAGCAGACGGGCATTCCGATCAAGCTCATCGGTCAGGGCGAGGGCATCGGCGACCTCACGGGCTTCACGCCGCACGTGTTCGCGGCGAGCCTGGTGCCGTGACCCCTTCCCAACAGAGTCGAGATACCCTAGGGGGTATGAACCCTCGGGCTCAGCGACTGCTGCGCGGCATGCTCGTCACGGGCACGACTGTGGCGATCGCGTCGACCGCGCACCTCGTAGCGGGTGGCGCGGCACCGGGTGTGGCGGGAATCGTCATCGCGATGCTGCTGGGCTCGGTTCTTGGCCTGTGGCTGCTCGGCGATTCACGACTTCGGCCGGTCCCCACGGCTCTTGTGGTCGCCGGTGGTCAGGGCGTCTTTCACGCGGTCTTCAGCTGGGGCGCCCTCGGTGCGTCATCGAGCGGCGATCACAATGGCCACGGCGTGGTCGTTCCGGCCGAACTCGCCGCGAGCGTCACGCACGACCACTCGAGCATGGTGTTCGCCCACGTCGTCGCGGGCGTGGTATCCCTCGCGCTCTTGCTGAGCGAGCAGAGAATCATCGATTCCGTCGCCGCGCTCGCCGTGAGCGTTGTGCGCCGACTGCTGCCACTCGCGAGTGTTCCGATCATCCTGGTCCGACCGGTCGCGCCGCTCACCCGCGATTCCGCGCACCCTCGTGGCCGGTCGAGCCTTCCGCCGCCGCTTCGTCGAGGGCCGCCGTTCCTTATCGCAATCGGCTGACCATGGCGCGGCAACGACCGTGCCCCACAACCGCAGGGGTCTGACACCCTCCGGCACTCGACTGCTCGCAGAAGCGCGCAGTCGAGTCGTCCGCCTGCCTCGCGCAGCGCGGTCCCGTTCCGCACCACAAGTGCGGTCACCGTGCGCCATGAGCGCGCCAACAGAAAGGGAAATCCCTTGGATTCCACAACACCGTCCCCCCGTCGTCGCCGTAGCCGTCGAGCGGGTCTCGCGACGAGTCTCGCTCTCATCTCCGCCGTTGCGTTCAGTGCGTGTGCAGCGCCCGATGCGGCGGGTGAGGCCGAGGCGCCGGCAATCGCGGCCGAGTCGATTCAGATCAACGACGGCTGGGTTAAGGCCGTTGACGAGGGCATGACCGCCGCGTTCGGCACGATCCAGAACGACGGCGACGCCGACATCACCCTGGTGGCAGCGAGTTCACCGGTGTCGCCGATGATGGAGCTTCACGAAGTGGTCATGAACGACGGCGCCATGGTCATGCAGCAGAAGGAAGGCGGCATCGTGATCGCCGCGGCCAGCATGCACGAGCTCGCGCCGGGCAACGATCACATCATGATGATGGGCGTCAACGAGGCATTGTTGCCGGGTGATGAGGTCATGATCACCCTGGAGTTCTCTGACGGGTCAACGCTCGAGCACAGCTTCACCGTCAAAGAGTTCTCGGGCGCCGACGAAGAGTACGTCGGCGGCATGGGCCACACGGAAGACGAGTAGCCTCGTGCCCGCGAACCCAGACGCGGGCGTCAGCCGGCGGCACCTCCTCCTCGGAGGTGCCGCCGGGGTTGGCGCCGCAGGGCTCGGTGTAGCCGGGGGCCTCGCTCTCGGCTCAGTCCCATCGAGCGAAACCGCCCGCATCGATGCACCGACTTCCCCAACGGGAGTGGTCGGCACGACCGTGGTGCCCTTTCACGGCCGTCATCAGGCAGGCATCGAGCTGCATCCTCAAGCGCACAGTTCGTACCTCGCGTTCGATCTCACGCCGGGTACAGACCGCGACGGCATTCGACGGATGCTCCGCCTCATCACCAACGATGCCGAACGTTTGACAGCCGCACGCCCGGCGCTCGCCGACACCGAGCCCGAACTGGCGCTTATTCCGTCTCGGCTCACCGTGACTGTCGGCTTCGGACCGGGCCTCGTCGAGCGGGTCAACCCCACGGCACGTCCGTCATGGCTGGCGCCCCTGCCGCCCTTCGAGATTGACCGCCTTGAGCCACAGTGGTCGGGCGGTGACTTGCTTCTGGAAGTCGCGGCAGATGACCCGCTGGCGATCGCCCACGCATCGCGCATGCTCGTGAAGGACATCCGTCGGTATGCCGTGATTCGATGGCGACAAGACGGTTTTCGCAACGCGGCGGGCAGTGTGGCGCCCGGTGCTACTCAACGTAACCTCTTCGGGCAACTCGACGGCACGGCCAACCCGGCACCGGGGTCGGAGGCGTTCGCACGCGTGGTGTGGCGCGGCGGCGGGTCGCCGTCATGGCTCGACGGTGGAACGAGCTATGTCATTCGCCGCATCGCCATGAATCTCGATACCTGGGACGAGCTTGATCGTGGTGGCCGCGAGCAGGCCGTCGGGCGTCGGCTCGACTCGGGGGCACCCTTGACCGGGACCCAGGAGTTCGATGCGCCCGACCTCGAGGCACGAACACCGGCAGGGTTACCGGTTATCTCGCCCGTGGCACACGTCGCCCGCGCGCGCTCGGCTGACGGCTCACCGCACATCATGAGACGCGGGTTCAACTATGACCTGACTGCGGCAGGAGGCACCGACGCGGGGCTCATCTTCGGTTCTCTGCAGGCAGACCCCGTGAGGCAGTTCGTTCCGATTCAGCGCCGGCTCGCCGAAGTCGACTTGCTCAATCTGTGGACGACACCGATTGGCTCCGCTGTCTTCGCCGTTCCTCCCGGCTGCGCGCCGGGCGGTTATGTGGGAGACACCCTGCTGTGAGGGTTGAGCGAATCAGTTGCCGTCGAGCGCGGCGTGCTCGGCAGCGAGCATGAGGTAGGTCTCGGCGTTGCGGCGGATCGCCGTCACTTCGTCGTCGGTGAGCGCGCGGCGGACCTGAGCGGGCACCCCGGCAACGAGTGATCGCGGCGGCACGATGGTGCCCTCAAGTACGACAGCGCCCGCGGCCACGAGTGACTCACGTCCGATCACGGCACCGTTGAGAACGGTCGCGCTCATGCCGATGAGACAGTCGTCGTCGATCACACAGCCGTGCAGCATGGCGTTGTGGCCCACGCTCACCCCGCGGCCCACAATGGTGGGCTTACCGGGGTCGCCGTGCACGGTCACGTTGTCTTGCAGGTTTGAGCCTTCGCCGAGCTCGATGAGGTCGCGGTCGCCGCGCAAGACGGCCCCGTAGAACACCGACGCGCGCGGGTGAATGCGCACGTGCCCGATGAGAGTGGCGTTGGGGGCGACCCAGGCGGCAGCATCCACGTGTGGTTCATGGCCAAAAATCGCGCGACGCATGGTGCCTCCCCGAGCGTTCAGAATGTCTGCGAGGCCAGTCAAGCAGACCGCCGCGCCTAGAATGAGGCCACTATGGCGACGTTCGGCACTCTCTCTGATCGGCTTACTGCGACCTTCAGCGCGCTGCGCACGAAAGGCAAGCTCAGCCCCGCTGATGTCGACGGCACGGTGCGCGAGATTCGCCGCGCTCTGCTCGATGCCGACGTGGCCCTGCCGGTCGTCAAG
>CAYWZI010000027.1:0-19131 GCA_964462815.1 uncultured Microbacteriaceae bacterium
TTGTTCGAGAACGTTCTTGCTCCGTCGTGCATCACGACCGAGCATCCGCGCTATCTCTCGTTCATTCCATCGGCTCCCTCGAAAGCAGCGACGGCCTTCGACCTGATCGTCTCGGCGACCGCCGTGTATGGCGGTTCATGGCTCGAAGGCTCGGGCGCCGTCTATGCCGAGAATGAGGTTCTCGCCTGGCTGGCGGCCGAATTCGGACTACCGACCGGGGCCGGGGGAGTCTTCGTTCAGGGCGGCACGATCGGCAACCTCTCGGCGCTTGTTGCCGCGCGCGATTATGCCGCTCGCGTGCGGCGCGACACCGGACGCAATCGGCCGGAGCGCTGGGTCGTGGTGTGCAGCGCTGAAGCGCACTCGTCGATCGCGAGCGCAGCGCGAGTCATGGACATCGATGTCGTCTCGATTCCGGTCGGCGACAGCGGCATGTTGCACGGTGACCAGGTACGGCCCGCACTCGTCGAGCACGGCGAATCGGTCATCGCTGTCGTCGCGACCGGCGGCTCGACCAACTTCGGCATCGTCGACGACATTGCGTCCATCGCAGCCCTGAAAGACGACCATGACTTCTGGCTGCACATCGATGGAGCGTACGGACTCGCCGCGGCGCTGAGCGACCGAGCCCGCCCGCGGTTCGCCGGCATCGATCGAGCCGACTCACTCATCGTCGATCCGCACAAGTGGCTGTTCACGCCCTTCGACTCGTGCGCGCTGATCTATCGAGACCCCGAGATCGCGCGCGTCGCCCACACTCAGCACGCGGAGTATCTGGATGCCCTCACCGAGTCGATCGAATGGAACCCCTCGGACTACTCGGTGCAGCTGACCCGCCGGGCGCGCGGGCTTCCTCTGTGGTTCTCGCTGGCGACATTTGGTGTGCAGTCGTATCGTGACGCCATCGGTGCGTCGATCGACCTGGCCTTCTCCGTGGCTGATGAGATCAGGGCGCGCGAGCACGTGCGCCTCGTGCGTGATCCGCAGTTGTCGGTTGTCGTGTTTGAGCGGGTGGGCTGGGAGCCGGGCGACTATGCGCACTGGTCGAACCGACTTCTCGATGACCAACACGCGTTCGTCGTGCCGAGTTCGCACGCGGGGCGCACGAACGCGCGCTTTGCGATCGTGAACCCTCGCACGACGCTCGACGATCTGACGAGCATCCTTGATTCGATGCTCTGACCGAAAGGTCATGCTGTCTCGCTGTGGTGAGACGACTCGGAGTCGATTCACACGGCCGCGGTGGGGTGGACGTCAGGCAGAGTCGTCTAGCGTGGTCGAATGATGGATCCGAAGTCTGACCCGACCCTCGAGAGCGCCCTGCGCACCCACACCGACTACGGCGTTGAAAAGCTCGAGGAGGCCGATCTCGCGGCCGACCCGATCGCGCAATTCACTGCCTGGCTTGCCGAGGCGGCCGAGCGTGAGGTCTATGAGCCGAACGCGATGGTGCTCGGCACGATTGACCCCGATGGTGCGCCGTCGATTCGCACGGTTCTTCTGCGAGGCGTCGACGACCGCGGATTCGAGTTCTACACCGACTACACCTCGCGCAAGGGTCGCGCCCTGCTAGCCCACTCCGCTGTGTCGGCCGTCTTCCCGTGGTACACCTTGCACCGCCAGGTGATCGTGTTCGGCGAGGCGCACCCGGTCGAGGCGGGCGACTCCGATGCCTACTTCGCCGCGCGACCCCGTGGTGCTCAGGTGGCTGCGTGGTCGAGCGATCAGTCTGCGCCCATCGAATCGCGCGCGGCTCTGGAACAGAAGGTTCGGGATGCTGATGCCCAGTTCGCTGACGCCCCCGAGATTCCGCGCCCCGAGCGCTGGGGTGGTTTTCGCATTCTCCCTCGGAGAGTCGAGTTCTGGCAGGGGCGCACGTCGCGGCTGCACGATCGTCTGGCGTTCGTTCGCGAGGCCGACGGCACCTGGCGTGTCGAACGTCTGCAACCGTGAGGGAGAGGCGGAATAGTCGCGACTCGTGGCGCGTTAGTCCATTCGATACGAACGCATAGAATCGCGAACGAGCACACGGGAGACACACCATGGCGATCAGCACCCCCCATGACCTAGAACTGGGCATCGACACCTTCGGAGATGTCACGAGCGACGCCGACGGTCGACCGTTGCCTTTTGGGCAGGTGATTCGCAACGTCGTCGACGAGGGAGTTCTCGCTGACCAGGTCGGCGTCGACGCGATCACGATCGGCGAACACCACCGCGATGACTTCGCAGTCTCTGCGCCCGACATCGTTCTGGCCGCGATCGCCGCACGCACGGAGCGCATCCGTCTGGGCAGCGGGGTGACGGTCTTGAGCTCGGACGACCCCATTCGGGTGTTTCAGCGGTTCGCGACGATCGAGGCGATCTCCAACGGCCGCGCCGACATCATCATGGGTCGCGGCTCGTTCACCGAATCCTTTCCGCTTTTCGGGTACGCGCTCTCCGACTACCAAACACTCTTCGAAGAGAAGCTCAACCTCTACGCCGAGGTGCACAAAGAGCAGCCCGTGACCTGGCACGGCACCACGCGCGCCCCGCTGGTTAATCAAATGGTGTACCCGACGACCGAAAGCGGCGCCGTGCGGACGTGGGTCGGCGTGGGGGGAAGCCCCGAGTCAGTGGTGCGCGCAGCGAACTATGGGTTTCCGCTCATGCTCGCAATCATCGGTGGTGCCGCCGCGCGTTTTGCTCCGTTCGTCGAGCTCTACCACCGTGCGCTCACCCAGCTGGAGAAGCCGTGGCAGCCGGTCGGCGTTCACTCGCCCGGATACGTCGCCGAGACAGATGAGCAAGCCATGGAAGAGCTCTGGCCTGCTTACGAGCAGATGTTCGGACGCATTGGCCGCGAACGCGGGTGGGGTCCGACCACGTACGAGCACTTCCGCTCAGAAGTCGAGCACGGTGCGCTCTACGTCGGCTCCCCCGAGACGGTGGCCCGCAAGATCGCAGACACGGTGTCTGTTCTCGGCATCCAGCGATTCGACCTGAAGTACAGCACAGGACCGTTGGGGCACGAGAAGCTCATGCGGACGATCGAGCTGTACGGGACCGAGGTCATTCCGCGCGTTCGCGAACTGCTCGCCGAACGGCTCGTGCCCGCCAGCGCCTGAGGCGCGACGGGCACGAGGGGAACGGGCTTGGGGGCTGTCGAACCGGCAGGGCTTACGGGCCGGTGACGACCGGCAGGCCGGTGACGGCGGCGGCATTCGCAACACTGCCGCCGTCGATCATGTCGGTGAAGCCGAGTCCTGTCATGCGGGCGATGGCCTGACTCGATCGATTTCCGCTTCGGCAGTACACGACGTAGCTGCCAGCAGGATCGAGAGCGGAGATTTGCGCGTCGAAGTCGGCCGACTGTACGTCGATGTTCACGGCACCGTCGAGGTGCCCTTCGGCAAACTCGGCAGGAGTGCGCACATCGATGATGATGGTTCCGGCGTCGAGCGTCACGGGCTCGGCCGGAGCCGCGCAGGCCGAGACCCCGAGGGCAAGGCCGAGGGCAAGGCCAATGGAGAGCAGAAAGCGTCGCATGAGGTTCCTTTGCGGTCGAGGGAGCACCAGTGTATCAGATACCCCCCGGGGTATTACGATGCGGCGCCTTCTCCATGGCTCGCCTCACCAGCTTCTCGACCTCGACGATGATCAGCACGGTCGAACCGAGAGCAAAGCAGATCGCCCACTCGGTCAGCGAGAGGGGAGCGAGCCCGAGAATTGACGCGCTCGGCCCCCACCACATCGCTCCTGCTTGGAGCAATAGAGACCCGGCTGCCGTGATGAGCAAGAAGGGGTTGCTCCAGGGGCTCAGCGCGAATAGAGATCGATGCTCGGCCCGAGAGCTACCGGCGTGGAAGAAGTTCATGCAGACGAGCAAGGTAAGGGCTAGCGTGCGTGCGCGATCATCGTCGTAGCCAGCGGCGAGCGCCCAAGAAAAGGTCACGAG
This sequence comes from uncultured Microbacteriaceae bacterium, assembly GCA_964462815.1. GTDB lineage: Bacteria > Actinomycetota > Actinomycetes > Actinomycetales > Microbacteriaceae > Microcella. The sequence goes on from CAYWZI010000027.1 coordinate 3,941, forward strand.
TATCGCGACTCCGATCCACGCTCCCGTGACGACAAGCCGAATCCAGAGGAGGCGCGACAGTAAACCCTCGGTGCGCGATCGCGGCGGCCGTCGAAGCTCTCCACCCTCGGCGGGCTCGAAAGCGAGGGCCACATCCTGCAATCCGTTCGTGACGAGATTGATCCACAGCACCTGAACCGGAAGAAACAGCAGGGGCTGGTCGCTGAAGACGTTGATCACGACCGCGATGATGATGCCTAGAGCCGTTGACAGCAAGAAGAACGTCGCTTTGCGGATCGCCGCAAATGTGACTCTGCCCTGACGCACAGCGCCCACGATCGTCGCGAAGTTGTCATCAGCGAGCACCAGATCTGCCGCCTCGCGCGCAACCTCCGTGCCCGACTCACCCATCGCGACTCCGATGGAGGCGGCTTTGAGCGCGGGAGCATCGTTGACTCCGTCACCGGTGACGGCGACCACCTCCCCGGCCGCCTGCAGCACGGTCACGATGCGAAGCTTGTCCTGCGGCGACACTCGTGCGGCGACACTCGTCTCGCGCAATCGAGCGACGAGCAACTCGTCGTCGAGACGTGCCATCTCGTCGCCCGTGATGGCCGGTCCTCGACGGGGAATCCCTAGCCGGTCGGCGATCGCCTCCGCTGTCGACGGGTGGTCGCCCGTAATCATCTTGACCGCGATACCGGCGTCTTGACAGGCAGCGATCGCCGCGGCTACCCCTGGTCGGGGAGGGTCGGTCATGCCCTCGAGCCCAAGCAGCGTGAGCCCGCTCGGAACCGGCAGGAATCCGTCGCGTGCTTCGTGCGTATCGAGTATGCGGTGCGCGGTAGCGATGACCCGCAGGCCGCGTGATGCCATCTCGTGGTTGGCATCGGCGAATTCATCGGCATCGAGAGGCTCATCCCCGGCCACCGTCCGCATGCGCGTCGACATGCCGAGCAGCTTGTCGGGAGCGCCCTTGACATAGAGCATCCTGACTCCGTCGGCGGTGACGCGCACCGTCTGGCAATACCCCAGCTCGGGTTCGTACGGCACGTGCAACTCAGCGGGCGCGTCGAGCTCATCGACCGCGAGCGCACCATGCTCGATCGCTGCGATTGCCATGGCCACATCGACAGCGTCGCCGACGAAGCCGGTTCGGGATTCGGAAGAGACCCGAGCCTCGTTCGTGAAGGCTCCTGCTCGCAACGACTCGCCGAGCAGGGGGTCGACACGCCCGCTGTCAGAAGCGGCGGCCAGGACAGTCCGCCCGTCGGGTGTCCAGATCTCTTCGACGGTCAGGATGTTCTGTGTCAACGTGCCGGTCTTGTCCGAGCCAATGACCGTGGTTGAGCCCAGCGTCTCGACCGCGGGCAGGCTCCGAAGCACCGCCTTCTGTCGAGCCATTCGGGCCACGCCGATGCTCATCGCGATTGTCAGCACCACCGGAAGCGCTTCAGGTATCGAGGCGACGGCGAGCGCGACGGCAGAGAGGAAAACCTCCGTGAGATCGCCACCGAGCGCGGCACCTGCAGCGAAAACTACAGCGCACACACCAGCAATCAGCACGCCGATTCGACGCTCGAGTTGTCGCGTCAGGCGCTGCAGCGGCGTGATCGGCGACGCCACTTGCACGAGCTCGTTGATGAGACCCAGTTCTGTTTGCGCACCGGTCGCGACAGCAACTCCGATGCCTCGGCCGGACACGACGAACGTGCCGCTATAGGCCATGCACGTTCGGTCACCGACGCTCGCCGATCGACCGACGGCGGTCACGCTCTTGGTGGCGGGCATGACCTCACCCGTCAGCATTGACTCATCGATCTGCAGTGTCGTGGCATCGAGCAAGCGCAGGTCGGCGGCGACTCGCTCGCCGCTCGCGAGCACCACGATGTCTCCCGGCACCACGTCGCGAGCATCCAACTCGATGTCACGACCCGCCCGAACAACTCGGCAGTGCGGGCTCGAGAGTCGGGCAAGAGCGCGCACTTCGGAGGCTGCTTTTCGCTCTTGCCAGAATCCGATCGATGCATTGAGCACCAGAACCACCACGATCGCCGTCGCATCGACCCACTTCTGCAAGAGCGCGGTGACGGCTGCAGCCCCCATGAGAATCATGATGAGAGGGCTGACGAACTGCCGGAGCAGGGTTGTCCACCACGGGGTGGGGGGCGCGCTCACGAGTTCATTCGCCCCGACCTCGGCGCGCCGGGCGGCAACTTCTGCCTCGCTGAGTCCCTGCCGGGTCGCGCCGAGCGTCTCGAGAGCCTCGTCCGCAGACTGTTCGTGCCAGGTCACGTCACTATCCGGGCTCATGTCATCGAGGGTACCCACCACTCTCGTTCCGCGGCATGGCGTGCTTGACTGTGCCCATGGCGACTATCGTTCTCGATCGACGCGCGGTCCTCATCGCGATTCTTGCTGCCTTCGTTGCTTTTCTCGACGGTTCGATTGTCACCGTTGCACTGCCGGCAATAACCGACGAACTCGGCGGGGGTCTTCCCGTGCAGCAATGGGTCGTTGACGCTTATCTCATCACGCTCGGTGCACTGATTCTGTTGGCGGGCTCGCTGTCTGATTTGCTCGGTCGGGTCGCGGTGCTACGCATCGGGCTCGTCGGGTTTGGCATCGCATCGATTGCGTGCGGACTCGCGCCCACGGCCGAGCTGCTGATCGCAGCGCGCGCGCTTCAGGGCGTCGCGGGCGCCCTGCTCGTGCCCAGCTCTCTCGCGCTCATCATGGGCACTCACCGTGGTGCCGCTCAGTCGCGCGCCATCGGACTCTGGACAGCCTGGACTTCTGCGGCGTTCATCGTGGGGCCGCTCCTCGGCGGACTTCTCACCGACCTCATCAGCTGGCGGTGGGTGTTCTTCATCAACGTTCTCCCGATCGTTGTGACGATGCTGCTGTTGGCTCCGTTGCGCAATGAGCCCGCCGCCGTGCGCGTGCCCATCGACGGCTGGGGTGCCGCACTCGGGGCACTCGGTCTCGGCGGAGTGGTGTTCGGCCTCATCGAGCAGGCCAACTACGGGTGGGATTCGCCGATCGTTCTGGCCCCTGTGATCATCGGAGCGTTGAGTCTTGTCGGCTTCGTCGTTCGCCAAGCCACGGCACAGCATCCGATGATGCCGCTGTCGCTCTTTCGCAATCGCAACTTTGCCGTGGGAAACCTGGCGACAGTGGCGATCTACGCCGCGCTTTCGCTCTCAACTCTCGTGATCGTGTTGTTCTTGCAGCAGGTTGCCGGCCTATCGGCTACAGCGTCTGGCCTTGTCATGCTTCCGGTCACGATCATGCTCATCGCGTTCTCGTCGCTCTTCGGCACGCTGGCCGGGCGATTCGGTCCGCGCTGGTTCATGACCGCTGGGCCACTCATTGCGGCTCTGGGTCTGGTTTTCCTGCTGGCGATCGACGATCCGTTCGACTTCGTCTCTCAAGCGCTCGCGGGCGTCGTATTGCTGGGGCTCGGCCTCGCCGTCACCGTTGCACCCTTGACCTCAGCGGTACTCGGCGCGATCGAACCGGCCCGGTCGGGAATCGCCTCGGCCGTGAACAATGCTGTCTCGCGCATCTCCGGGCTCGTCGCGATCGCACTGCTGGGCGCAGTCGTCGGAACAGTCGTCGACACCGCGTGGCTCGATCGTGCGCTGCTGTTGTGCGCGGGGCTCTTGACAATCGGGGCGATCATCTCAGCCCTCGGTATTCGTCGCAGTGCGGCGCCCACCCCCGACTAGGGGAGGGCGACGAGTGACTCCGCCGCGCCAGCGAGAGTTACGAGTGTCGCGAACGATGCCCCCATGATGATGTGAAAGAGTGCGCGTGAGTTCGGATCCCTCACGATCACGACGATGCCCATAATGACGAGAACCGCCGTCATGGCGGCTCCGGCAAGCGCGACCGGAGAGCTCGTGGCAGGCCCAACCACCCCGAGAATCCCGGCGAGGGCGAGGGCGACGAGAGCGATCACGCCGGACGGTCGGGCACCCACTCGGTGGGGAATCGCTCGAAGGCCGTGTCGGCGGTCGGCTTCCAGATCGGGAAGAACGTTGGAGAAGTGTGCAGCGAGTCCGAAAAGGCTCGCCATTCCGATTGCCCACCACGCGGCGAGAGCCGGTTGTTCTCTGGCCAATGCGACCAAGACTGGAATCGAACCGAAGCCCACGATGTAACACAGCGTCGCAAAGACTGTGCGCTTGAGACCCGCGTTGTAGGCCCATCCTGCGCCGAGCGCAATGACATGGGCAAGAGCGAAGAGCGGCCCGAGCACGAACGAGAGCAGAATCGCCACCACAGCCGCGATTACCCCGAGCGTCATGATCGTTCGCGCACTGACCTCCCCGCGAACCACCGGTTTGTCGGTGCGGTGGGCGTCGAGGTCTCGGGACGAATCGATCGCGTCATTCGACCAGCCGATCGAGAGTTGATTGAGCAGCATGACGAGGCCGACCAGAGCTACCCGCACCGGGTCGAGGCCGCTGATCACGCCGAGCAATGCGCTGACCGCGGCAACGACAAGCGACGGACCGATGTGCGCTGCTCCGACGATGACGCGCACGCGTTGCAGCATTCCTTCATCGTACGGTCGAACCCGCGTTAGCATCAGCAGATGCGACGAGGCCCGAAATCAACGATGACGATGATTGCCGCTGCGGCGATCATGGCCGTCGTTGCGTCAGGCTGCGCCGCGCAGCAGGAGCCGATACCCCAACCCGCCGAGCTCACGCGCCTCGTTGGGGCTCCGGCAGCCCTCGATGTGCGCGATGTCTATCTCGACCAGCGCATCGCTGCGATGACGATCGAGCAGAAGGTTGCGGCACTCGTCATGGTGCATGTTCCGGGTACTGACCCCTCGCGCATCCGCACGTTCATCGACGACTACGGCTTCGCGGGAGTCATCCTCATGGGAGACAACATTGGCGGCCCGGCTGCGACGGTCTCGCTCTTGACGGATGCTCTCAGCAGTGACCCGGGGCTCCCCGTTCTCACGGCCATTGATCAAGAGGGTGGCGTTGTGCGCCGTCTCCTCGATGATGACGCGCCGTCGGCGCGCACCCTCCGCGGTGCTCCGCCTGAGGCCGCCGAAGCCGCATTCCAGCAGCGGTCAGCGCTCGTCGCTGAGGCGGGAGTGATGATCAACTTCGGGATCGTGGCAGACGTGACCCCCGATCAATCGTCATTCATTCGTAGCCGCACGCTCGGGGAGACCCCGGCGGAGGCAGCCGAGCGGGTCGCCGCGGCCGTGCGCGGTGAGTCGGGGAACGCGCTGTCGACGCTCAAACACTTTCCTGGGCACGGAGCGAGTCCTGATGACTCTCACGTGAGCATCCCGCAGTCGTCGATCGACCTTGATCAATGGCGTGCCTCGCATGCGATCCCCTTTGTGGCGGGTATCGAGGCCGGTGCTCCGCTGGTGATGATGGGTCACTTGGAGTTCACAACGATCAGCCCGATGCCCGCCTCGCTGTCGTCAACCTGGATCGACCTGTTGCGCGAGGAGCTCGGTTTCGAGGGCGTCATTGTCACGGACGACATGCTGATGCTTCAGCGGTCGGGGGTTGAGGCATATTCCGATCCCGTGCAGAACGCCATTGGTGCGCTTGCCGCGGGCAACGATCTTCTCTTGTACGTTCTTCCGTCGGACCCCAGCTCGGTCGACGTCGACCCCGCTGGCTTGATCACCGCACTCGCGACTGCCGTCGGCGATGGCCGCCTCGACGAGGCGATGATCGACGCGTCGCTCTATCGGGTTCTTGGGATGCGCCGCGATGCCAGTGCGGAGGTCGGTCCGTTCACGGACTGCGGACCGAAGTGCTGGGGCGAGTCGTCACGAGCTGTGCTGTCGTCTGATGACGACGCTACCGGCGACGACGCGAGCGAGAACGACTAGAGCGTTGGCAGGTCAAAGTCGGTGACCCGCTCGACGAGCGGAATGTCGACGACTCCGCGCATGACGTCACCGGCCTTTGCGGGTTCGGTGGTCGCGATCGTCGTCGTGACGGTGCCGGCAACGATAGCGAGCGTGCCGAGGCCCGTCAGGAGTGCGGTCACCGGCGTGAGCTTGCGGTGGCGTTCGAGAGAAATGATCATTGCGCCGACCAGGAGAAGTGTTGCTCCGGTGATGATGAGGGCGATCATGACACGTGCTCCCGTCGGGTAGCGGGTGGAACTCACCGCGGGACTGGGTAGTCGCCGGGCCCCGGTCAGGATCAATCTGACCTGGCTCCAGGCTACTCCGTTCGGGTACGAATGGGAGTCCCCCGAACCGGGGTGGTCCCGACGCGCCGCCGAGTGGCACGCGCGGCGTGAGCGAGAGGCCAGAATAGGAGAGTGGGCGCACCGGGGGAGTCTCTGCGACACCGCGACGTGCTCGAAGCCGTGGCGGCGTCCCTCGACTCTGTGCTCGTCGACGCACACGGGCTACAAGTAGAGCCAACCGGCAACGGCTTCACCCACGGCTATCGAGTCACGCTGCGTGGCGAGGGCGGGGCATCCGCTGATCACACGGTGTTCGTCGAGACGTCACCGCCCGAAGCGACCCGTCCTGGAGTTCTCACGCTGCGGAATCCCAACACGGGGGAACGTGTCGATGTCTGGGTGTATCCCGCTGACCCAGCGCTCCCTGCCCTACGGACTGCCGTGTACGCCGAGGCTGCGGGAGTCGTGCTTGCCCGACTAGGACTACCGGTTGACGGCTTGCGCGTCAGCCTTGCGGCCTATCGGCCGGGCAAGCGCGCCGTTGTTCGTGTTGATACGACGAACACCGCGTACTTCTTGAAAGTCGTGCGACCGCCGGCCGCTCAACCGCTCCAGGCAAAGCACACCCTGTGGCGTGAGGCCGGAATTCCCGTACCCGCGGTGCTGGGCTGGAGCGAGGAGGGCCTCGTTGCTCTCGAAGCACTCCACGGAGCAGAGGTCATTTCGCTGCTCGACCGAGTGCCAAACCCGACTCTCTTGCTCGACGAGCTCGAGCGCATCGTGACCGCCATCGCTACCGTGCCATCAACGGCGTCGGCACGGGCCTCGTTGGTTCGACGCATTGACTGGTACGAAGATCGGCTCATCGAACAGATGCCCGATCATGACGCTCTGATCGAGCGCACGGCCCGCACCATCACTCGTCGTTATCAGGCTGGTGGCGCTCCGCCGCCAGCGCGCACGGTTCACGGTGACCTCCATCTCGCTCAAGTGCTCGCGGACCCCGGATCGCCGACTCGGGTGACAGGACTCCTCGACATCGATACGTCGGGCTGGGGCGACCCCGCCGATGATGCAGCAGCGCTGTATGCCCATCTCATCGCGACGGTCGTGCACGACGGGGGCAGCCGCGCGACCGTGCGAGCGCGCCGGTGCTCGGTTCTCGCCGACGGGTGGCGACGTCGGTGGTTCGGGGCGTCAGAGACAGGGTTTGTCGACCGCGCCCACGCCATCGCAGCGACGCAGCTTCTTGGCCATGCCCTGTCCCGGTCCGCCGCCGGCACGGCAGGCTCTGCCGAGCTGATCGAACGGGCGCACCGCGTGGTCAATGCAGATGAGAGGCCTCTCACCGGCTCCTCCTGGTGATCTCATGCGGTCCGGCGAGAGTTGCTCCATCGACGCGAGCCGCTCGGCACGCGAAAGGGAGGAAAATCATGGACAGCAAGAACTGGATCGCCGTCGGCGCCGCATCCGCGCTCAGCCTCGGCGTCATCGCGGGTGGTGCGGCAAGCGTCGCGAACGCCATGCCGTTGATCGAGAACGCTACGGGCCTGTCGGTTCCGGGCATTGGAACGGTGACGGATGACGTTGACCGCATCGATCTCGATTTCCGCGTGGAGAGCGACAGCATCACCTCGCCGATGTCGACCAACTCGCCCGCGAGCTTGACCTCGGCCAACACGCCGGCTTCGCCCGAGACCCCGGCTTCGCCGGCTTCGGTCGACAGCGTTGCGTCACCGGTGTCGGTGGACAGCCCTGCGTCTCCCGTCTCGGTCGACAGCCCTGCGTCGCCCGTCTCGGTCGACAGCCCCGACAGCCCGGCCTCGGTCGACGGTCCCGACAGCGTGGACTCGGTCGACTAAGCACGACCAGGGGGGGAATCGCGGCGGCCCTTGATGAGAACACCCTCATCGAGGGCCGCCGTCGTTCTCATGTCCACCCAGCACAATGGAAGAGTCCGATCAAGGAGTCTCGAATGTCACCCTCACCGCGATGGATCTCGATCTCGGCCGCGTCGGCGCTCGGGCTCGGCATCATGGCGACCGGCGCTGTCGGCATCGCCAACGCGATGCCTCTCGTCGATTCCACGACAACGGCCACGGTGCCGCCCATCTCGACGGTTCCGGGCAATGGCCTGAGTGATGTCAAGGGCGCGGGGGGCACTGGCGTGACCAGCGACCCCGTGCCGTCGCCGAACGCTACGTCAAGCGCTGATCCGACGACCTCGGCGACAGAGACGCCGGGCACGAGCGCGACCACGCCGAGCGTTCAGGCGCCCTCCGCGCAGCCCGTCGCTCCCAACACGGTCTCTGTCGTTACTCCAGCGAGCGTCGACTCTGTCGACTAAGCCCCGCACCAAGCGGTCGTTGCGCGCCGATCATCACACAAGTCGATATCCCATGCCGCGCACGGTCTCGATGCGATCGGCGCCGACTTTGCTGCGCAGGTATCGCACGTAGACGTCGACAACGTTCGAGCCCGGATCGAAGTCAAAGCCCCATACTCGGCTGAGCAACTGCTCGCGCGATAGCACTTGCTCGGGGTGCCGCAAGAATTGCTCCGCGAGCGCGAACTCTCGGGCAGAGAGGTCGTTCGTGTGGCCGCTGACCGTCACGCGCCTCGTCGTGAGATCGAGAGCGATGTCTCCGTGGCGCAACACGGTTTCCGCGACCGACTGTTGGCCCGATTCGCGCAGCCGAAGACGGATGCGCGCCATGAGCTCATCGAACTTGAACGGTTTCGGCAAGTAGTCGTTGGCGCCCCCGTCGAGACCCGTGACCGTATCGTCGACGCTGGTTCGTGCCGTGAGCATGATGATCGGCATGGACTCGCCGCGCGCGCGCAGCCGCTTGAGAACTTCAAAGCCATCGATACTCGGCAGGCCCACATCCAGAAGCATCAGCTCAAACGAGCCGGTCGCCACATAATCGAGTGCCGCGAGGCCGTCGTCGACCACGGTGGGAGAGTACCCCGCCGCCGCGAGTCCTTTCTCGATGAACGACGAGATGCGCTTCTCGTCCTCGACGATAAGGATGCTGGTCATGCGGTGCTCCCTACTGCAGTGGTGTGCCCCGAGTCGGTGGGTTCAGCGAATCCCTGTGCAGGGGGAGGCGGAGCCGCGCTGATCTCGACCGTCGGTACGACGATGCCGAAGCGCGAGCCCGCCGGCGAACTGTCGAGACTCACGTACCCGTTGTGTGCGCGGGCAATCGCCGCGACGATCGGTAGACCCAGCCCCGACCCGCCGATTCCTCGGCCTGTATCGGCACGGCCGAATCGCTCGAAGATGCGTCGTTCAGCACCCTCGGGAATACCCGGGCCCTGATCGGCAACCCAGAATTCGACAGAGCCTGCATACACCGTGCTTCCGACGCGAATGAGCGAGCCGGCAGGCGAGTACTTCGCGGCATTGTCGGCGAGCTGCAGCCATGCCTGGGTGATGCGCGTCGGCGACACGTGCGCGACGACATCGGCCGACGACTCGAGCTGCCACCGACGGTCGGGAATCGCCTGCATTTTGCTGTAGACCAGGGCGGTCAAGTCGGCAACATCGGTCGGTTCGGCGAGCGCGGCGAGGTGCTCGACGCGCGCGAGAGCGTCGATGTCGTCGACGAGGCCGGCCATCCGGTCGAGCTCATCGATCGCAATCTCCAGCGCGGCCCGAACCTCCACCGGCTTCGACACATCGAGCAGTTCGAGGTGTCCGCGCACGATCGTGATCGGCGTCTTGAGTTCGTGCCGCACGTCGTCGAGCAACTGCCGCTGGCTCGTCAGGGCCTCGTCGATGCGGTCGAGCATCTCATTGACCGTTTCGGTCAGCGCCGAAACATCGTCATTTCCGTTGACCGGGATGCGCTCCGAAAGATCTTCGGCCGTGATGCGTGAGGCGGTCTCCGACAGTCGACGCAATGGCGCTAGCAGCCGCCCCGCGACGAACCAGCCGACGACTCCAATCGCTGCGAGCGAGAGCAGGGCAAGCCAGGCGTAGGTGAGGAACGCGCCCGCCACTTCGTCAACGGCTCGTTGGGCATCCACCGCGGTGACATAGACGCCGACCTGATCGCTGCCATCGACCGTCACGGGCACCGACACGTATCGCAGTGTTCCCACGGTTGTGATCGCTGTGCCGAGGGTGACGGAGCCAGCGGACCCTTCGTTCCAGACGCGCTCGATGAACGCCGGATCATCTTCGAGGTGGAACGCGATCTCTGTGCCGGGAATGAACCGCGCGGCGCCATCGATGATCGCGACACTGCTCTCATGGCGCCCAGGGACAAGTCGCGACATGACGGCGCTCAGGGCTTCTTCGACGGTCGTGAAGGTCGTCGTGCTCGTCTCCGGGACCGTGGTGTCGGTGCCGTTCGATACCGCCGTCTCACCCGTCACGATGCCGCGGGCCGCTTCGACGGTCGCGAGCAGCTCGTCGTCGATTGTGGCGAGAACACGATCGCGCTGAACGAAGTAGGCGGAGAAGCCCGACACGGCCATGCCCACACTGGTCACGATAAGGATCACCGCAAGAATGCGTGACCGTACGGCAACGCGGGGGAGCACTCGGCGGGCCATCTGCCCATTATCGCGGTGCCGAGCTGACCGACACGGCCACATGAGAACACTCTCACTCGCGTCGCCAGCGCCCGCCTGGATCACTGCGTCCCCGGCAAACGCCTAGTTCGGTGTGTCGTCCGAGATGAAGCCCAGCCGCGCAAGTTGTTCGGCGATGCCCGCGCCGTCGGGCGCCCAGACCCACGGCGGACCGTCGCTCTCAGCGCGCTCGTCGTCGCCTTTGCTGCGGCCGCCCGCGAAGACTGCTTCCGGGGTTGAGAGTTGACGAATGGCGACCGCGGCGACGTTGTGCGGGTGCGCAGCGATGAACTCGCGATAGAGCTCTTCGTCGTGCTGTCCGTCGTCGCCGATCAATACCCAGCGGATCAACGGAAACTCGCGGGCCAGTCGTGCAAGGCTGTCTCGCTTGTGGTCGCGACCGCTCCGAAACAGGCGATCATGGGTCGGACCCCAATCGGTGAGAAGCATGGTGCCCGCGGGGTAGAGGTGTCGGCCCATGAAGCGGTCGAGCGTCGGCGCGACGTTCCACGCTCCGGTCGACAGGTAGATCATGGGCGAACCCGGGTTGTGCCGCGTGAGTCGTTCGAGCATGACGGCCATGCCCGGTACCGGGCGACGAGCATGCTCATCCAACACGAACGTGTTCCAGGCCGCCAAAAACGGTCGCGGGAGAGCGGTGACCATGACGGTGTCGTCGATGTCGCACACGATTCCCAGTCGAGCGTCGGGCCCTACGACGTAGATGCGAGCTTCGACTTCGTCTGATCCCGGCGCCTGGAGCGTGATCGTCCGAAGGCCCGGCTCAAGGTCGACGGCGAGATCGACATCGACCACGCCGCCCCGATCCGCGGTGACGTCGAACTCTCGACCTGCGATGCGCACAGTGACGGGGCTATCGGCGACGGGGATGCTCACGAAGCTTCGCCATCCTCGAATGATGGTTCGCGTCTTCGTGTTCTTGGGAGGGCGGACGAGCAACACGCGGCAGAGCACGCGGATCCAACCGTCGCCGCCGTAGCCGCTATAGGGAATCACGACGGGCACGAGTCCGCGTCGCCGGCCTTGCCGCGCACGCAGTCGGTGAAGGCGATCTTCGATGGCCACCGCGCGGAGGGCCCACCGGGCCGGAGAGCTGCTCGTCGGTGTCGCGCTCTCGTCGGTCACGTGTTCAGTCTTGCAGAATCGCAGAACGAGCGTTCTTCCCAGGTTTGCTCATTTAGTAGGTGACCGAGGAGTACAGTGACGCACGTCGAAAGGGAAAGTCCGTGCTCACCATTGATTCCAGTGCAGCCCTGCTGTCGTCTGCCGCCCCGATCCGTAACGAGCCCGTACAGGCTCGCAGTACGGCGCGACTTGCCACGCTGCTTGACTCTGCCGCTGCCGTGATCGATGAGATCGGCTACGAGCGCTTGACGACGGCGATGGTGGCCGAACGAGCTGGCGCGTCGATCGGCACGGTCTACCGTTACTTTCCTGACCGCATTGCCGTGCTTCAGAGCCTCGCCGCTCGCAATGTCGAGCGATTGATGGCGCGCACCGCAGACGAGCTGGCCCAAGGCCGCCACGCGTCAGCGCTGGATGCTGTGCTCGCGATGCACGCCGTCACCGTTGACTTGTTCCGCACCGAGCCGGGCTACCGCTCGCTGCGCGCCGGTGACGTCATCGATCTGCGCCCGCCGGTGACGGAATCGACCGCCAACGCCATGCTTGCCGTCGCTGTCGCCGACGCTCTCGTCGCGCACTACTCCGTGACCGACTCGGCCGACATGCGCCACGCGGTCGGCACGGCGATCGAGGTCATCGATGCCTTGACGGCGCGCGCGTTCGCCCGAAGCGCCCGCGGCGACGCCGAGTTGTTGAGCGAGGCCGAACGGGCCCTTCGCGCGGTTCTCGCCGGCCGACTCTAGGCGCCTGGGTGCGGGCGTCGGCCCGATATTCGTCTGGAGAAGTGCCCAGAATTACGGTGATGGGGAATGACCTCTGCTCGTAATGCTGTTTGACTGAGGGTGCGCTGAGCGAGGCTCTAGTGCGCCCGTCCATCCGGCAGCCGGCGAGAAGAGGGCATCGTGATCGAGTTCAGCTCCATCTCAAAGGTCTTCGACGACGGAACGGTCGCGGTCGATGACTTCAGCCTGGTCATTCCGTCGCGCAAGACAACGGTCTTGGTCGGCTCCAGCGGCTGTGGCAAGACCACGCTCTTGCGCATGATCAATCGCATGGTCGACGCGAGTGCTGGTGTTCTCGAGATCGACGGCGAGAACGTTGCCGATATTGAACCGGTAAAACTGCGTCGCCGCATCGGTTATGTCATGCAAAACTCCGGGCTCTTGCCGCACCGACGTGTGATCGACAACATTGCCACGGTGCCTCGACTCAACGGGGTGCCCAAGAAAGAGGCGCACGCGCGTGCCCTTGAGCTGATGGACACCGTGGGCCTCGACCGTGCGATGGCCGACCGGTATCCGGCGCAACTCTCGGGCGGTCAGCAGCAGCGGGTGGGCGTCGCCCGCGGTCTTGCCGTTGACCCCAACATTCTGCTCATGGATGAGCCCTTTGGTGCCGTCGACCCAATCGTGCGCGCCGATCTTCAGCAGGAGCTCCTGCGTCTTCAGCGCGAGCTCGGCAAGACCGTGGTGTTCGTCACGCACGACATCGATGAGGCGTTTCTGCTCGGCGACCAAGTGGTCATTCTCGAGAAAGGTGCGCGCATCGCGCAGAAGGGCTCGCCGCATGAGATTCTCGCCAACCCCGCGAGTGACTTCGTCGCGAGCTTCATCGGCGCCGACCGCGGAAAGCGTGCGCTGAGCATCCATGACATCGCCGGTGCTCGCGTGTTGATCGACGGCGACGGTAATGTCGCCGGTCGCCTGGTGGAGTCGAGCCCGGCGTGACATGGGTTCTGGCCAATCTCGACCTGATTCTGCAGCTCACGCTGCAGCACATCAGGCTGAGCATCATTCCGATCGTGCTGGGCTTCGTCATCGCCTTGCCCCTCGGCTGGTTCGCCTATCGATATCGGCTGACACGAGGTCTCGTGCTGACCTTGGTGGGGTTGCTCTACACGATCCCTTCGCTCGCGCTCTTCGTCGTTCTTCCACCGCTGCTCGGCATTGGCTTCTTGAGCGAGGCGAACGTCATCATTGCTCTCACGATCTACGCGGTCGCGATCATGGCGCGCTCCGTCGCCGAGGCGCTCGCGAGTGTCGATCACGGTGTCAAGCAAGCGGCAACGGCCATGGGCTACTCGAGCTGGGGGCGCTTCATCGCGGTCGACTTGCCCTTAGCCGGACCTGTCTTGCTCGCGGGGCTGCGCGTCGTTGCGGTGAGCACCGTGAGCCTACTCACCGTCGGCATCGTCGTCGGCGTGCAGAGTCTCGGGTACCTTTTCACGAACGGCTTCCAGCGCGACATCGTCGAGCAGGTGCTCGCGGGTGTCGTCATGACCGTACTCGTCGCACTGCTCTTCGATGGTGTGCTTGTGCTTCTCGGCCGGTGGCTTATGCCGTGGACCAGGGTTGACGTCGGTTCACGCCGGAAGCTCGTAGCGCAGGAGGTGACGGCATGAACCTGTTCACCGACGCCTTTGCGTGGCTCCTTGACCCGGAGAACTGGGTGGGGCAAAACGGACTCGTCGAGCTCACTGGTCAACATCTCTGGTTCACCGTTCTTGCGGTTCTCTTCGCGGCGGTCATCGCTATTCCGCTCGGCTGGCTCATCGGGCACACCGGTCGAGGCCGAGAGTGGGCCGTCGGCATATCGGGCGCCGCGCGAGCTCTGCCGACGTTCGGCCTGCTCTTCCTGTTTGTGATGCTCGTCGGGGTCAGGCTCGCTGGCCCCGCCACCGTGCTCGTGCTCGTGCTTCTCGCGATCCCGCCCATCCTCGCGGGCGCGTATGCGGGTCTCGAGGTCATCGACCGCCGCACGATCGACGCCGCGCGTGCGATGGGCATGACTGAATGGCAGATTCTGTGGAAGGTCGAGGTGCCCCTCGGCCTGCCGTTGCTCATTGGTGGCCTCCGTAGCGCGACCCTCCAGGTCGTCGCGACGGTCACGCTTGCGGCCTACGTGGGTCTCGGCGGCCTCGGGCTACCCATCATCCAAGGGATCGCTCTTCGCGACTACGACCGCATGCTCGGCGCGGCCATCCTGATCATCATCATTGCCCTCACTCTCGATGCGCTCTTCGCGCTGCTCGAGAAGTTCGCGGTGCCGCGCGGAGTGCGCGCGACTCGCTCCCCTGAACCCCGTACTGCGCCAACCGGGCGTCGTGCGGCGGTGGCATAATCCGCCACCACTACAGAGAAAAGAGACGAACACATGTTCACAGCAAGGAACAAGGGCCGGCTCGCCATGACGGCAGCCGCGGTCGGGGCATCATTGGCCCTGGCAGGGTGTGCATCGGGCGACCCGCTGGCGCCCGAGCCGGATACGGACGCTCCTGCGGAGACGATCGT
>CAYWZI010000028.1:0-19096 GCA_964462815.1 uncultured Microbacteriaceae bacterium
TGACTCACCCGGTTCGGGTGCCCGCTGGCCGCCCGATTGTACGAATGATGTACGCTACGGCACCGTCGATGGCGAGTTCTACGCCGCGCCGTTGCTCGCGAGCGTCAAGGGCTACATCTGGTACTCGCCGGCCGACTTCGAAGAGAACGGCTACGAGATCCCGACGACCTACCAGGAGATGCTCGACCTCACCGAGCAGATGACCGAGCGCAACGACGGCCCGTACCGCCCCTGGTGCGTCGGGTTCGGCTCGGGTGACGCGACCGGCTGGGTCGGCACCGACTGGGTCGAAGACCTCGTGCTTCGTAACTCGGGCCCGGAGGCCTACGACCAGTGGGTCGCTGGCGACCTGAAGTTCGACTCGCCCGAGATCACCGAGGCGTTTGACCTCGTCGGCGAGGTGCTGCTGAACGAGAACTACGTCAACGGCGGCTTCGGCGGCGTGCAGTCGATCGTGACCACCACCTTCCAAGATGGTGGCCTCTCGATCCTCGACGGCACGTGCTCGATGCACCACCAGGCTTCGTTCTACGAGGCCCAGTGGGGCGAGGGCGTGACGGTTGCTCCTGACGGAGACGTGTGGGCGTTCATCACCCCGCCGATCGCGGAGGGTGACCCCAACGCTGTGACCGGTGGTGGCGAGTTCATTGCCGCGTTCAACGAGAACGGCGCGACTGCTGCTCTCCAGGCGTACCTCTCGAGCGACACCTTCGCCAACGAGCGCGTCTCGCGCGGCGGTGTCATCTCGGCGAACAAGGGTCTTGACCCGTCGCTCGCCGGTTCGGACCTCGCCCGCCAGTCGGTCGAGATCCTCCAGGGTGACGACACGATCTTCCGTTTCGACGCCTCTGACCTCATGCCCGCCGCGGTCGGTACCAGCTCGTTCTGGACCGGCATGGTGGACTGGGTGAACGGCACCCCGACGCAGGAAGTTCTGCAGACGATCGACGCCACATTCCCCCAGTAGGGAATAGCTGCTGATCGCGTGAACGACCGGCCCACCAGACACACGGTGTCTGGTGGGCCGGTCCGTCAGGTAGCGTGACCACAAAACAAACCAATGGAGGTTTGATTCGGCATGAGTGAATTCTGGTCTGATCTCATCGAGAAGTTCGGGATCATGTTCCTCGGTCTCGCGGTGTTCGCCGCGGTCGTGGGACTCGTGCTCTTTCTCGCCGATCGCGCTCCCAAGCGCGGCCGAGACTTCGTGCAACTGGCCGCATTCGTCGGCCCCGCGATCGTTCTCCTTGCCGTCGGACTCGTCTACCCGGCGATCCGCACGACGATCCTCTCGCTGTTCAGTCGACAGACGGCGAACGGTTCCGACTTCGTCGGTCTCGATAACTTCGTGTGGATGTTCACGCAGCCGGACATCACGCTCGTGCTCATCAACACCGTGATCTGGGTTGCCCTTGTGCCCACGCTCTCGACAGCGGTGGGTCTCGCCTACGCGGTCTTCATCGACAAGTCGCACGGCGAGAAGGTGCTCAAGTCACTCGTCTTCATGCCGATGGCCATTTCGTTCGTCGGCGCGGGCATCATCTGGCGGTTCATGTACGAGTACCGCGAGGTCGGCTTCAGTGAGCAGATCGGCCTGCTGAACCAGATTCTCGTGTGGCTGGGGCAAGACCCCGTGCCCTTCCTGGTGAACTCACCCTGGAACACCTTCTTCCTCATCGTTGTCATGGTCTGGATTCAGACCGGTTTCGCCATGGTGTTGCTGTCGGCGGCGATCAAGGGCGTGCCGATCGAAATCGTCGAGGCGGCCAGGCTCGATGGAGCGAACGCCTGGCAGTCGTTCTGGAACGTGACGGTTCCCGGAATCCGCGGCACGCTCGTCGTCGTCATCACGACCATCTCGATCGCCACTCTGAAGGTGTTCGACATCGTGCGCGCGATGACCGGAGGGAACTTCGACACCTCGGTCGTGGCCAACGAGATGTATACGCAGGCCTTCAATCGAGGCGAAACGGGTTATGGCTCGGCGCTCGCAGTTCTGCTGTTTTTCATGGTCCTGCCGATTGTCATCTACAACGTGCGCGTCATGCGCAAGCAGAAGGAGATCCGATGAGCACCGACGCCACTGCCGCGGCGGAGCAGTCGCTCGACGCCCCTCTCGGCCAGAAGAACGCGACAACAACCGCGCCCACCGGTTCGGGAAAGATGCGTCGTGTGAAAGAGCGTCTGACGTCGCCGTGGGCGACGTTCGCGGCCATCCTGATCGCGACCCTCTGGACGATCCCGACGTTCGGGCTGTTCGTTTCGTCGTTCCGCACCCCTCAAGAGATTCGCACCGACGGCTGGTGGAACATCTTCGTGAACCCGAGCTTCACGCTCGAAAACTACATCGACGTTCTCACCGTGCAGGGCGCGTCGTCGGCCAACCTCGGTTCGTACTTCGTGAACTCACTCGTCATCGCGATTCCGGCGGCGATCTTCCCGATCGCGATAGCGACGATGGCGGCCTACGCATTCGCGTGGATCAAGTTCCGCGGTTCGGGTGCGATCTTTGTTCTGATCTTCGCGCTGCAAATCGTGCCCCTCCAGATGGCATTGATCCCACTTCTTCAGATCTTTAGTGAAGTTCTTGGCATCAGTGGCACCTTCCCGGCGGTTTGGATCGCGCACACGATCTTCGGCCTCCCGCTGTGCATCTTCTTGTTGCACAACTTCATCAGCGAGATTCCCGGCGAAGTGATCGAAGCGGCTCGAGTCGATGGGGCGAATCACACGCAGATCTTCTTCCGCATCGTGATCCCATTGGCGTTGCCGGCGCTCGCGTCGATCGCCATCTTCCAGTTCTTGTGGGTCTGGAACGACTTGCTCGTGGCGCTGGTGTTCTCGGGCGGCACGGCAGACGTCGCCCCCCTCACCCAACGCCTCGCTGAACTCGTCGGCAACTTCGGTCGAAACCTGGAGCGACTGCCGGCCGCGGCCTTCATCTCGCTCATCGTCCCGCTCATCGTGTTCTTCAGCTTGCAGCGCTACTTCGTGCGTGGCCTGCTGGCGGGCTCGACAAAGGGCTGATCGGCACCGAGCAGAACTGACCTCACACGAGATCCCCGGTGGTGCCGCCTAGGCTCAGCTCATGAGCATGGGTGGCGGCCGCCGGGGATCTCGCATTTCAAGCGGAGATGTCGAGGCGCAACGAGCCGCCAATGCCGAGGCGCCGCGCATCCCGAATCTGCTCCCGCGAATTGCAGCGCTTTTCGCGCCGCATCGCACCGCTCTGACCATCACGATTGTTCTCGTGCTGGTGTCGGCAGCGCTCAGCGTGGCGCCGCCATTGCTGACGCAGCAGGCGTTCGATGTGGGGCTGTTTCCGCCCGAGGGTGAGCCGAACATTCCGGTGCTCCTTCAGATCGTCGGGGCGATGGTGGGTCTGTGGGTTGTCGCGGCAGGGCTTGGCGTCGCCCAGACTCGGCTGACCGCCACCGTCGGCAACAGTGTCATGGCGCAATTGCGCGTGCAGCTTTTCTCGCATCTCCAGGCAATGGAGCTTGCGTTCTTCACACGCACGAAGACCGGCATCATTCAGTCGCGACTGCAGAACGATGTCGGCGGCGTTGCGGGCGTGCTGAGCAACACCGTGTCAAACGTCATTGGCAACACCGTCACAGTTATCGCGGCCTTCGTCGCCATGCTCTTGCTGAGTTGGCAGCTCACGATCGTCGCGGTTGTGTTGCTTCCGGTACTCGTCATCGCGCAACGCCGAGTCGGGCAGGTGCGGGCCCGCATTGCAACGAAGACGCAAGAGTCACTGAGCGACATGACGGCGATCACTCAAGAGGCGTTGAGTGTCTCGGGCATCGTGCTCGCCAAGAGCTTCGACCGTCAAGACAGCGAGGTCGAACGCTACCGTCGCGAGAACGACGTGCAACGCGGTCTTCAGGTGCAGCTTGCGATGAGCGGCCAGTGGTTCTTCGCGACCGTCAACGTCTTTCTCTCGGTGATTCCGGCCATTGTGTACCTGGTTGCTGCATGGCTCATACAGGTGGATGTTGCGGTCACGGCGGGCACGATCGTCGCGTTCACGACGGTGCAGGCCCGACTCACCTTCCCCCTCATGGGCCTCATGCGCGTCGCGCTCGACCTCCAGACCAGTGGCGCACTGTTCGCGCGCATTTTCGAGTACCTCGACCTCGAACCGCGCATCATCGAAGCACCGGATGCACGAGACGTGGATGAGAACGAGCGCGGGCGCGTTCGCTTCGACACCGTGGTCTTTCGGTATCCCGATGCGACTGAGGACACGATTCCGACGCTCGACGGCGTCACATTCACGGTCGAACCGGGCCAGTTTGTGGCCTTCGTCGGGCCTTCCGGCGCGGGCAAGACGACGATCTCGTACCTTGTGCCACGTTTGCACGACGTGACGAGCGGCGCCGTCGAGGTGGCGGGCGTTGACGTGCGTCACCTTCGTCAACAGAGCCTGATTGACCACGTGGGCATCGTGAGTCAAGAGACATATCTCTTTCACGCCTCGATCGCTGAGAATCTTCGCTACGCACAACCCGATGCCAGCGACGCCGAGCTCGAGGCAGCATGTCGTGCTGCGAACATCCACGCCACGATCGTGGGTTTCGCTGATGGCTACGACACGATCGTCGGAGAGCGCGGTTATCGGCTCTCAGGCGGCGAGAAGCAACGCGTCGCGATAGCGCGCGTGTTGTTGAAAGACCCGCCCGTGCTGATTCTCGACGAGGCAACGAGCGCTCTTGACTCGGTTTCCGAGCGCATTGTTCAAGACGCGCTTGACGCCGCCAGCCGCGGCCGGACCACGATCGCGATCGCCCATCGGCTCTCGACGATCAGCTCCGCCGACGTCATCTACGTCGTCGATCACGGGCGCATCGTTGAGAGTGGCACTCACCTCGCGTTGGTCGAGCAGGGCGGCGTTTATGCCCGACTCGTCGCGCAGCAGTCCGCCGATTACGACCGCTCGGCGAGCAGCTCGTTCATGTAGTCGATCTCTTTCTCCTGCAGCTGAACCATTCCTTGCGCGAGCTGAGTCACGAGCGGATGAGTGCTGCGCGCGAGTACGGCCTCAGCCATCTCGACGCCGCCGATGTGATGCTCGATCATGAGTTCGAGGTAGATCGACTCGGCCTCAACGCCCGTCGCGTTCTGGAGCGCCTGCATTTGCTCAAACGTCGCCACGCCCGGCATCGGCTCGCCAGGCGTGTGAGCGCCATGGCCCTCGTGACCCGCTGAGCCATCGATCACCGGGCGAGACAACCATTCCATCTCGTCGGCCGACGACGTTTGAGGCAGGCCCCAAACAGTAAGCCACGCGAACATCTGGCCCTGCTGCTGGGTCTGAGCCGTGGCGATGTCGAGCGCGAGCAATCGAATCTCGTCACTGTCGGAACGGTCGCGCACGAGCAACGACATCTCGACGGCTTGACCATGGTGAGCCTGCATGTCACGGGCGAAGCCTGCTTCGGCGCTCGCATCGCTCGGCATCGGTGTGCCGGGTGAGGTGACCCGCCCGATCAGGGCCCCGACGACGAGAGCCACGAGTACGAGAAGCCCGACGACGACAATCAAGCGTGCGCGCCCGAGAGGAGCAGGCGCAGAGCTTGGCAGGTCGGGGCTCGACATGATCAGGAGATCTTGCCGGGGCCGTCGACAGCCTGGCTGCACAAGGCGCCGGGTTCAGGCGCATTCGGTGACAGACGGTACTTGATGATGAAGTCGACCAGCCGAGGGTCGTCGACGCCATCGAGAGCGACCTGCGCACCCCAAGCGCTCGCGACGACGGGGCTGTCGAGGCCGGTGAACGGCGACAAGATCATGTGGGTGCGCGGCATCGCACGGCGCAGCTCGTCGAGGTCGCCGCCCGTCACGAGCTCGGGGTCATAGGTGACCCACACGGCGCCGTGCTCGAGAGAGTGAACCGCGAACTCAGAGGGAACCTCTTGGTCATAGATGCCGCAGTTGAGCCAGCTGGGGTGGTGGGGTCCGCCTGCAGGCGGCGTCATGTCATATGTGACAGCCGTCTCAACGTGAACCGCGTCAAGGTTCTCGAAAACCTGAAGGCCGTCAATGTCGAGCTCTGCACGCTCGGCCGCTGTGAGGTTCTGGCTGGTCGGCGGGGGCGGGGTCGCCGACGTCACCACGACTGTGACGAGCGTGCCGACAATAAGCACACCGACGGTCGCGCCGGCCACAATGCCGATGAGGCGATTGCGCTTCTCTTTCTCCTGCTTGGCCTTCAGCGCCGCGACTTTCTCGTTGCGCCGCTTCTCGCGCTGCTGCTTAATGGTCAAGTTCTCGTCGGCGCTCAGGTCGTTCTCGGCCACGGTGCGGGCTCCTGTCAAGGGAAACGGGCAGGGGAAGTCGATGCAAAGACCCATTTAGCTTGCCAGACATCGCACAGCAGACGCTGTGAAGAGTTCTCGGCGACTCTCGCCCTGCCCCACGCGGCCGGAGTACTGTAATTCGACATGCCTACGTCGCGCGCCCCCGCGCCCCGAGCAGAGGAACCGCATGACCCTCGCTGTTGACAACCCGGGCGCTGACCCCACCACGAGCGCACGTGTTCGCCGGCGGGTGAGGCTGAGCATCCAATCGACGGTCTTGCTCATGTTGCTCGGCGTGAGCCTGGCGTCGAACGTGATGGTCGGGGTCATCGGCTATGTCAATGCGACCGACTCGTTGCGCGACGCCGCGTTCGAGCGCTTGGTCGAAGTTCGCGATTCGCGAGAGCGCGAAATCAGCCGATTGTTCTCGACGATCGAGAACACGGTGGTCGTCCACTCGCGCGGCCAGAGCGTTGTCGACGCGACCATCGCCTTCACACAGGCGTTCGACGAGCTCGAGGGCGCCGAGCTCGATGCCGATCAGCGGGCACTGCTTGACGCGTACTACACCGACGTTTTCGGCCCACAGCTGAGCGAGGCAACGGGGTCTCCTGCCAATGTCGATACTTTCGTGCCCAGCTCGGTCGCTGCCGCGTACCTGCAGGTGTTCTATACGGCGCCACACGCGACGTTCAACGAGGCAATCGCGGTTGACGACGCGGGCGACGGTAGCACCTGGTCGGCAACACATGCGCGCTACCACGACTACTTCCGGTCGATGACCGAGTTGCTTGACTATGAGGATGTTCTGCTGCTCGATGCTCAGGGTCGCGTCGTCTACAGCGCGTTCAAGGGTGTTGATCTCGGAACGAACGTTCTGAGCGGCCCGTATCGCTTCTCGAATCTCGCGAGCGCCTACGACGAGGCCATGGGCAATAACCTGCTCGGCGAGGTCACGTTCACCGACTTTGAGCCGTACCCACCCTCGTTGAACCTCCCCGCCGGTTGGGCCGTGACACCGATGGGGCTGGACGGCGAACTCATCGGCGCGATGGCGGTCGAGTTGCCGATCGAACGGTTGAGCAACGTCATGACCGCCGACGGCGACTGGAGCCAAGGCGGCCTCGGAGACACCGGTGAGGCCTACCTCGTCGGCACCGACTCCCTCATGCGGTCCCCCTCGCGCCTCCTGCAGGAAGACCCCGACGCCTTCGCCGAGGCAGCACGCGCGGCCGGAATCGATAGCGCGACGATCGAACTCGTGCTCACGCGGGGGACAACGCTCGGCGTTCTCCCCGTGAACTCAGCCGCAGTCGATTCAGCGCTCGCGGGACGCGAGGGCACGATGATCGCGACGAACTACCTCGGTAGCGAGACGCTTGCGGCTTTCGGTGGCGTCGAGGTGGATGATCTCGACTGGGTCGTCGTGGCCGAACTGGATAGTCGCGAAGCCTTCGCCCCCGTCACCGAGTTCACGCGTAACCTCATTATTTCTTCTGCCGTGCTTGCACTGGTCGTATCCGTCCTCTCCTTGTTGCTCGCACGCATCTTTGTGCAGCCGCTTCGTCGGCTCTCGGCGGCCGCGAAGCGCATCGCGGCGGGAGAGGTCGGCGTCACCGTCGACGCAGGATCGAACGATGAGATGTCGAGCGTTTCGGCAGCCTTTAACGACATGAGTCGAAGCTTGCAGGTCAAGGCCGAATTGCTCGATCAGCAGAGTGCCGAGAGCGAGCGATTGCTGCGAGCGCTCATGCCCGAACCCGTGATTCGGCGCTATCGGGAAGGCGTGCAGACGATTGCCGAAGACCACCGCGACATCTCTGTCATGTACGCCGATATCGTCGGCTTCGACGACTACAGCAAGACTCTCGACTCGGAGGCGACTCTCGAAGCGCTTAACGAGCTCGTGCGGCAGTTCGACGAGGCCGCGACGGCGCTCGGTGTGGAGCACGTGCGCACGGCGACGAAGGGGTACCTCGCGAGCTGCGGACTCACGGTTCCGCGCATCGACAACGCACGCCGAATCGTCGACTTTGCCCTCGAGCTACAGCGGATTCTCGATCGGTTCAGCGCTCAGTGGGGGGTTTCGTTGCACCTGCGCGCCGGGCTCGACGTGGGAAGCGCGAGTAGCGGCCTCGTAGGGCGTGCGCACATGGTCTACGACCTCTGGGGCGAAGCCGTGAACCTCGCGTTCCAGATTCAGTCGGAGCGCATCGAAGCGGGAATCTATCTGACCGAGCGCGTGGCGGCGGGTCTTCCCGACACCGTGCCGCTCGTGGCGGTCGGTGCCGTACAGATGTCTGACGGCCCGCAACGTATCTTTCGTCTTGACGTGAATCGCGCCCATGACTGAGGTCTGGCTCGAGAGCTGGTTCTGGCCGTCGATCGCGGTGATCGTCGGACTTCCGATCGTGCTGCTCGTGCTCAGCGAGCTGTATGAGTCGCTCGATCGTCGGGGTAGCCCGGCGGCGAAGATCGTCCGATTAGTGCGCAACTATGTTGCGCCCATCGCCGCCCTCCTCATCGTCCTGAGTCAAGTCGAGCAGGGCGACGTCGATGCGTCATGGGGCCAGATCGTCGCCACGGTGCTCGGCTTCTTGGTGATTCTCGTCATCATCAACAGCCTCAACGTCGCGCTCTTCGCGAGTGCCCGCAAAGGCACGTGGCGTGATCGCCTTCCGTCGATCTTTGTCGACGTCACCCGATTCTTGATCATCATCATTTCACTCGCGCTGCTGTTCTCGTGGGTGTGGGGCGCCGACGTTGGCGGGCTCTTCACGGCGCTCGGCATCAGCTCGATCGTGATCGGACTCGCGCTGCAAAACGCAGTCGGCTCGGTACTCTCCGGACTGTTGTTGCTTTTCGAGCAACCCTTCGAGCTGGGTGACTGGCTGCAGGTCGGCGATGTGCGCGGTTACGTGACCGAAGTCAATTGGCGATCGGTGCACATTCGAACCGTCTCCGGGGTCGTGATCGTGCCCAACAGCGAACTCGCGGGCGCGTCGTTCAAGAACTACACCGCCAAGAAGGCACCTTTCACGGCATTTCAGATGGTGACCTTCGCCACGGAAGACCCGCCCGAGACCGTGATTACCGTGATGAACCAGGTCGCCGCCGATCTGCCGCAGCTTGTTGTTGGGGGTGAGCCCAGCGTCGGAACGTTCGCAGCGGGAGAGTACGAGATCAACATTCCCGTCGCCACACCCGGTGATGAGTACGACACCCTCACCGAGTTCCGGCGCCGACTCTGGTACGCGGCTCGACGCGCGGGCTTGCACCTCGATGGGGACTACTTTGTCGACTACGACACCGTCGAGCTTCGGGCGGCAATGCTTGAGCGATTCGCATCCGCTCTCTACTGCGTGCCCGAGGAGGTGCGGGCGTTCGCACCGCGCGTGCGCGTCGAGCGGTTCGTCGAGGGCGAGAAGCTGCAGCACGTGGGGGAGGTGCCGGCGGGCATCCGTCTCATCGACTCGGGAACGACCCGCATGGTCGTCGAAGCCAACGACGGCGTGAGGGTGCCGGTCACCGATCTCACTAGTGGAGAGATCGTCGGCCTCACCTCGCTCACGCGGCAGGGCATCAATGCTGCCGTATACGCGATGTCCCCTGTGACAGCTCTGTTCGTGCCGGTGGCGGTCATTGATGATCTGGTCGCACGCCGACCCGAGCTCGCCCGCGACTTCGGCCGAGAAATCGACAATCGCCGCCAGCTCGTGCGCGACGCCTTCGCTCTTGCCGGGCTCGAGGTTCCTCACGGCACCCGAACGATCGCGTACTAGGCGGTCGGTCACGAACCCGGTCGAGTGCTGGCCCGCTGATAGATTCACAGCGTGAAGTACGCCGCCTCGATCGTCGATCTCATCGGCAACACTCCTCTCGTGCGCCTGAACCGCGTGACCGAGGGAATCTCGGCGACGGTGCTCGCCAAAGTCGAGTACTTCAACCCCGGCGGGTCAGCGAAAGATCGCATCGCTACGCGCATCATCGATGCCGCCGAGCGCGAGGGCCTGCTGAAACCGGGTGGCACGATTGTTGAACCCACGAGCGGCAATACGGGCGTCGGCCTTGCACTCGTCGCCCAGCAGCGCGGGTATCGCTGTGTCTTCGTGCTGCCGGACAAGGTGGGCGAAGACAAGCGCAACGTGCTGACCGCCTATGGGGCCGAGATCGTCGTGACGCCCACGGCCGTCGCCCCGGAGGACCCAGAGTCGTACTACAGCGTCTCTGACCGGCTCGCCCGCGAGATTCCTGGCGCCTTCAAGCCGAACCAATACGCCAACCCCAACGGCCCGCTGAGCCATTACGAGTCGACGGGGCCCGAGATCTGGCGTGACACTGACGGCCTCATCACGCACTTTGTCGCGGGCGTGGGAACGGGCGGCACGATCAGCGGTACCGGGCGCTACTTGCGTGAGATCAGCACCGACCGAACGAGCGGCCGCGTGCAGATCGTCGGCGTCGACCCCGTCGGCAGCGTGTACTCGGGAGGCGCGGGCCAGCCGTACCTGGTCGAAGGCGTCGGCGAAGACTTCTGGCCCGAGGCCTACGACCCGAGCGTGGTCGACCGCATTGTCGCGGTGAGCGACCAGCAGTCGTTCGACATGACCCTCCGCCTCGCGCGTGAAGAAGGGCTGCTCGTCGGCGGCTCGTGCGGCATGGCCGCCGTCGGGGCGCTCGAGGTTGCTCGCGAGCTCGGCCCCGACGACGTCGTCGTCGTGCTGCTGCCCGACGGAGGGCGCGGTTACCTCGGCAAGATCTTCAATGAGGGGTGGATGCTGCGCCACGGTTTCACGCGTCCGGCAGGCTCGCCGACCGTTGCCGATCTACTCGGCACTCCCCCGCGTGGGCTGCCACACCTGCGCCGCGAAAGCTCGGTGGCGGATGCCGTCGCGGCTCTTGAGGCGGGCGATGTCGCACTGCCCGTACTCGCCGCCGAACCTCCCGTCGTGCTCGGTGAAGTGCTCGGCGCGGTCGACGCTCCGACGTTGCTGCGCGCTCTCGCCACCGGCGCCGTGACCGCGGCGGACCCGATCACCCGCGCGATGGGGCCGAGTTTGCCCGTGGTCGGCGCACACGAGAGCCTCGAGTCGGCACGCGACCGCTTTGGCGAACGGGGGGCTGGAGGTCAGCATCCCGATGCCTTGCTTGTTCTCGACGGCGGCAACCCGATCGGGTTACTGACCCGCACTGATCTGATCGCGGCGCTTGCCGCACCGGAGGGCTCCGCGTGACGGACGACGACATTCTGCACGGCTTCGCCACGCGCGCGATTCACGCCGGCCAAGAGTTCGACCCGACGACGGGTGCCGTGACGCCGCCCGTTTACCTGACCTCGACGTTCGTGCAGCGGTCGATCGGCGACTTGCGCGGCGGGTACGAGTACGCGCGCGGGGGCAACCCGACGCGCGACGCCCTGCAGACCCAGCTCGCTTCGCTCGAAGGGGGGCGCACCGGGCTGTCGTTCGCCTCAGGTCTGGCCGCGGAAGATGCCCTGCTGCGCGCGATTCTCAAGCCCGGCGATCGCGTGCTCATGGGCAACGATGTCTACGGCGGCACCCACCGGCTGGTGCGTCGCATCTTCGGCCCGTGGGGCGTCGAGCTCACGACCATCGAGCTCGGTGACCTCGCCGCGACGCGCGAGGCGCTCGAGTCACTGCGCCCGCGTGTGCTGTGGCTCGAGACTCCGAGCAACCCGCTCATGAAGATCACCGACATTACGGCGCTCGCTGAGATCGCGCACGCGGTCGGCGCGGTCGTGGTCGTCGACAACACGTTCGCGACCCCCTACTTGCAGCAACCGCTCGTGCTCGGTGCCGACGTCGTTGTGCACTCGACGACGAAATACTTGGGCGGGCACTCCGATGTGCTCGGTGGCGCGATCGTGACCAACGACGACGAGCTGGCCGAGCACGTGCGCTTCCATCAGTTCGCGGCGGGCGCCGTGTCGGGCCCCCTGGATGCATGGCTCACGACGCGCGGCATCAAAACGCTCGCGGTGCGCATGCGTCAGCACTCCGAGAACGCGCAAGCCATCGCCGAGGCGCTCGACGGGCACCCCGCGGCATCGCGTGTCTACTACCCAGGGCTGCCGCATCACCCCGGCCACGAGCTCGCGGTGCGGCAAATGCGCGGATTCGGCGGGATGCTCTCGCTCGAGCTCGCCGGAGGCGCCGCGGCCGCGCGCCGCTTCGCCGAGAGTTTGCGGGTGTTCCAACTCGCGGAGTCGCTCGGCGGCGTCGAATCGCTCGTCAACTATCCGAGCGAGATGACGCATGCCTCGGTGCGCGGCACAGAGCTCGAGGTCAGTGATGCGATTGTGCGTCTCTCGGTGGGTATCGAGGATGTCGACGACCTTCTCGCTGACGTTCGCGCCGGTCTCGCGGCCCTCGCGTAGCGCGCTCTGAGGTCGCTCGTCGACCGCCCTGAATGCGCCACGGCATGCCCGCCATGCATAATGAACGTGCGGATGTGACCGTACACATCGCGACCCGATCGGACTTCGATGACGACCCATGAGGATCGCCCGGCTGAGCCGGAACGGTCGCGCGCTCCGAACATTCGTGACGTAGCCCGCGTTGCTGGAGTGTCGTACCAGACGGTGTCTCGGGTGCTCAATGACAGCCCGAGCATTCGTCCTGAGACCTTGCAGCGCGTGCGCGACGCGATTGACGCTCTGGGGTATCGCCCCAACCAAGCCGCTCGAGCGCTCGTCACGAGCCGCTCTCGCACCATCGGCGTGCTGTCGGCACAGACCGTGCACTATGGCCCGGCGACCGCGATCAACGCGATCGAGACGGCCGCCCGTGAAGCGGGCTACCGATTGTCGATCACAAACCTGAGCTCGACCGAGTACGCATCAATCAAATCAGCGGTCGATTACCTCATCAGCCAGTCGGTCGAAGCGCTCATCGTTATTGCTCCGCAGGTGCGCGTGTTCGAGGCACTCAACGACCTTCAGGTTTCGGTGCCCTACGTCACGCTCGAAGCCACGGGCCTCAACACCTCTCACTCGCTGTGGGTCGACCAGGTTCAGGGCGCGCGACAGGCAACGCGGCACCTGATCGACCTTGGCCACACCGAGATCATGCACATTTCGGGCCCACAGGACTGGATTGAGGCTGAGGCGCGCATGCAGGGTTTCTTGCGCGAACTGTCTGACGCAGACTTGCGCACCCGAGCACCGATTCTCGGCGACTGGACGGCCTCGTTCGGCTACTACGCGGGAATCGAGCTGCTGCGGTATCGCGATTTCTCGGCGGTCTTCGTCGGGAACGACCAGATGGCGCTGGGGTTCATGCACGCATGTCGTGAGCACGGGCTCGATGTGCCCGGAGACATCTCAATCGTCGGGTTCGACGACATTCCCGAGTCGGCGCATTTCGCCCCGCCTCTCACAACCGTGCGACAGAACTTCGCGGAGATCGGCCGACGCGCGGTCGCGCTCTTGCTCGGCGAACTGCGCGGGGAGACGGGCATGAGTCATGACCCGGTACAGCCCGAGTTGATTGTGCGAGAGTCGACCGCTCGACGTCGCTAACGCCCGACTGCCGGCGTTATCGCGGCAAGTCCACCGTGCTGCGACTGCGCCGTGGAGACCGTGATCACGGGGTTGTTATCCAGTTGTGACCGTTTCATCGGCGGCTCCAGTTGACAGATGTGACCGTTTCGCCGTTAGATTGCGAACGCGCGATGTGAACGGTCACAATCCGGGACGTCGTCGCCGATCTTCCTCCCGGTCGATCGACACCAGTTCCACCCCGGCGTCGGGCCCCCCGTCGCCGCCGTGACGATGGAGTCCCGTGAACGTGCTGAGCCCCGAAGTGCAGGTCGCTGTCGCGCGCGTTCGCGACGACGTTGCCGCACTGCACGCGGAGCTCGTTCGCTACGGCCTCGTGGTGTGGACAGGCGGAAACATCTCGGGTCGCGTTCCGGGCGCCGATCTCTTCGTGATCAAGCCGAGCGGTGTCGACTACGACAACCTCGACGCCTCGAGCATGATCTTGTGCACGCTCGACGGCGAAGTCGTTGCGAACACTCCGGGCAGCGATCGCAGCCCATCGAGTGACACGGCCGCTCACGCCTACGTCTATCGCCACATGCCACATGTCGGAGGCGTCGTTCACACCCACTCCACCTACGCGACCGCCTGGGCAGCACGCGCCGAGTCGATTCCCTGCGTCATCACGGCGATGGCGGACGAGTTCGGAGGCGACATTCCCGTCGGTCCGTTCGCGATCATCGGCGACGACTCGATCGGCCGCGGCATTGTCGAGACGCTCACCGACCACCGCTCGCGCGCCGTGCTCATGCAGAACCACGGCCCGTTCACGATCGGCCGCGACGCTCGCGACGCTGTCAAGGCCGCGGTCATGCTCGAAGACGTTGCCCGCACCGTGCACATCGCGCGCCAGGGTGGCGACCTCGTTCGCATCGAGCAGAGCGCAATCAATGCCCTGTTCGACCGCTACCAGAACGTTTACGGGCAAGCAGCACCCTCAGGGGGTGCGCGATGACCGCTGCTGTGATCGCCGACGGACGCGCCGTGCTGGGTATCGAGCTCGGCTCGACGCGCATCAAGGCCTGTCTGATTGGCGAGCACCCCAGCGAGGTGCTCGCGACCGGTGCGCACGAGTGGCAGAACCAGCTCGTCGACGGCGTCTGGACGTACTCGCTCGACGACGTGTGGGCGGGGCTTCAGGCCGCGTTCGCCGCGCTCATCGCCGACGCCCGCACACGCCACGGAGTGGCTCCGACCCAGCTCGCCGGCATCGGCGTCTCGGCGATGATGCACGGCTACCTCGCGTTCGACGCGGCGGGCGAGTTGCTCACGCCGTTCCGCACGTGGCGCAACACCAGCACGGGCGCCGCCGCGGCTGAGCTTTCTGAGCTGCTCGGCGTGAACATCCCGCTGCGCTGGTCAATCGCTCACCTGCACCAGGCCGTGCTCGACGGTGAGAGCCACGTGCCGCAGATTCACTCGATCACGACGCTCGCGGGCTACGTGCACGAGGCGCTCACGGGCGAGCGCGTGCTCGGTGTCGGAGACGCGTCAGGGATGTTCCCGATCGATGCAGCGGGTCTCGACTACGACGCTGAGCTCATTGCTCGCTACGACGCGCTCGTTGCTGATTCGGCACTGTCCGGTTCGGTGCGGGGGATGCTTCCCGCAATCCTCCCCGCGGGCCACGAGGCCGGTCGGCTCACGGCCGACGGTGCTGCCCTGCTCGACCCGACCGGTGCACTCGCCGCCGGTGCCCTGTTCTGCCCGCCCGAGGGCGACGCCGGAACCGGCATGGTCGCCACCAACGCCGTGGCACCGGGCACCGGCAACGTCAGCGTCGGCACGAGCATCTTTGCGATGGTCGTGCTCGAGAAGCCGCTCGCCCGCGCGCACGCCGAACTCGACATCGTCGCGACGCCCGTCGGGCATCCGGTTGCGATGGTGCACTGCAACAACGGCACGAGTGAGCTGGCAGCGTGGGTCGGCGTCTTCCGCCGCTTCGCCGCGGTCACGGGAGCGCCCGTCGACGCCGATGAGGCCTACCGACTGCTGCTCACCGAAGCCCTCGACGGCGCTGCCGATGCGGGTGGCGTGCTGGCGTACAACCAGGTCGCTGGCGAGCCGATTGCGCACTTGACCGAAGGGCGCCCGATCGTTCTGCGTTCGCCGGAGAGTGAGCTCAGCCTCGCGACCATCATGCGCGCGCAGGTCTACGGCGTCTTCGCCACCCTGAGCCTCGGCATGCGCGTGCTGCACAGCGAGAACGTGTCGATCGAGCTCGTGCAGGCACACGGCGGACTCTTCCGCACCGCGGGGGTTCCGCAACGCTTTCTCGCCGCCGCACTTGACGCACCCGTCGGGGTGGCCGACAGCGCCTCCGAGGGTGGCGCGTGGGGCATCGCCGTACTCGCCGCGTTCACTTCCGCCGGGGGCGGAGATCTCGCGGCCTACCTCGACACCACGGTGTTCGGCGACGCCGCCGCAAACGTCGTGACGCCCGACCCCGCCGACGTCGCGGGCTTCACCGCTTACCTCTCGCTGTATGAAGCAGGCCTGGCCGTTCAGCGCCTGGCCGTCGACGCCCTTCCCACACTCGCCCAGCAAGGAGCACGTTCGTGACCCGCAGCATTGTTCCTGACCTGTCGACCTACGAGGTCTGGTTCCTCACCGGAAGCCAGAACCTCTATGGCGACGAGACTTTGCGGCAGGTCGCTGAGCAGTCGCAGCAGGTCGTTGCGGGTTTGCAGGCTGCGGCGAGCATCCCGGTGACGATCGTGTGGAAGCCGACCCTCGTCGACTCGGCCAGCATTCTACGGGTCATGCGCGAGGCGAACGCCGCCGACAACGTCATCGGTGTCATCACGTGGATGCACACCTTTAGCCCCGCGAAGATGTGGATCGCCGGTCTCGATGCGCTGCACAAGCCGCTGCTGCACTTGCACACGCAGGCCAACGCCGCGCTGCCCTGGGGCGAGATCGACTTCGACTTCATGAACCTCAACCAGGCCGCGCACGGCGACCGCGAGTTCGGGTACATTGCCGCGCGCTTGAGTGTGCCGCGCACGACGGTCGTCGGCCACGTGTCGAACCCGGCTGTGACCGACCGCGTCGGTGTCTGGGCCCGCGCGGCCGCCGGCTGGCACGCCACCCACGAGCTCAAGCTCGCTCGCTTCGGCGACAACATGCGCTACGTCGCCGTGACCGAAGGTGACAAGACCGAGGCCGAGTTGCGCTTCGGAGTGCAGGTCAACACCTGGGGCGTCACCGAGCTCGCCGACGCCGTACACGCGGTGGGGGACGCCGAGATCGACGCTCTCGTGGCCGAATACATCGAGCTCTACGACGTCGCCCCCGAGCTGCACCCGGGAGCCGATCGCCACGAGTCGCTGCGCTATGGCGCGGCTATCGAACTCGGGTTGCGCGGGTTTCTCGAAAGGGGCGGGTTCTCCGCCTTCACCACGTCTTTCGAAGACCTCGCCGACCTGAAGCAATTGCCGGGCCTCGCCGTTCAGCGGCTCATGGCTGACGGCTACGGATTCGGCGCGGAGGGCGACTGGAAGACCGCGGTGCTCGTGCGCGCGGCCGCCGTGATGGGAGCCGGGTTGCCCGGTGGCGCATCCCTCATGGAGGACTACACGTACCACCTGGAACCCGGCAACGAACTCATTCTCGGCGCCCACATGCTCGAGGTGAGCCCCTCACTCACGACGCAGCGGCCGCGCCTCGAGGTGCACCCGCTCGGCATCGGCGGCAAAGACGACCCCGTGCGCTTGGTCTTCACGGCCGACGCCGGCCCGGCGGTCGTCGCCGCCCTCAGCGACATGCGCGACCGCTTCCGGCTCGTCGCGAACGTCGTCGAGAACGTCGCCCTTCCGGCGCCGATGCCCCACCTGCCAGTTGGACACGCGGTCTGGAAGCCCGCGCCCGACTTCACCACTTCTGCTGCAGCCTGGCTGACAGCAGGAGCCGCCCACCACACGGTCATGACCACGCAAGTGGGTGTCGACGTCTTCGCGGACTTCGCCACCATGGCCGGCGTCGAGCTGCTCGTCATTGACGAGAACACCACGCTCGAGGGGTTCCAGCGCGATGTGCGCCAGAACGCCGCCTATTACCGATTGGCGCAAGGGTTGTGACCCCCAGCTGATCGCCCACCTAAACCTCTCGGGGTTCGTCCTCGAGACCGGTTCTCGCCTCGCAGTCGAGACAAGAACCACTGCACCACCACATCCCCTATGAAAGGACACACAGTGAAGAAGAACCTTCTTCTTTCGGCCGTGGCCATTGGCGCGATGACCTTCGGTCTCGCGGCGTGCTCGGCCCCGGTTGCTGACGGCGGAGACGGCGAAGGCGGAGGCCTCATCGGCGTCGCCATGCCCACCCGCTCGTCGGAGCGCTGGATCGCTGACGGCGACGCCCTCGTGGCCGAGCTCGAGGCTGCCGGCTACACCGTCGACCTTCAGTTCGCTGAGGACGACATCCCCACGCAGGTGAGCCAGGTCGAGAACATGATCACCAAGGGTGCAGAAGCCCTGATCATCGCCGCGATCGACGGCACCACGCTTACCGAGGTTCTGCAGACCGCTGCGGACAGCGAGATCCCTGTCATCGCCTACGACCGCCTCATCCGCGACTCGGGCAACGTCAACTACTACGCGACGTTTGACAACTTCCTCGTTGGCCAGCAGCAGGCGTGGACCCTGCTGACGGGTCTCGGCCTCACCGACCTCGAGGGCAACCCCGTTGACGGCGCTCCCGAGGGACCGTTCAACATCGAGCTGTTCGCTGGCTCGCTCGACGACAACAACGCGTTCTTCTTCTTCAACGGCGCCATGGATGTTCTCCAGCCGCTGATCGACGACGGAACGCTCGTTGTGCAGTCGGGTCAGGTTGACATCGAGCAGGCTGCCACGCTCCGCTGGGACGGCGAAGTTGCGCAGAGCCGCATGGAGGACCTCCTCACGGCGAACTACTCGGACGGCGCGAAGGTTAACGCTGTCCTGTCGCCCTACGACGGACTCAGCCGTGGCATCATCTCGGCTCTGACCGACGCTGGCTACGCCGTGGGCGCTGACTGGCCGATCATCTCGGGCCAGGACGCTGAGATCGACTCGGTCAAGGCAATCCTCTCGGGCGAGCAGTTCGCCACGATCTTCAAGGACACCCGCGAGCTCGCGAAGGTTGCGGCCGGCATGGCCGTTGCCCTTCTCGAGGGTGGCGAGCCGGAGATCAACGACACCACCACGTACGACAACGGTGTTCTCGTTGTTCCGTCGTTCCTGCTCGG
>CAYWZI010000029.1:0-5717 GCA_964462815.1 uncultured Microbacteriaceae bacterium
ACGCATCGTGGCAGACGTTACGAACACTGACGACACCAACACTCCCGCCGACCTCGACGAGGCGGCTCCCGAGTCGTACACGACCGAGTCGGCTGCGCCGGTCGCTA
This sequence comes from uncultured Microbacteriaceae bacterium, assembly GCA_964462815.1. Classification (GTDB taxonomy): domain Bacteria; phylum Actinomycetota; class Actinomycetes; order Actinomycetales; family Microbacteriaceae; genus Microcella. The sequence continues at coordinate 108 of CAYWZI010000029.1, forward strand.
CCGCGGCTCCCCGCGCCATTCTCTCGGTCGGTGGCCAGGCCGTCGGCCGTCGCAAGCAGGCCATTGCCCGCGTGCGCATCAACCCGGGCGCCGGCACCTACTCGGTGAACGGCCGCACGCTCGAGCAGTACTTCCCGAACAAGTTGCACCAGCAACTCATCAATGACCCCTTCACGGTGTTGCAGCTCGGGGGAGCGTACGACGTTGTCGCGCGCATCACCGGCGGAGGTCCCTCGGGCCAGGCGGGCGCTCTGCGTCTTGCCATCGCGCGTGCGCTCAACGAGATCGACCGCGAGAACAACCGCGCGACGCTCAAGAAGGCGGGCTTCTTGACGCGCGACGCTCGCGTCATCGAGCGCAAGAAGGCTGGTCTCAAGAAGGCGCGCAAGGCTCCTCAGTACTCGAAGCGCTAGTCGACTTAGGTTCAGGTCGAACGCATGGGTCGCCTTTTCGGCACCGACGGAGTTCGAGGGCTGGCCAACGGTGATCTCACCGCTGACCTCGCTCTCGGGCTGTCGCAGGCCGCTGCCCGCGTCCTCACCTCGGGTCGGCACGCTGAAGAACTGCGGGCCGCGGGCAAACGTCCGACGGCTGTCGTTGCGCGCGACCCTCGGGTCTCGGGCCAGTTTCTGACGGCGGCCGTGTCGGCGGGTCTCGCGAGCTCGGGCATCGACGTGCTCGACGCTGGCGTCATTCCGACGCCGGCAGCCGCCTTTCTCGTCAGTGACATCAACGCTGACTTTGGCGTCATGATCTCGGCCTCGCACAACCCGGCCCCCGACAACGGCATCAAGTTCTTCTCCTTCGGCGGAACGAAACTGCCCGATGCCGTCGAAGATCGCATTGAAGAGGCGCTCGCGGGCGACAAGCTCGCCCCCACGGGCGCCGGCGTCGGACGCATACGACGTTTTGCCGACGCCGAAGACCGCTATGTGCTGCACCTCTTGGGAACGCTCGATGTCTCGCTCGAGGGGCTTCACGTCGTCATCGACTGCGCGCACGGAGCCGCGGCGGGCATCTCGCCCCGCGTCTTCGCCGACGCCGGTGCACGTGTCACGGTGATCGGCAGCGACCCCGATGGCCTCAACATCAACGACGGAGTCGGTTCGACCTATCTGGACCCGCTGCGTGCCGCCGTGGTCGAACACGGGGCAGATCTTGGTATCGCCCACGATGGCGACGCTGACCGGTGCTTGGCGGTGGATGCTCACGGCACCGTCATCGACGGTGACCAGATCATGGCGATCCTGGCCCTCTCGATGAAATCTCGAGGCGAGCTCGTCGAGGACACCCTCGTCGCGACCGTCATGAGCAATCTCGGCCTGAAGCGTGCAATGGAGCAGCACGGCATTCGCATGATCGAGACCAAGGTCGGCGACCGCTACGTTCTCGAAGCTCTGGCCGAACACGGCCTCAGCCTCGGGGGCGAGCAGTCAGGACACATCATCTTCAGCGAGCACGCGACGACGGGCGACGGCATTCTTACGGGTCTGCAGATCGCCGCCGAGATGGCGCGCACGAAGAAGTCGGTCGCCGAACTCGCCGGGGTCATGACGGTTTTTCCTCAAGTGCTCATCAACGTTCGCGGTGTTGACCGCACGGCCCTCGAGGGTCACGGGGTTGTTGCCGACGCCGTCGCTGTCGAAGAGGCAGCCCTGGGTGACAGCGGTCGCGTTCTGCTGCGCGCGAGCGGCACCGAACCCATGGTGCGCGTGATGGTCGAAGCAGCCGATCAGGTTACTGCCGAGGCCGTTGCTGAGCGCCTCGCCGCCGTGGTGCGCGAGCAGCTCGCGGTCTAGCGCGTCGGCTGCGCACGTCGCGCGAATTGTGCGGCCTGATCAGATCTTGCGCAGCAGCACGGTCTCGACTGTGTGGTCGCTCGCCTTGCGCAAGACGAGTGAGGCGCGCGCCCTGGTCGGCACGATGTTTTCGAGCAGGTTGGGCTCGTTGATCTCACGCCAGATCTCACGCGCCTTGGCTCGCGCCTCCTCCGGATCAAGCGCGGCGTAGCGGTGGAAGTAGCTGCGCGGGTCGGCGAAGGCGCCGCGCTGCAGAGCCAAGAAACGCTCTTCATACCACTGGGCGATATCGCTCGTGCGAGCATCCACATAAACCGTGAAGTCGAAGAGATCACTCACTGCAAGAGACGCTCCCGGCCCAGGAGGCTGCAGCACGTTGAGGCCTTCGACGATCAGGATGTCGGGCCGGCGAACGATGATCTCGGCGCCGGGCACGCGGTCGTAGGTGAGGTGGCTGTAGACGGGCGCGCGCACCTCGTCGGCGCCGGCCTTGACACGGGCGACGAATCGCAAGAGTGCGCGGCGGTCGTACGACTCCGGAAAACCCTTGCGGTGCAAGATGCCCCGTCGTACGAGTTCGGCTGTTGGCAGTAGAAAGCCGTCGGTCGTGACGCGCTCGACGCGCGGGGTGTCTTCCCACCGGGAGAGCAGTTCACGCAACAAGCGCGCGATCGTCGACTTGCCCACCGCGACAGAGCCCGCGACACCGATGACGAACGGCGTGTGCTGACCGGGCTCATGCAAGAAACTGCGCGTTGCCGCATGTAGCTCGCGAGCGCCAACCGCATAGAGGTTGAGCAGTCGGCTCAGCGGAACATACACTTCGGCGACTTCGCGCATGTCGAGGGCATCACCGAGACCCCGTAGTTGCACGAGCTCGGTCTCACGCAATGGCTGCGGCGTCTCGGGGGCGAGCGCGGCCCACCGCTGCCGGTCGATCTCATCGAACGGACTCGTCTCGCGTGCGAGGGTATCGCGCGGTGCGCTCGGCTCGGCCATCGCCCCCACAGTACCCCCGTGGGGCCGCGACCGATCCTGATCGAAGCCATAGGGAGCGAGCCCTAGAATGATCGTTTATGTGCGGAATCGTGGGGTATGTCGGAACCCGGGGCAGTGTCGAGGTTCTTCTGGGTGGCTTGAAGCGACTGGAGTACCGGGGGTACGACTCGGCCGGTGTCGCGGTGATCGATGATCACGGTCATCTCGGCACGCGCAAGCACGCGGGCAAACTGGGCATTCTGAGTGACGACCTCGCGTCGATGCCACTGACCGACGGACACACCGGAATCGGCCACACGCGTTGGGCGACCCATGGGGGCCCGACCGATGAGAACGCCCACCCGCACTTGGGCGACGGTGGCAAGCTCGCGCTTATTCACAACGGCATCATCGAGAACTTTTCCGAGCTCAAGAGCGAGTTGCTCGCAAGCGGCCACGAGTTCAGCTCGGAGACCGACAGCGAGGTCGCTGCGTTGCTCGTCGGTGATGCCTTCCACGCGACCGGCGACCTCACGACCGCGATGCTGCAGGTCGTGAACCGGCTCGAGGGAGCCTTCACGCTTCTCGCCGTGCACAGCGACCAGCCGGGAGTCGTCGTCGGCGCCCGCCGCAACTCGCCGCTCGTGATCGGACTCGGTGACGGGGAGAACTTCCTCGGAAGCGATGTTGCTGCCTTCGTCGAGTACACACACCGGGCGATGGAGATCGGGCAGGACCAGCTCGTCACGATTCGACCCGAGAGGGTTGACGTCGTCGACTTCGCCGGGCAGCCCGTTACCCCGAGCACCTTCGAGGTGGACTGGGATGCCTCGGCAGCCGAAAAGGGTGGCTGGTCGAGCTTCATGGCGAAAGAGATCAGTGAAGAGCCCGAAGCGGTGGCGAAGACGATTCTCGGACGCGTCAACGATGGGCTCGTCGACCTTCCCGAGGTCACGGCCATGGGTCACGATGCCTTGGCTAGCATCGACCGCGTCGTGATCATCGCGTGTGGCACAGCCGCCTACGCAGGAATGGTGGGCAAGTACGCGATCGAGCAGTGGGCACGCATTCCCGTCGACGTCGAGCTCGCGCACGAGTTCCGCTACCGCGAGCCGGTGTTGTCAGCCAACACTCTCGTTGTCTCGATCAGCCAGTCGGGCGAGACCATGGACACCCTGATGGCGGTCAAGTACGCGCGTGAACAGGGCGCGCGAACTCTGTCGATCTGCAACACGCAGGGCGCCACGATTCCGCGCGAGTCTGACGCCGTGGTGTACACGCACGCGGGTCCCGAAGTCGCTGTCGCCTCAACCAAAGCCTTCGTCGCGCAGATCACCGCGATCTACCTGCTCGGTCTGCAGCTCGGCCAGGTGCGCGGCACGCTAAGCCCCGACCGCGCACGCGGGCTCGTCGCCGAATTGCAAGCCGTGCCCGAGAAGCTCGCTGCGGTGCTCACGACGGGCGAGCGCATCAAAGAGCTCGCACACTGGATGGCCGACACGCGTTCGGTGCTGTTCCTTGGCCGCCATGTCGGCTACCCGGTCGCACTCGAAGGAGCCCTCAAGCTCAAAGAGCTCGCATATATTCACGCCGAAGGCTTCGCCGCGGGAGAGCTCAAGCATGGGCCGATCGCCCTCATCGAACCCGGGCAAGTTGTCTTCGTGATCGTGCCGAGCCCGCGTGATGTGAACTCGCTGCACGCAAAGGTGGTCTCGAACATCCAAGAGATTCGCGCCCGCGGTGCTCGCGTCATCGCGATCGCTGAAGAGGGCGATGTCGCAGTGCTGCCGCACGCTGACGAAGTGATCCGCATTCCGCTCGCCTCGCCGTTCTTCGAGCCACTGCTTGCCGTCGTGCCACTGCACATCTTTGGCATGGAGCTCGCGGCGGCGAAGGGCCTCGACGTCGACCAGCCGCGCAACCTCGCCAAGTCGGTCACCGTCGAGTAGCCGCAGGCGAGTAGGGCGGGCCGCTCGATGGCGATCGTGGGTGTGGGTGTCGACGTTGTCGACCTCGCTCGATTCGAGCGCGCGCTCGATCGCACTCCACGACTTCGTGACCGTCTCTTCACCACAGAAGAGCGAGCACTACCCGTGCGTTCACTCGCAAGCCGCTTCGCCGCGAAAGAGGCATTGCTCAAGGCCCTCGGCGACACGGTCGGAGCGCGCTGGCACGACATGCGCGTGGTGAGCGATGCGGAGGGAAATCCTGATCTCGTGGTGAGCGGCCGGGTGGCTGAGATTGCCGCTGCCCGCGGCATCGCGACGCTGCACGTGTCACTCTCGCACGACGCCGGTGTCGCGATCGCTTTCGTGGTGGCCGAGTCATGAGCGCGCCCCTGCGCGAGGCTCGTATCTCGACGGCCGCTCTCGCCGAGAACGCCGCGCTGCTGCGCCGCCGTGTTGTCACCGCTCACGCTATGGCGGTTGTGAAGGCGGATGGTTATGGTCACGGGGCGGTCGCCGCATCGCGCGCGGCCCTCGAGGCAGGCTTCGACCACCTCGGAGTAGCCGACCTCGACGAAGCGTTCGAGTTGCGCGCGGCCGGAATCGACGCGCCCGTGCTGGCGTGGTTGCAGGGTTCGGTCATCGACGGCGCCGCCGTCGCGGACGCGGGCATCACCCTCGGAATCAGCTCGCTCGCGCAGCTCGAGCAGGTCACGAGTGGGGGGCATCGCCCGAAGGTCCACGTCAAGGTCGACACCGGGCTCAGTCGAAACGGGGTGGCCGAGGGCGAGTGGGGTCCGTTCGTCGAACGCCTTGCCCACCAGGTTCGAGCGGGCGCCGTCGAGCTTGACGGCGTCTTCAGCCACCTGTCGAACACCTCGCCCGAT
>CAYWZI010000029.1:5727-18437 GCA_964462815.1 uncultured Microbacteriaceae bacterium
GCCAGTGCGCGTCCATGAGCGCGGCGAACTTACGCAAGTCGCCGCTTTCGAGCGATTTCTGGATGCTGTGCGCAGCGTTGGTCTCCACCCGGGCATCCGTCATCTCGCCGCGTCGGCCGCAGCACTCGACCATCCCGCAGCCCAGTACGACATGATTCGCTTTGGCATCGCGCTCTATGGCATCGCACCCGAGCGTCACTTGCGCGACGCTGTGGCCCTGCGACCTGCGATGCGCTTGAGCGCCGAGGTCGTGGGCGTCAAGCGCGTGCCGGCGGGCAGCGGCATCTCGTATGGATTTCTCCATCGCACGACCGCTCCGACCACCCTCGCGCTGGTGCCGCTCGGCTACGCCGACGGTGTACCGCGCGCGGCGGTCAACGCCCCCGTGCGCATTGGCGGCGCGACGCTTCGGGTTGTTGGTCGCATTGCCATGGACCAGTTCGTGGTCGATGCCGGTGACGCCGCCGTGGCGGTGGGCGATCGCGCCGTGCTGTGGGGTGATCCGGCGCACGGAGACCCGCACGTCGATGACTGGGCTGACGCGGCGTCGACCATCTCGTATGAACTCATCACGCGCCTCGGTCGGCGCGTGCACCGCACGAACGGGTGACCGACACATGACCCTGACGCTCACGATCGACGACCCTGACGCGATGGCGAACCTCGGTGCGATCATTGCCGCGCAATTGCGGGCCGGCGATGTTGTGCTGTTGACCGGTGAACTCGGAGCGGGCAAGACGACGCTCACGCGTGGCCTCGGGGCCGCGCTCGGTGTGCGCGGCACGGTCACGAGCCCGACCTTCGTGCTCGCGCGCACCCACCCGCGCGAGGGTGCACCGCCGCTCGTTCATGTCGACGCCTATCGACTCGGCGGGGCGGACGAGCTTGACGACCTCGACCTCGATTTTGACGCCTCGATCGTCGTGGTCGAGTGGGGCCTCGGGCTCATCGAGGAACTGGTCGACTCCTGGCTCGCCGTCACGATTGAGCGGCCGCTGGGCGCGGGCAAACCGGCGACGACTGGAGCACCCGTGAACTCAGGCGGCCTCGAGACCCCCGACGACGCTGCGGACGAGACCGCGATCATCGAGCCGCGCGCGGTGACGATCGAGGGCGTCGGCGACCGCTGGAGCGACCTAGGCTGGCTTCATGCTGCTCGCGATTGACACCTCGGCGGGCACGTCGGTCGCGCTCGTTGCCGCCGATGGCCGAGTCATCGCGCACCGATCGACACCCGACGTGCGCCGTCACGCCGAAGTCATCGGCCCGTTTCTTGCCGAGGTCATTGCCGCGAGCAGTGAGCCGCTGACGGGGGTCGTGGCCGGCGTCGGCCCCGGGCCCTATACGGGCTTGCGTGTCGGCATTGCTGCGGCGTGGGTCATCGCTCTCGCCCGCGGTGTCGAGTTGCACGCGGTGCCGAGTCACGACGCTGTGGCCATCTCGCTCGTTGAGGGCGGAGTCGCCGCTGGACGCTTTGCTGTCGTGACGGATGCGCGCCGTCGCGAAGTGGCCGTCACCGAGTACAGCGCGGCGCTGCCGATGCCGCTCACCGTCACGCCCGCGCACCTCGTTGCTCGCGCCGACTGGCAACCTGCCGACGGAGTAGACGCTTTCGAGGTGGCTGAGATCTCGGCGGTGTCACTCGCCCATGCGGCGCAAGCACGAGAAGAGACCGGCATGCGCCGACTCGGCCCCCAGCCGCTCTACTTGCGCAGCCCCGACGTGACGCTGTCGACACCCAAGCGAGTGAACTCATGATCGCGATCGTGTTGCGCGACGCCGAACTCGCCGACCTCGACGCGATCATGCGTCTCGAAACAGAGACGTTCGTCTCCGACGCGTGGAGCCGCGACATGATGGCTGCCGAACTCGCCGCACCGCACACGCTCTATCTCGCGGCGATGTCGGGCGACGAGCTCGTGGGCTACGCGGGGCTCAGTGCGCCCACCGGGTCGACGCAAGCGGACATTCAAACGATCGCCGTCGATGGGACGCATCGGCGACTCGGCATCGGCCGTGCCCTCGTGCAGAGTCTGCTGGCAGCCGCACGAGCGCGGGCCGTGGCCGAGGTGCTCCTGGAGGTGCGCGCCGATAACCCGGGCGCCCAGCGCCTCTACGAGCTCGCCGGGTTCACGCCCATTGCTGTGCGACCTCGCTACTACCAACCCGATGACGTTGACGCGATCGTCATGCGCTGCGAGGTGGCCTAGGTGAACCAGCGCGCCGTAGTGCTCGGAATCGAAACCAGTTGCGATGAGACCGGTATTGGCATCGTGCGGGGCACGACCCTGCTCGCTAACGTCATCTCGTCGTCCATGGATCAGCATGCGCGGTTCGGGGGTGTCGTTCCCGAGGTCGCAGCACGCGCGCACCTTGAGGCCCTGCAGCCTGCGTTGCAGCAGGCTCTCGAGGTCGCCGGCGTCACGTTCGACGACCTTGATGCGATCGCGGTCACAAGCGGGCCGGGCCTCGCGGGCGCGCTGATGGTCGGTGTCGGAGCGGCCAAGGCGCTTGCCGTCGCCCTCGACAAGCCGTTCTACGCGGTCAACCACCTCGTGGGGCACGTCGGGGCGGACGTTTTGCGCGTGGAGGGTGAGCCGCAGATCGAACTGCCGACCGTCGCCCTGCTGGTCTCGGGAGGCCACACGTCACTGCTTCTCGTGCGCGACCTCACGAGTGATGTCGAGTTGCTCGGTGAGACGATCGACGATGCCGCAGGGGAGGCCTTCGACAAAGTGGCGCGTGTGCTCGGCTTGCCCTACCCGGGCGGGCCGCACATCGATCGCGTCGCCGCGGACGGCGACCCCACCGCCATTCGGTTTCCGCGTGGCTTGACTCTGCCGAAAGACCTCGAGAAGCATCGGTATGACTTCTCGTTCTCGGGGCTCAAAACCGCTGTCGCACGCTACGTCGAAAAGTTGCAGGATGCGGGCCAGCCAGTGCCGGTCGCCGACGTCGCGGCCTCCTTCCGTGAGGCAGTAGCCGACGTGCTCACAGCTAAGGCGGTCGCCGCGTGCGGTGACCTGGGAGTGCCGCGACTGCTGCTCGGCGGGGGAGTCGCCGCGAATGCGCGGGTGCGAGCGCTCGCGGCAGAACGCTGCGCGGAGAACGGGATTGCGTTGCGCATCCCGCCGCTCTCGCTCTGCACTGACAACGGCGCCATGATCGCGGCGCTCGCGGCCCAGCTGATTGCCGCCGGGCACACGCCCTCGCCGCTCGACGTGAGTGCCGACTCGACGTTGCCGGTCACGACGATTCAGGCGTAGCGCCGCCGACATCCCGGAACACATCGTTGACACTCCGCGGTGACGCTGAGAGCATGGGCGGTGCCCGATCGGGTTCATTTTCTGTCGCTCAAATGGAGAGTATTCATGTCTGACGTCACCCCGCCGCCCCCCGCCCCGGAGCCCACGCCCTACGCGTCCGCCCCCGCCGGCCCCAAGACCAACACGATGGCGATCATCTCGCTCGTGCTCGCCTTCTTCATCTCGTTGGGTGCCGTGATCACCGGTCACATCGCGCTCGGCCAGATCAAGCGCACGGGTGAGGGCGGGCGTGGCCTCGCCATGGCCGGCCTCATTCTGGGCTACATCGGTCTTGTGGTCGGTCTGCTGGTCATCATCTTCTGGGCCAGCCTGTTTGGCATCGCCGCGTCGAGTGGCAACCTCGTTGTGAGCTAACACCCTCACTGAGCGGGCCCGCACTTTCGGTTAACCCCGGGGTGCGGGCCCGTATCATGTGACGCACCCGCTTGATACCCGAATCATCTACCCGAACGGCAAGACCCGATGACCGATGAGCTCGCCCCACGCCCGATCAATCGCCTCGCGCCCGTCGCCCTCATTCTGGCGATCCTCGTGCCCATTGCCGGCGCCATCCTTGGGCACCTGACGCTTCGGCAGATCGCCCAGACGGGCGAGCCCGGCCGCGGCATGGCCCTCGCCGCGACCATCATTGGCTGGGTTGGCACGGTTGCCTGGTTCGTCTTCTGGGGCGTGTTTCTCTCGACCCTCCGCGGACTCACGGGCTGAACCAAGGGGCACTCGCTACCCTGAGTAGTGCGACTGAGCTGACGTTCCGTGGTCGCGCACGCCCCAGATAGAGGAGTTCCCGTGGCCCAACCCACCGTTCCCCCGCCCCCTCCTGCCCCCGAGGGCGCTGCAAAGACACCCGTTCCTGGTGTCTCAGGCGGGGCGGCCGCGAAGCCTGCTTCCGCGAGGACTGCGGCAGCCAAGAGTCCTGCAACGAAGACCCCGGCCGCGAAGCCGGCGACGACACCAGCCAAGCCTGCCGCTGCGAAGCCCGCCACGACGAAAGCCGCGAGCTCGGCGTCGTCCGCCGCGAAGCCTGCGGCGACGACGAAACCCGCCGCGGCTCAACCCGCTGCTGCACCGGCGCCAGCCCCTCTGGATCCTCCTTCCGCTCTGTCGGCGCGGCCCGACCCCTACGCACCGGCTCCTGCCGCGGCGGCTCCGATGAGTCCGTATGCGGGTGCCCCCGCCGCGCCCGCATCGACGCTGAGCGTGCTCTCGCTCGTTTTCGGCGTGATCGGCCTCGTGTTGTCGCTGTTCTTGATCGGCTTACTGCCGGCGATCGCGGGCGTCATTCTTGGCCACGTCGCCATCAAGCGCGAACCGCACGCTCGTGGCATGGCCGTTGCCGGTCTCGTCACGGGCTATGTCGGGATTGCCATCTCGGTGCTGTGGGTCTTGATTCTCTTGGTTCCGCTGCTGATTCTCTGGGTGACGGTCGGGGCGTTCGGCGCTGCAGGCGGCTTCTAACCCCTCAGCGAGAATGAGTGCTCAGGACTAGTCGCAGCGCTCGGCGAGGATTGCCGTTCGAGCCCCCGCGATGCGCGTGAGAAAGAGCACGGCAGACGAGTCTCCGCGCAGCTTGAGGCGCGGACGCAAGCGCGCCGGATCAACGTCGACACCCCGTTTCTTGATCTCGAGGGTTCCGATGTCGCGCGCGGCAAGTTCGCGAGCGAGCAATTTCTCGTCGAGCGGAAAACGTTCGATGACGCGGAAGGCGCGCGCGAACGGGGTCGGCTCGAGCCGATCGGTGGTGACGTAGGCGATCGTCGTATCGAGCATTCGGCCCCCTATCGGGCGCGCGAGATCGCCGATGAGTCGCGCACGAATCACCGCACCATCGGGTTCGTACAGGTAGTCGCCGAGGGCTCCTGCGTCGACATCACTCGCGTCGGACTCGGCCCGCAGTTCTGCGGGGGCCTCGCTGCCCCGCAACACAAGCGCAGCTCGGCCGACGCCCTCGCGCGCCAGTGCGCCTGACCACAGCACAAGCTCGACGACCTCACCGTCGACCGACACCCACTGGGCTTCGAAGCCGTCGGGCAGAAGGTCGCGGTCCATGCCCGGCGCGAGTTTGATGCCCGCGGGCCGTCGCTCGGCCAGCTCGAGGGAGACGTCGAGGCTCGGTGACCAGTCGTCGGGCGACGCCAGCCGCGTGGCTCCGTCGCGGCGCGCGGGGTCAAGCCAGATCGCGTCGACGTCATCGAGCGGGTGCTCGAGCGCGTCGCCGTGCACGACGTGCGCCGTCCCCCAGGGCGCCAGGTTGTAGGTCGCGATCGCGGCGGTCACTTCATCGCGTTCGACCGCCGTGACCGTCAGCTCAAGCGCCGCCATCGCCATCGCATCGCCGCCGATTCCGCACCCGAGGTCGGCAACGCGCGTGAGGCCCGCCGCCGAGAAGCGCCCGGCGTGCAACGCCGCCACACGCAGTCGTGATGCCTGCTCGAGGCCCTCCTGGGTGAAGAGCATCCGCTGCGCGAACGGCCCGAATTTCGCGACGGCACGACGACGCAATCGATACTGCGTCAAGACCGCAGCGACGCGGGCGGGGGGATGCCCCTCTCGACGCAGTCGAGAGACGAGCGCCACGGCATCACCGATCTCGCCGCTCGGCGCAAGGCTGTCGAGCAACTGCAGCGACTCGGGGGTCAGCAACTCGCGCAGTTCGCTCGCGTCCATCCCCCGATGATGCCACCCCGGTCGAGGCGGTGGTGGTTGGCACTCGGATTGCGTGAGTGCTAATCGCTTGGGTACAGTGGACCTGGCACTCGCACGTCGAGTGTGCCAACCCCCTCATCGTCGTAAGAAAGAAGAGGTCAACCGTGTCGGTCAGCATCAAGCCGCTCGAAGATCGCATCGTCATCAAGCAGGTCGAGGCAGAGCAGACCACTGCTTCAGGTCTCGTTATCCCCGACACCGCCAAGGAGAAGCCGCAGGAGGGCGAAGTTGTCGCTGTCGGCCCCGGCCGCATCGACGACAACGGCAACCGCGTTCCCATCGACGTTGCCGTGGGCGACCGCGTGCTCTACTCGAAGTACGGCGGTACCGAGGTCAAGTACGGTGGCGACGAATTCCTCGTGCTCTCGGCCCGCGACGTACTGGCGGTCGTGGTCCGCTAGTCGGAATCAGCGTTTCAACGAACCCCCCGGCTCGCCTCGTGCGAGACCGGGGGGTTCGTGCATAGACGACGCCACGGAGACCCTCACAGGCAGGTCTACAGTGGGGAGGTGCCCGACACTCGACTCTCGCCGTCGGGCCTCGCACTCGCGGTGTCGGCCTATGGGCTCTGGGGTTTCTTGCCCATCTACTTTCTGCTGCTGAGCCCGAGCGGCCCGATCGAAATCGTGGCGTGGCGCGTCGTCCTTTCCCTCGTGTTCTGTCTCGTGCTGCTCGCACTCACGCGGGCGTTCGGGGCCTTTGCCGCGCTGCTGCGAGACCGACGCATCATGGTGCTGAGTCTCGTGGCCGGAGTGCTCATCGCCATCAACTGGGTCGTGTACGTCTTCGCCTCGACGAGCGGCTTCGTCGTCGAAGCGGCGCTCGGCTACTTCATCAATCCGGTTGTTTCGATCGCCCTCGGCGTGCTGTTCTTGCGCGAACGGTTGCGCGTCGGGCAATGGGTTGCTGTCGGCATCAGTGTTGTTGCGGTGCTCGTGCTCGCGATCGGCTATGGCCAGCCTCCGTACATTTCGCTCGCTCTCGCCTTTTCGTTCGGGCTCTACGGGTTTCTGAAGAATCGCATGGGCGGGAAGGTCTCGGCCGTGGGTGGGCTCACGCTCGAGACCGCGTGGCTCGTGCCCGCTGCCGCGGTTGCCCTGCTGTGGGTGCAGGTGGCCGGTGGGGGCATCACGGTGGGCAGTGCCGGTGTCGGGCACGCGGTGCTGGTGAGCCTGGCAGGAATCGTCACCGCCGTTCCTTTGCTGCTGTTCGCGGCCGCAGCTCGCCGGTTGCCGCTCAGCGTCATGGGCTTCATTCAGTACTTCGCGCCCCTGCTGCAGTTCATCTTCGGCGTCGCCGTGTTGCTAGAGCCCATGCCGCTCGAGCGTTGGATCGGCTTCGCGCTCGTGTGGCTCGCTCTTGTCGTGCTGAGCACGGAGGCCGTCGTGCAACGTCGACGCGCCCTGCGCGAGCGGCGAGAACTGCCGCCCGAGACGCGACCGATCGAGACGGTCTGATCGAGCGCGCCAGGCGTCTCAACCCAGGTCGCGCACTGCCGCGTCGAGTTCGGTCGCCAACCGGTCGGCGTCGGCGATCGAGAACGGCAATGGTGGCCGCACCTTGAGCGAGGCGTTGTCGCGCCCCGACGCACTGATGAGCACACGGCGCTCTCGCAACGCACTCACGAGACGCACTGCCGCTGCCGCATCGGGCGCGCCCGTTGCCGGATCGACGACGTCAACCGACAGATAGAGCCCGCGACCGCGTTCGTCACTCAACCGGTCGTGTCTCGAGGCCAGCTCGGCGAGGTGCGTCAGCACGGTGTCACCGATCGTCGTGGCGCGCTCGGGCAGTTGCTCGTCGTGCAGCACCTCCCATGTCGCACGCGCCGCGGCGACCGAGACGGGGGTTCCGGCGAACGTGTTGAAGTAGCGCACGTGCTCGCCGAAAGCGCGCATCAACTCGCGGCGCGCGACGAGGCCCGCCACGGGAAGGCCGTTGGCCATCGGCTTGCCCATCGTGACGAGATCGGGCGTCATGCCGTGATGACGGTAGCCCCACAACCCTGGCTCGCCGGCGCGCCGACCGAGGCGTCCGAACCCGGGCTGCACTTCGTCGGCGATCACGAGCCCACCTGCGGCATGCACGAGCTGCTGCACGGCGGCGAGAGCCGTGCTCGTTCCGGGTGAGGGGGCGATGAAGCCGTCGCTCGCGAAAGCGGTATCGACGATCAACGCTGCGACCCCGTGACCGGCGGCCTGGAGGTCAGCGATGGCAGCGCGAGCATCCGCGACCATCGCTGTTCCGTCACCCACCGGGGGTCGCACGGTGCGCACCCACGCGGCGAGCGAGTCAACTCCGCCGAGTGAGGGTGAGATCGCCGCGATCTCGGCCGTGACCCCGTGGTACGCGTTCTCCGTGACAATGACGCCACGCTGGCCGGTGACGTGCTTCGCCACGCGAAGGGCGAGGTCGTTGGCCTCTGACCCCGTGCAGACGAGCGTGAGCGTGTCGAGTTCGGTCGAGAACGCGTCGAGCAGCAGCTCGGCGTAGTCGATGAGTGCTTCGTTCAGATAGCGCGTGTGGGTGTTCAGCTGTGCGGCCTGGGCGGCGATCGCAGCTGTCACGCGCGGGTGCGAGTGCCCCACTGACGGTACGTTGTTGTAGGCATCGAGATACTCGTCACCGTCGCGCGAGTAGAGCTTCGTTCCGCTGCCACGCACGAACTCGACAGGGTGCTCATAGAACAGTCGATAGCCGGGCGACAACACCGCCTCGCGCCGGTCAATGAGCGATCGTGTCCGCTCATCGAGGGCGTCGCGGTGCTCTGGCGTGAAGTAGGTGGCTGGTCCGATCATCGCGTGTCTCCGATCGTGCGGGGGATGCTCGCGCCCAGTTCGCGCAAATCGCGCGTGATGGCGCTCAGGTTGCGGCTCGCGTATCCCGCGGCTGCCTGGTTAGCGGCGGCAATGGCCGAGTTCAGGATTCCGCGCTGTGCCAATCGCAGCAGCACCAGCTCGGGCAGCAGCGCGTGCTCATCGGGGGAGAGCGGTTGTTCTTCCTCATAGCCGGCGACGTAGGCGCGCGCGGCCGCCCATGGCTCAGCGATGGCTCCGACGCGGCCTCGGGCGTACGAGGCGGCGACGGCGAGATCAGCCACGCGGGGCGTGCGGCACATGTCGCCGAAGTCGAGCACCCCCGTGATCGTGAAGGGTGCGGTGGTTACGAGCACGTTGTCGCCGTGCAGATCATTGTGGGCAAGGGGCGCCGACAGGCCGTGGAGGGCCGGCATCACACGCTCGCGCACGCGCTCAATCGTGCGCTCAACCTCTGCCCGGAGCTCGTTGCTGTCGATCGCCTCGAGGTGCGGAGCGTAGTCATCGAGCGCGAGGAGGTTCCAGGGCGTCGAGGCACCCTGGAGCGGCGGCTCGGCGTCGTCGCCGATCTCCGCGATGACGGCCGCCAGGCGTGCATGCAGTCGCCCGAGCACGACCATCGCTTCGAGCGGACGTGCTGCGGCGCCGAGCCCCTCCCCGTCGAGGTACGACAGCACGCGCAGCAATCGCGGAGCTCCTGCCCCGTCGTTCACGCGCGTGAGCAGGTGTCCCTCACGAGAGCGCATGACTCGTTGCACGGGGAGGTCGGGCGCGCGCTCAGCGAGCCCGTGCATCACGGTGACCTGATCGTGCACGGTGGCCCACTCGTCGAGCGGGTGCGCAAACTTCGCGATGTGTCGCCCCGTCGGGGCAGTCACCACATAAGTGTCGTCGCGCTCCGTGGCAAGACGCCTGATCGTGGTGGCGTCGATGTCGTAGTGCGCCCCGAGAAGTGTCGTCGCGGCGGCTTCGCTCAACGGCGAGAACTCTGCGGTCAGTTGCAGCGGTGACGGCGCGGGCACGGCCTCAGCCTACGGCCGGGGGGATAGTGTGCCGGGTGTCGACTGCATCGCGAACGGGAGGGGCACCATGACGAGATCGATCGTTGCCGCCACGATCGCGATTGCTCTTGTCCTGACCAGTGCCGGGTGCGCTGTGCCGAGACCCCTGCCGACCCCCACGCCAACCGTGACCGAGTCGGCGGGTCCGACCGGTGATGGCGTGCTGCGCATCGGCGCACTGTTGCCGATGGGCGGTGACGTCGCGGGAGTCGGGGCCGGAATGGTCGCGGCGATCGAGCGTGCCGTGCGCGACGCGAATGCTGCCGGCGGTGTGCTCGGGGTTCCGGTCGAGGCTTTCTACCGTGAGGCCGGAAGCGTCGACGATGAACGGCTGGAAGCTGGGTTCGCCGAACTTCTCACCCGCGACGTCGACGTTATCGTGGGGCCGCCCAACGACGAACTGCTGTCTCGACTTCTGCCTCTTGCGGCCGACGCTGGCATCGCGGTGATGGCCTCGGCCGCACCCGGGCCGACTGTGCGATCTGCCACCCCGTCGGGAGTCTTGCTGCGCACGATTCCCGCCGTTGATCGCGATGTCGTGGCCCTCATGCAGTCGGCGGTGGATGCGGGGGCCGAGTCAATCGCCCTCGTCGCCGGTTCTGACGCTCAGGGCAAGGCAGTGGTGGACGCCGCGCGCGCCGCGCTCGCCAGCGAGTCGGCCACGGTCACTGCAGTGGAGCGAGCAGACGCGGGAACGAACATCCGTCGCCTCGCCTTCAGCCTTGCCTCTCGTGAGCCCGACGTGATCGCGATCGCAACAACCGGTGTTTCTGTGGCGCAGCTCGCCGAGCTCATCACCGCCCTGCTCGAGCGCGGAGTGCGCGGCGACCAATTGTTGTTCAGCTCGGACGGTGTCGCTGACTTCTCATCGTCGGTCGCAGCAGGGGCGCTCGAGGGGGCAACCGCTGTTCGCCCGGGCGCCGCCGTCGATGATGAATTCGCCCGACTGTTGAGGCAGTCTGACCCGCGGCTGCAAGAGCTTCGCTTTGCCCCCGAAACCTATGACGCCGTCATTCTCGCCGTGTTGGCTGCCGTGATCGCGAGCGACGATGGGGGGCCGTCGATCGTGCGCACAGCCCGAGAGGCACTCACCGGAGTCGTTGTGTGCGGCAGCGTCGGAGAGTGTGTCGATGCCCTAGCCAATGGCCAGACGATCGACTACGACGGCGTTTCGGGGACGCTTGGGATCGACGACGCGGGGGACATCGTGACGGCAGAACTGAGTGTTTTCCGGTATGACGCTGAAAATCGACCGCAAGCCGACGGCGGGATCTCGCTTCGTTCGTGAGGTAACGCACTGGCAGCGACGGATTTCGTCGCTCTGGGTGGCCTCGTGCACGGAAATCGTCGTGCTCGTGGCCGGAGCCATGCGTTCTCGGTGTTACAGGGATGTAACCCTAATGAGTTGTGAATGAACTCTGTGACCCGTACGGTGTCTAAATGGCCGCGCTTCTGCGCGGTCTCTTCCTGAACACCTTTCAACGCAAGGAGCAACATGAGCGTATTCACTTCCGGCTCAGGCCGCCGCTCTCGTTCTCTCTCGTCCCTCCTCGGCGGCATCGCCGTCGTGGGTGCCAGCGCGCTCGTTCTGAGCGGCTGCGCGACGACAGAGGCCGAAGAGCCGGCTGGTCCCACCGAGCAGCTGAGCCTGACCGTCGGCACGATCCTCCCCCAGAGTGGCGCCCTCGCGTTCCTCGGCCCGCCCGAGGAGGCAGGTGTTGCCCTCGGAGTCCAGGAGGTCAACGAAGCCGACCTCGGCATCACCGTCGAAGCGATCTACCGCGACTCGGGTGACACCACCACTGACACTGCGACCGTTTCGGTGACCGACCTCCTCTCGCAGGACGTTTCGGCCATCATCGGTGCCGCGTCGTCGGGTGTCTCGCTGACCGTCATCGACCAGATCGTCGCCGCCGGTGTTGTGCAGTTCTCGCCGGCCAACACGTCGCCGACGTTCACCGACTACGACGACAACGGCCTCTACTGGCGCAACGCTCCGAGCGACCTGCTCCAGGGCGAGGTGCTCGGCAACCTGATCGCTGAAGAGGGTGCCGCAACGCTCGGCATGCTGGTTCTCAACGACGCTTACGGCACCGGCCTTGCCGGCGCGCTGCGCGCCACGTTCGAGGCCGCTGGTGGCGAGGTTGTCGCTGAGGAGCTGTTCAACGAGGGTGACACGAGCTTCGACGCTCAGGTCTCCGCGCTGACCGCTGCTGCTCCCGACGCGATCGCTGTCATCACGTTCGACCAGGCCAAGGTTGTCGTCCCCGCGCTCGTGGGTGCCGGCTACCCGGGTTCGTCGCTCTACTTCGTCGACGGTAACCTCGCCGACTACAGCGCGGACTTCGAGGCTGGCCTCATCGAGGGCGCCAAGGGAACCCTGCCGGGTCTTGACATCTCGACCCTGGGCAACTTCCAGGACCGTCTGCTCGAGGTCGACCCCGACCTCACCGAGTTCAGCTACGCAGCTGAGTCGTACGACGCCGTTATCCTGATCGCGCTCGCGGCTCTCGCTGCTGGCTCGGTCGAGGGTGCCGACATCGCGTCGAAGCTGCAGGAGGTCTCCGGTGGCTCGGGCGATGGCGAGAAGTGCACCGACTTCGCGTCGTGCGCGCAGATCATCCTTGACGGCGGAGTCGTTGACTACGACGGCGCTTCTGGTCCGATCACGTTCGACGAGAACGGCGACCCGACTGAGGCGACCATCGGCATCTTCGAGTACGCCGCTGACAACACCTTCAGCCGCATCAACTAGTCACTGACTAGCGCGACTGAGAGGGGCCCCGACTTCGGTCGGGGCCCCT
>CAYWZI010000030.1:0-18369 GCA_964462815.1 uncultured Microbacteriaceae bacterium
GTCGTATTGCAGGCTCGAGATGATCGGCACCGCGAGTGCCCGCGGAATCGGCGTCACGAGGTTCACCCACTGGCTCGCGAGGTAGGGGGTCAGCACGGGCAGGCTCGCGATCGGGCGTTGCTTGAGCCCTGCCTCCACGGCATAGCCGTTCATCATCTGGCCGTAGCGCAGCACGTCGGGGCCACCGATATCGAAGGCTCGGTTGACGTCGGCGGGCAGCGTGGATGCCCCGACCAGGTAGTGGAGAACATCCCGAACCGCGATCGGCTGAATGAAATTGCGCACCCATTTCGGAGCGGGCATGTAGGGCAGCACTTCGGTCAAGTGCCGGATCATCTCGAAGCTCGCCGAGCCCGAGCCGATGACGACCCCGGCCTGGAGCGCCACGGTGGGCACTCCACTCGCCATGAGAATGTCGCCCACCTCTTTGCGGCTGCGCAAATGCGCCGAGAGTGGGCCGTCGGGGTGCAACCCGCCGAGGTAGACGATGCGGCCAACCTTTGCCGCCGCAGCGGCCGCCGCAACGGTCGTGGCCACCTGCCGCTCAGTTCGCTCGAAATCGCCCGCACTGCTCATCGAGTGCACGAGGTAGTAGAGAACGTCGATGCCGTCGACGGCGCGTTCGACATCGGCGGCGCGGCGCAAGTCGCCGACGACGACCTCGACGTCACCGGCCCACGGGACGTCACGCAGTCGAACCGGGTCGCGGACAAACACGCGCACCTCGTGGCCCGCCTCGAGCAGGCGCGGCACGAGGCGACCGCCAATGTAGCCGGTGGCCCCGGTGACGAGCATCTTCATGCCGCCACGCTAGAGCCGCGCGCTGAGAGTTGCCCCGCGGGTCGTAGCGTAAGGGGGTGCAGGCTGCAGACGACGAACTCCGCAGGGGTATCCCACCCCGCATCATCGCGTGGTTCGCCGAGAACGCGCGTGACCTGCCGTGGCGCCGCCCCGGCTTCAGCGCGTGGGGCACCCTCGTGAGCGAGATCATGCTTCAGCAGACCCCCGTCGCCCGCGTGATTCCGAGGCTCGAGTCGTGGCTCGCGCGCTGGCCCACCCCCGACGCCCTCGCCGCCGACTCCCCCGCCGAGGCCGTGCGCGCGTGGGATCGCCTCGGCTACCCGCGCCGAGCACTCGCCCTGCACGCCGCGGCCGTCGCGATCAGCGAGCACCATGGCGGCGTGGTGCCCGACGACGTAGATGCTCTTCTCGCCCTCCCCGGAATCGGCGACTACACCGCCCGCGCCGTCGCCGCTTTCGCCTATGGCAGGCCCGTGCCCGTCGTCGACGTCAATACGCGCCGGGTGCTGGCCCGCGCGATTCTCGGTCACGGCGAAGCGGGGCCTGCGCGCACGCGCGCCGACCTCGCCCTCATGCAGGATCTTCTTCCGAGCGACCCCGCCCACGCGCGGCAGTTTAACGCCGGCGCGATGGAGCTCGGCCAAACGGTGTGTGGTGCCCGCACCCCGCAGTGCGAGGCCTGCCCGATCGCCGAGCTGTGCGCGTGGCGCGCCGCGGGCTACCCCGAGTACGAGGGCCCCACGGCACCGCGCCAAGCGCGCTTCGAGGGCAGCGATCGCCAAGTGCGGGGGCTCATCATGCGCGAGCTGCGGCTGAGCGACACCCCCGTGCCCGCCGACGTGATCGAGCAACTCTGGCCCGACGCTGTGCAGCGCGAGCGGGCCCTCGCGGGCTTGCTCGCCGACGGCCTGGCGATCGCCGACGGCACCGAGTATTCGCTGCCATCGTGAGGCAATGCTCAGAGTCAGCAGCGTTCTCGCTCGGTAGTATGAAGACCAGCCTGACGCCCTGACGTGAAGAGGAACACCATGACCCGCATCGAGAAGTTCGCCGTCAGCCTGTTCGGCCTCTTCGCGGCACTCATCGTGGTACCCGGAATCGCGCTGAGCGTCGTCGCGCTCGTCAACACCGGCTCAATCGCGCTGTCGCACTAGGGGCACGGGTTACGCGCGCTCGTCGACGCTGCGCGCGCAGCGGAAGCCGGGGCCTCCCGCCCCTTCGTAACCCGTGAACTCGGGCACGGCGCCGCGCCGGAATGATCCTCGTGCGTACTCGTTGGTGTAGAACCACGAGCCTCCGCGAAGCACGCGGCAGGCGCCATCTGCGGAGGGCGAGGAGTGGGCGCTTCCGGAATAGGGGCGAAGGACATCCTCAACCCACTCTTCGACGTTGCCGGCCAAGTGCCGAACGCCGTCGGTGCTCTCACCACCCGGAAATCGGTCGATCGTCACGGTCGTCACGCCGAGCGCTTTGGCGTTGTCCCAGACAACTGCGCGCGACTCATCAAAGGTGTCTCCCCAGGGCCACCGCCGACCCTGGGTGCCGCGCGCGGCACGCTCCCACTCGGCTTCCGTCGGCAGTCGCAGTCCCGCCCAGTCGGCGTAGGCCACGGCCTCGAACCAGGTGACGCGCTCAACAGGGTGACGCAGCACCTGCGGGTCGGCCGCCCTCTGGGTGGCATCGGGAAAGTCGGGGGGCAGGTCGGTGCCCGTCTGCTGGCAGTAGCGCGCGAACTGCTCCACCGTCACGGGGTATCGATCGATCTCGAAAGCGCCGAGCGCTTCGGTGCGTTCGGGGGCCTCGAGATCAAACTCGTCACTGCCCCGGACGAACTCCCCGGCCGGAATGCGGACAAGGTCATGCCCCGCCGGCACCGCGCCGCTCACGCGCGGGCCTCCAGCTGCGGTGCGAGGCTCGACGCGCACCGGAAGGTCGGACCACCGAGCCCCCAGAAGTGCTCGTCCGAGAGGTCTTCGTCTTCGAAGCAGCGGTAGGTGATGCGCGCGTGCGTCTGCGCAAAGATCCAGCTGCCCCCGCGCAAAACGCGATAGCCCTGCGCATACCCGATCGATTCGTAGCCGCTTCCGGAATATGCGCGGTACAGGTCGTCAACCCATTCCTCGACCAAGCCGACCATTTGCTCGCAGCCGTAGGGCGATGCGCCCTGTGGGCGAGCCGAGACGCTCTCGCTGTGAATCCCGGTGACCGCCGCGCTCTCCCACGTGAGCGCGCGGTCGGCGTCGAACTGGTCGCCCCACGGAAAGACGAGCCCTTGAGCACCCCCCGCTGCCTTCTCCCACTCGGCTTCGATCGGCAGTCGCTTGCCCGCCCACGCTGCGTAATCGGTGGCGTTGCGCCAATTGACCATCACAGGATGGTCGCCGTAGCCCTCCGGCACGACCCCCTGTGCCCAATACGACGGGGCACGCGCGCCCGTGTCAGCAACATAGGCGGCGTAATCATCGTTCGTCACCGGAAACTTGTCCATCCAAAACTCGGGCACATACACACGGCGTCTCGGTGCCTCGCGTTCGAAGTCGTCGCATCCCATCCACGAATACCCCTCCGGCACGTGAACCAGCGGACTCGAGCCCTTGACCGTGGCGGTCACGCTGGTGTGGGAAACGGCCATCGACTGCTCCTTTCGCACGGCGTCGCATCGTCGATGCTCGCCCCAGTCTGAGACCATGCCGCGCGCGCGACAACGGACATAGTGTGCGCTTTCGTGTGCTCATGTGCGCAAAGAGTGGACACTGTGTCTGCTTCGCGCGAGTGTTGAGCATGGCCCTCGCGCTCGACGTTCTCTTAGCACTGCCCGCCCTGGCCGCCGCCGCACCGCGGCTCGTGAGCGGAAGCGCCGATCGCGACGTGAGGTGGGTCCACACCTCCGAGATCTTCGACATCGCGACACTGCTTAAGGGCGGCGAGGCCCTGCTGACCTCGGGGTTGGGTCTCGTCGGGGCCAGCGATGCACGACTGCGCGCCTACGCCCGGTCGCTCATCGACATCGACGTCGGGGCCTTGCTGTTCGAGGTCGGGCGCACCTTCAGCGAGATCCCACCAATCATTGCCGACGAACTCCGCGACTCCAGTGTCTCGCTCGTAAGGCTCGACGGCGTCGTGCCCTTTATCGACATCACCGAGTCGGCACACCGACTCATCCTCGACGCGGAATCTCTCACCCTGCGGGCATCCGACCGCGCAACGAGTCGGTTGATGGATGTTCTCCTCAAGGGCGGCGGAGTCACCGCCGTTCTCGCGGCTCTCGACGAACTCACCGGCGCGCCGGTCGCGTTCATCGACCCGGAGGGTCGAGAGATCGCGGCCTCGGGCCCGGTGCCGCGTCGCGCGCGAGAACTCGAGCGGCCCGTCGAAGTGTTCGGCGAACGGCGCGGGGTGCTCCGCTCGGCCGCCGCCGTTACCGACGATCACCGCGTGGTCATCGACCGCGGCGCGGCAGCGATGGCGCTGGAGTTGGCGCGATCGGGCCCGACAATGCCCACGAGGCGATATGCGCACGAGCAACTGCTGCAGATCATCCAGCGCGGTGAAGGAGCCTCAACCGAACTCGATGCGCGGGCAAAGTCGGTGGGCGTCGTTGTCGGGCCGGGTGCGCGTCTCATCGCCATCGTGTTCGTGCCGTTGCCGGGCCGCAGCCTTGATGACGCTTACGTGCACCTCAGCGACGCAGTCCCCCGCAATCTCGGAACCGCAGTGATCGGACGCATCGAGAATGCCGTCGTCGTGATCGCCGCTCTCGCCGCCGAAACCAACTCCGATGCGGTGCGGGCGACGGTCGCCACCCTCACCCTCGGCCACTCACCGCTTTTTCGATCGGTCACTGGAGGAAGCATCGTCGACACTTGGCACGACACCCACCGGTCGCTCCGCGAAGCACTCGAAGCGGCGGCCCTCGCGCCGCTCCTCGGCGCGCACGAGGCACTGCTCGCCGAAGACACCGCGTTGGCCCGGCTCTTGAACAGCATGGACACCGCTGGAACCCTCGATGATTTCGTCAGTGGTCAACTGGGGCCCCTGCTCGATGCCGACGCGCGTCGAGGATCTGAGCTACTCGGCACCCTCGTCGAACTGTTTCGGGTCGGTGGCAGTCGAACGGCAGCCGCGCGCGCGCTGGGCGTGCGCCGGCAGACCGTTTATGACCGGCTTGAGCGCATTGAAGCGCTCTTGGGGGCCGGCGCGTTGACCGACCCCGCTCGGGCGCTGGCCCTGCACGTGGCCACACTCGGCTGGTCAATCACGACCCGCACTGCCCGTATCTCGACCCCCGAGGCGCCACACCCGACCGATCGCTACGGCATGGCAAGCAGGTCACGATAGGCAGCGAAGAAGCCCGCCGCGTCGATGTCATCGATCACTCGAGCATTCGGCCGATTGCGCTCGGGACGGTCATCCATGAGCGAGTAGCCGCGCGTCAGCCCGGAGCGCGTGTCGACCTCGACATAGAGCTCTCGTGAGGTCGCAATCAGGTCGGGGCGAACGAGCAGCATCGCCGTCAACGAGTCGGGGTGAGTGCTGCCGTCGATGCCCACGCTGCGGTTGAACGCAAGGTTCGGCGCGTCAAGAATGCTGAAGAAGTGTGCCAACGGCGTGCCGAGTTCTTCGAGCTCGCGCACTTGCGCTTCGCTCCACAGAGCCCGGGCGAGCGTCAGGGTCCAGGTGACGATAGTCGTGTCGAACCCCGCCGAGAGCACCAGTTGCGCGGCCTCGGGGTCGACATAGAAGTTGTACTCCGCTGCCGCCGTGATATTGCCCACGGAGTTCTCGCACCCGCCCATGATCCACAGCGAGCGCGCCTTCCGCGGCAAGTCGCGATCGAGCGCAACCGCCGTCGCGATATTCGTCAACGGCCCGATCGCGACAATGTCGATCTCGCCAGGGTTGTCATTGACGATGCGCACGATCGCGTCCGCTGCGCGCTCATCGCTGGGCTTCTGCGTCGGCTCGCGCCACTCATGATTTCCCTTGCCGTCGCCGTGCGCACTCGCCTCAACCCACGACTGCAGCAATGGCACACGAGCGCCCAAGTGCACGGGCACCTCTCCGGCGCGACCAGCTTGATCGATCGTGATGAGGGCGTTCTGCACCTGCTGGTCGAACGCGACGTTTCCGGCGACAATCGTCACCGCCTCGAGCTGCGCGTGCGGATGCCGCAACCCGACGAGCATGGCGAAACTGTCATCCGCCGCCGTGTCGGTGTCGATGATGATGCGATGGCTCATGGTGTCTCCTTCGGCAACGGAATCGATTCGGCCGCGCCGCCCGCGCGGGGGTCACGGAAGCGCAACGCGAGCAGCCCCCCGCCGACCGCGAGCACCGCGCATCCGACGAAGACGGCCGGTGCGCCGACCATCGGTACGAGGAGTCCTGCCAAAAGCGGGCCGACGATGAAGAACGGCGCCAGGACGGTGAGCGTGGTTCCCAAGTAGACACTCGTGCGCCCCGGTGGTGCGAACTCAATCGACATGCTGGGGTCGCAGACAAACGTCAATGAGTTGGAACCACCGAGCAGCGCGCAGGCCAGAGCGAAGAGCACCAGGCTGTCGGCGACAGCGGCGATGAGCATCCCGCCCACAATCAATAGCGCGCCGACGACAACGACCCAGCGATAGCCGACGCGGTTGCCCAGAACGCCCAGCCCAAACCCGATCACCGCCTGCGCGAGCACGAAGGCCGCGGCCAAGATCGCCGCATCGGATGCTCGCAAGGGCCCTGCGATACCCGCAACGACGACGAACCCTACCCCGCCGGTTGCGAGCGCCATCGATGCCCGAGCCACGAGATAGCGGCGGTAGTGCAGGTGGCCACGGATGATGCGGGGCACATCACCAAGGGTGCGCAAGAAGGGTGGGCGCGACTCTGTGGCCGGAAACTCGTGGTCGACGAGGTTAGCCACGAACACGATCGAGAGCAACGAGAGGGCGAGCGCGACCCAGAACGCGATCTGATTCCCGAGCGGAAACGGAAAGCTCGCAAGAAGCCGCTCGGCACCGAGTGCCGCCGCGAAGCCCAGCACCCCACCGAGCAACTGCACGAGAGCGAACAGCCAGCCGCGCGAGATGGTGATGGCTTTGGCGATGAAGTCGCCGTAGACAGGTCCGATCAGCCCGACCGTCGTCGAGTAGGCCGCGAAGGCCATGAAAAACAGTACGACGACGAGCTCTGTCGTCAAGACTCCGGCGAACGATGCCGCGACCGCGATGAGCAGTATCGCCACTCGCTCGGCGACGACGAGCGTGAGAAACAGGGGCTTGCGGCGGCGACGGCCGAGGGCAAGGTGCGCCCCGACCAGTTGCGGCAGATAGCGCCCGAGCGCCCACACCGCCCCGACGAGGCCCACCAAAAGTGCGCTGCCGGTCAGGGCTTGAATGAACGCCGGAACAATCGTGGTCTCGCTCAAGAGGGACATCGCCAGGGCGAAAGTGCCCCCCTCGAGCACCATGAGGGTCATGTTGCGACGGCTGTGTCGGGCCATACCGTCGACGAACTCGGGAGCCAGCCGGCGCATTTGCTCGACGTCTGCGGCGACGCTCACGGCATCACCTCATCGACGCGCTCGAGTGTGTCTGGGCGATGACGTGGCTCGCGTACGCGAAGGCAGAGCGCCGCGCCAACGGCCGCGAGTATGGCTGCCGCCACGAAAACGACCGTGAATCCGACCACGGGCGACAAGACGCCGGCGAGTAGCGGACCTGCAATGAAGAACGGCCCGAGAGCCGTCGAGGTCAGGCCAAGATACACACTGGTCGACCCCGGTGCTGCGAGCTCGATCGACATATTGGGGTCGCCGACAAAGACAAGCGAGTTGGCGCCTCCCAAGAGGGCCATCGCGACGAGGCTCATCGCAAGCGACCCCCCCAGTGCGGCGACCGCAAACCCCGCCGCCATGAGTACCCCGCCGAGAACCATAACGAGCCGCCAGCCCGCGGCGTTGCCCACGACGCCGAATCCGAAGCCGAGAACTGCTTGAGCCAAAATGAAGGCTGCGGCGAGGAGTGCGGCATCAGAGGCAACGAGCGTCGAGTCTTGAAGCCCCGCGACGACCACGAAACCCATTCCACCCGCTGCGACCGCCTGCACGAGTCTTCCGCTCAGATAGCGCCGATAGTCGCGGTCGGCCCGCAGAATTCCCGGGATGCTCGCGAGAGTCTTCCGAAAAGCCGGTCGCGGCGGCGGATCGGGAAGCCGTTCCTCTTTCAAGAAGCTCACGAGCACGAGAGACACCACCGAGGCGCCGACCGCTGCCCAGAACAACAACTGATTGCCGACCGGAAACGGATTCTCGCGCATGACACGCTCGGCCGCGAGCGCCGCCGCGAAACCCAAGAGCCCACCGATCAGTTGGACGGCGCCGAAGAAGAGTCCCCGCCCTACCGGAACCGCTTTGGCGACGAAATCGCCGAACACGGGGCCGACGATCCCGGCAAGCGCAGCATAGACGCCGAACGAGATCAGAAACAGAACGACCACGAGGGTCGTGTCGAGAACCCCGGCCAGCTGCGCGCTGCAGGCGACCGCGAGAATTCCCACGCGCTGCGCGACCACGATGGCGACGAACAGCGGCTTTCGCCGCTCACGCCCCAAGGCGAGGTGTGAGCCAACGAGTTGTGGTGCATACCGACCGAGCGCGAAGATCGCGCCAACGAGTCCAACGAGCACGGCGCTGCCGGTCAGCCCCTCCACGAATGCCGGGATTATCGTGGTCTCACTCAGCAGCGACAACACGAGAGCGAAGGCGGCCCCGTCGAGCACCATGAGCGTCACGTTGCGCCGCTGGTGCGCACGCATACGTGCCACATACTCCGGGGCGACTCGCGCGAGCCGCTCCGAGTCGGCGGTTAGGGCCACTGAGCGCCCGCGCGGTCGTGGGCGATAAGAACCCGCAACGCTTCGACGGCCGTCGCCAGCAAGTGCTCGCGCCTCGGGTCGACCTCTCCGCCGGTGGCATCGTTGTGCACGTGCATCACACCCCCAGCGCGAGCGCGGTGGATCGCGCTGATGACGAAGATCGTCGACGCTTCCATTTCTGAGCAGATCGCCCCGCCGGCCACCCACGCGTTCCACCGTTCCGCGAGGTGGCTGGCCATGGGCATCCGCTCGGGTTCGACTTCCCCGTAAAACGAGTCCTTCGACTGCGTCACGCCCCGCTGCCAGGGCGCGTTGACGCGGCGTGCAGCCTCGGTCAGAGCATCCACAATCAGCGGGTCGGCGATGGCGGGAAACTCCATGGGCAGATAATGGCTCGAAGTGCCCTCGTCACGGATTGCGGCCGTCACGATCGCGAGCGTGCCCGAGGGGGTGTCAGGCTGAATCGCCCCGGATGTACCGACGCGAATGAAGGTGTCGGCGCCGAGCTTGATCAACTCTTCGACCGCGATCGCCGACGACGGGCAGCCGATCCCGGTCGACACCACGCTCACGGGAACCCCATCGAGCGTGCCGGTGTAGGTCGTGTACTCACGGTTACTCGCGACGAAACGAGCATCGTCGAACAAGGCCGCGATCGGCTCGCACCGACCCGGGTCACCCGGAAGCAAGACGTAGCGCCCGACATCCCCTGGTCGGAGTTGAAGGTGATACTGAAGCTCAGGGTCGTGCACGCCACTCATGCCGCCACCTCCCGATCACGGGCGATGAGTTCTCGCAATCCGGCAACCGCCGCAGGCAGCAGCGAGTCGAGTGACCCTCGCGCCAGCTCCTCCTCGGTCATGGGTGATTGATCGTGATGCCCGAGAATCATCATGATTCCTCCCGCGCGCACCCTCAGAGTTGCAGCAACAATGTAGAGCGCAGCCGCCTCCATCTCCGAGCAAATCGCACCCCCCGCCATCCACGCCGACCAGCGATCGCGCAGGCGCCCTGCGACGGGCATCCGACCCGGTTCATGCTGCCCATAGAAAGAGTCTTTCGACTGGCTGATTCCGACGTGCACGGTGTTTCCGAGCGACCGCGCGCCTCGCGCGAGTGCGCGAGTAACGTCGACGTCGGCGACGGCCGGAAACTCCACCGGCAGATAGTGCAGGGTCGTTCCTTCGTCGCGAATCGCACCGCTGATGACCCCGAGGTCACCTGGTCGGATCTCCGGTTGCATCGCTCCCGACGTGCCAACGCGAATGAAGGTGTCTGCGCCAACCTTGACGAGCTCTTCCATCGCGATTGCGGCAGACGGGCATCCGATTCCCGTCGACGTCACCGACACCTTCTCGCCATCGAGATACCCGGTCCACGTCTCGTACTCGCGGTTGCGAGCCACCAGCACAGGCGAATCGAACAGGGCAGCAATCGGCTCACAGCGGCCCGGGTCACCGGGCAGAAAGACGTATCGCCCCACCTCGCCCGGCCCGACCTGAATGTGGTACTGACGGTCGTCGTGCATCGTGGTTGCCACGGAGTGCTCCTAGCTCTTTCGGAACGACAAGACGAGGGCGAACAGAATAATGCTGAGGAACAGTGACGCCGCGACGCTCCACACGATGATCGCGGTGAGCGGTTCGACACTGAGTCCTGCCGCAAGACTCCAGCCACCGCGCATGATGGAAAGCGTGCCAATCACCGCGGCCACCACAACACCGATAGTCGCGAGAACCCAGTCGGTCCACTTCCCGCGCACTTGCCGGTATGAAGTCTTGTGGCCGGCCGATCCGAACCCTCGTGACTCGAGCGAAATCGACAGTTGTTGAACGCGTTCGATGGCGCCGACGAAGACGGGCACGAAACTCGGCAAGACCGCTTGAAAGCCGTTGCCCTTCATGCCTCTCGACTTTTGCGCGCTCAAGATAATGCCTACCTCGCGCTGAAACACGGGGATCAGTTGCAGCGTCATCGCCATCATGAAGTTCAGTGTGTACGGCACCTTGAGCTTCGCCAACGTCGTGAACAGGTCACTCGGGTGGGTTGTCATGACGACGACCAACGCCATCAGCAGACACGCAACGATGCGCCCCAGCAGAACGAGCCCGGTGTATAGGCCGTCTTGGTAGAGCGTGATGGGCCCGAACTCGGCGGCGAGGGTCCACGGTTGCTCAACCGCCGGCGCCATGAGTTGCAGAGCAATCAATGACGATCCGATCGGCACGATGATGAAGGCCGCCTTCAGCAGGGGTCGCAGCACTCCACTCACCACCCCCAAGAAGAAGGCGAAGATCGCCATCGAGTACAAGATGATGATGTTCTGGGTCATGAACGCGACCACCACATACAGCACCACCCACAGCATCTTGGGCAGCGGGTGCACGCGGTGCATGATCGAATCGCCCGGAATCAGAGCGACGGGAAGGGCTCCTTGCATTGACACGGGGGCTCCTAGGCCGAGCGGCTGAGTCGGGCGGCGAGGTCGCCGACGAGTTCATCAGGGGTGAGGGCGACGGGTCCGCCGAGAGGCACGACCGTCTGCAACGCGATCTCTGTCGATTGCGGCGCCTGCAGATTGGTTCTCGCCATGAGAGCCGCATTTGAGAACACGTCGCGCGGCGACTCGTCGGCAATGATCTGCGCGTCTTTCATGACGATGACCCGCTCGACAACATCCGCAAGCAGAGGCATATCGTGCGACACGCAGACGACCGTAGTGCCCTGCTCTGCCAGACGACGCATGAGGTTGTTGATGATCGACGTGGTTTGGTGATCTTGCCCAGTAGAGGGTTCATCGAGGATCAGAATCGACGGTTCCATCGTGACGATCGATGCGATTCCGACCAGCTTCCTGATCGGAAAGCTCACGCGATACGGATGCTCCTCAATGACATCTTCGAGCCCAAAGAACTCCACCGCACGCGCGATGCGGTCGTCGAGCTCGTCACCCTCGATACCGATGTTGGAGGGGCCGAACTCCAACTCAGCTCGCACGGTGCGCGCGAACAACTGGTGGTTGGGATTCTGGAAGACATAACCGATGTGAGCGGACATCTCTTGCACCGTGCGGCCGGTAGTGGAGTTTCCGTTGACGATAACCTCACCGGAGGCGGGTTGTAGAAGGCCGTTGAGCAACTTCGTGAGGGTCGTCTTTCCTGAGCCGTTCTGGCCGATGATTCCCACGAGTTCGCCGTGGCCGACCGTCACACTCACGTTGTCAAGGGCGACGACCTTGCCTTGCGGGTACACATAACGGGCGTCGCGCACCTCGATCGCGTGTGCGCTGCTCGCTCGAGACTCAGCGGGGCTTGGAAGAGGGAGTCGTCTAGCCACGTCGGGCCTCCAGTGCTGAGTTCAACGCGGTGACCGCGGCTTCGGTTGTGGTCGGCACGTCGCCTTGCCAGAGGCCTCGCTCAGCGAGCATGGTCGCAATGGCTGCGCTCTCCGGAACCCGGAGCCCCAGTGCTGCGAGTTCATCGACGCGCGCGAAGATTTCGCGAGGCGGACCGTTCATGACGATTCGGCCATGGTCGAGCACGACGACGCGGTCGGCGTAGCGTGCCATCACTTCAACTTCGTGCTCGATGACGATCACCGTCATTCCGCGTTGCTTGTTGAGGGTCGCCGCCATGTCGAACACCTCTTGCTTGCCGATCGGGTCAAGGTTGGAAGTTGGTTCATCCATGATGAGAATCTGGGGGCTCATGGCGAGCACAGCGGCGATCGCGAGGCGTTGTTGTTGACCGCCCGAGAGGCCGAGGGGCGAACGTTCCTCGAAGCCGGCCAGGCCCACTAGCGCGAGTGTCTCCGGAATGATGCGAATCATCTCCTCGTACGAGGTACCCGCGTTCTCGAGGCCGAGCGCGATCTCTTCCGCAACAGAGAGCTGGCTCATCTGAAACTCCGGGTTGTCGAACACGATGCCCACCAGCTTCGCCATTTCCCGCACGGCGTACTCACCAACGTCGAGGCCGCTCACGGTGACCATGCCCTCGAGGTCTCCTCCGAGCATGGTGGGCACCACGCCGTTGACGCAGAGACCAAGAGTGGTCTTGCCGGCTCCGTTGAGCCCGAGAATCGCTACGTACTCCCCGGGCATGACGGCCAAGTCAATCGAGTGCAGGGCCGGTTCTTCGGTTCCGGGGTAGGTGTAGGTGACGTTTTCAAAGCTGATGATGGGGTCTGTCATGATTCCTCCGATGAACCCGGGCGCGCGATCGAGATCGCGCGCCCGGGAAGGTTGATCGACTTAGGCGCCCGCGTTGATAGCGAGGAACACGACGACGATCAGAACGCCGATCACGACACCTGCGACAGCGAGGAGAACACCCTTAAGTGGTGTTGCTTTCACTATGTCAATGTCTTGAGTCAACGACTTTGGTAGCGCTTCGATAATGGCGAGTGCGACGAAACCGGCAATGATTTTGTCTGCCAACGACGTCAAGATATTCGACGAGAACACCGAACCCACGAGGTTCTGTCCGATCGCGAGGAATGTACCCGTTAGGGCGTCAGCACCGGCGCCGGTCGCGCCACCGAAGACCAGAACGATGATCGGCGCGGCAACGAGCGTGCACGCGACGGCAACGATGACGTTCAACAGGAAGAACTTCGGGATCGTGCGGCCGAGGCCCCACGAACGCACGCCGTAACCCCAGATGAGAGCGCCAACAACGTTCACGAGAGCGAACGGGATGCTCACCGGTCCGGTGATAAGAGCCGAACCCGTGTTGGTCAAGACGCCCACGAGGGCGCCCCACCAGGGGCCGAGGACGATCGCGCTGATCGCGGTACCGATCATGTCAAGGTAGACCGGCAAGCGAAGAGCAGACGCGATGTAGCCACCGACAATGTTCAAGGCCACAGAGACGGGAATCAGTGTGACGATGAGTGTCGTCGGCAAGTTGTTGCGATTGAAGCGACTGCTCTTCTTCGGAGCCGCCGCGGGTGCGTTGGTCATGATCCATGCCTTTCGATATGGGGGTGAACTGCTGCACGGCTACGTTGCCGCCCAGCACTAGGGATGGATGAGACGTCACCGTCGACGCTCGTCCGGGGTTCGCTCTCGTGGAGCGCTTCGACCGCTTCGTCGCGACAGCGATCGCGCAGAGCGACCTCTCGCCACGACCGCGAGCGGTCGGAGTTCATGGCCGCTGTCTCGGTGACAGTGGCGGGAAAGTCAGTGATCGCGATCATGAGCGGAACGCCTCGGTCAGTACAGCCGCGAAGATCTCGGCATCGGCGTTCAACGCAACGCGCGCATTGTGGGGCGCACTTGACCATGTTCGGTCATCGATGATCAGGGCCCCGACGCTCTCCGCCCCGCCCGTCTCGACCGTGACGGCGGCATCGATCACACGTGTGAGCACGTCAGGGCGAACAAGAGCGGCGATACACAGCGCATCGTGAACGGGCGCTGCCGTGAAGGGAGTGTGGTCAGAACCGGGGTACGTGTCGATGCGCTCACGGACGAGCGCCGCGGTGGCGAGCGCACCCGGCGTACCGAGCGCGTCGAACGTATCGCAGTGTTCATGCGACAACGCCGCATCGTGAGTCGCATCGAGCGGAACGATAAGCACGTCGGCGATTCCGGCAGACAAGACCGCGGCAGCAGCATCCGGATCAACCCAGAAATTGAACTCCGCCGCGGCAGTGACGTTTCCCCAGCCGCGAGCGCCACCCATGATCACAAGGCGGGGGATTCGCGACGCCAGCCGGGGCTCGGCCGCGAGCGCGGCCGCGATGTTGGTCAGCGGCCCGACAGCGACAAGAACCGTCTCCGGCCCCGATGGTCCGAGGAAGTGCTCGATGAGCGCCGATGCCGCACCCTGCGACGAGACGGTCGAGACCGGATCGGGCAGATCGAGCTGACGCTTATGGAAAGCTTTGCGACCGGCGTTGAGCACCTCGCGCGGAATCGGAAAGTCGGGCCTGACGAGGGGTCGCGGCGCGCCCGCGTGCACGGGGACGGCGCATCCGATGGCATCAAGAACTCGCAGGCTGTTGTCGGTGGTGTTTTCGAGCGGCACGTTGCCATTGACCGTGGTGACAGCAACCAACTCGAGAGCGGGGTGTAGCGCTGCCGCCATAATCGCAACCGCGTCGTCCGACCCCGTGTCACAGTCAATGATGACCTTCGATGTCACAATGCCACCTCGTTACTGTGCGGTCGCTCGAGCACCATGCTGACCTGAACCTCATCGCTGGCGATCCACACGTCGGAGTGTTCGAGCGGGCGGCCGTCGGCGAGATACGCCGTTTGGCTCATGTGCAGCACCGGCGCGCCAACCGGAACGGTGAGGTATTCGGCAACCTCTGCGGTGGCGGCATGGGCGGCGAAACCGCGCCGCGCGAATGCCAGCGCGAGGCCGTAGTGCACCTCGATCAACTCGAAAAGCGTGCGACTGACAAGGTCGAGCTTCTCGAGACCTGGCGCGAAGTCGGCGCGCACATAGTTCTTGAGCAGCGCGATCGGAGTGCCATCAGCGCTTCTCACTCTCGTGAGGCACACGACGGGTTCGTCAGCGAGAACGTGCAACATGGCGCCCACGGGCGTCGCCGGCACGGCGAGTTCGGCGGCCACGACCCGCGTTGTCAGCTGGAGACCTTGGCGCGCGAAGTCTTCAGCGATTCCGCGCAACTCGCCTTCGGCGCGCGGCACCGACGGCAGCGCGACGACGAACGTGCCTTTGCCAGGAGTCTGAGTCAGAAGTTGCTCTTCAACGAGAGTGACAAGGGCCCGTCGAAGGGTTCCCCTGCTCACCTTCAGTTCAGCCGCGAGGTCAGGTTCGGTGGGCAATCGGTGGCCCACCGGCCAGGTACCGGCCGCGATAGTCGCACGAATCGTGTCCGAGATTTGCGTGTGCAACGCAGTCGGCCCCGAGCGGTCAACGCCGCTCCTGTTGCGCAGTAATTCGAAGATCGCCATGGCTAGTAGCTCCGAACCGACGCGTCGACCGAGCCCTGCACGATCGCCACGCCGGCGCTGGTTCCGACGAGCGCTGCCCCCGCGTTCACAAGCGAGACGACCTGTTCCTCCGACGTGATGCCCCCCGACGCCTTCACCAACACGCCATGGCGGGCGCGACTCGCGAGCCACTCGATACTCGCTTGGTTAGCGATCTCGACCGCGCCGCTGCTTGCGTTCTTGAGGTAGGCGGCACCGGCTTCCATCGCGAGGTCGGTGGCGATCTCCCGCTCGCGCGCCGTCAATAGCGGAAGCTCTAGCATGACCTTGACGGGCACTCCGCTAGCACGGACAACTCCCGCAATGTCCTCACGAAAATCGTCATAACGGCCACTCTTGAGCCACCCGATCTGGCAGCCGATGTCAAGCTGTTGTGCTCCTGCGGCGACGAGCTGCGCGGCTTCCGCCGCTTTGCCCTGAGGCGTCGTGATTCCGACGATCGGAAAATCGAGAGCAGAGGCAACCAGCACGGGCGAACCCGCGAGCACCGCGGCCACTTCTCGCACCCACGTGCCAGCAACCATCGCGGCGTTGAAGCCCCACGTGAGGCACTCTTCGGCGTGGGCGACAACGCGGTCGTGCGTCACATCCGCTGCGATCAAGGTGTGTTGAATGACCGGCGCGAGAGTTGCGGCACCGCTTGGCACCTCTCGGCCCGCGCTCACGCGGCCTCCCCCAAAAGCTCGGCGCGGTGCGGAATACCGTCGAGTACGCCGCGCCGCGTTACCGAGTGAGAGGCGGCGCGACACGCAAGGTGCACGGCGCTGTCGATGTCTGCTCCCGCGGTCAACTCGGCAGCCAAGACTCCGACGAAGGTGTCACCGGCGCCCGTCGTATCAACCACGCTCACCGCTGGAGCGGCAACGCGTCGCACGCCTCGCTCATCCGCGATGACCGCTCCGTCTGCCCCGCACGTCACGATGACGGTCCCATTCCCGCGCGCAGCGAGTTCTGTCGCGAGACGGAGGTCGTCGTCGAGCATGCCGTCCGCCCCGTCCGCAGTCAGCAACGAGCGAGCTTCCGATTGGTTGGGTACGAGGACGTCGACGTTCGCCCACAACGCGCGCGGGACATCCTCTGCCGGAGCAGGATTCAGAATGATCCGGATGCCCGCACGGCGTGCCGCAGCCGAGCACTGCAGCGCGGCATCGTGGGGGGTCTCGAGCGAAATCACGAGTGTCTGGGCGCTGCGCAATGCTGTCGCCGCAAGCGGCTCGACCCGTGCACCCCACACGGAGTCGAGCGCGCCCGCCGCGATCGCGATGCGGTTGTCACCCGCAGCATCGACCAGAATCACCCCGGCCATCGTCGTGTCATCAACCGACAGCACGCAGGCGTCATCGACGCCTTCGCGTACCCACAACTCTCGGGCGGCTGCGCCAGCTTCATCGGCCCCGACAGCCGAGATGAGCGTCGGTTCGCCGCCCCACCGAGCGATCGCGATCGCTTGGTTAGAGCCTTTGCCGCCGTGTTCGCGGCTCAAAACGCCGCCCGAGACCGTTTCCCCTGCGCGCGGCATGTGAGGAACACGCATCGTGATTCCTACGCCGTACCCGCCGAGAACTGCGATCGTCATCGATCACCTTGTCTGTAGACAACCATGGACAAACGGTGCCCGTGACTGTACTGAGATTCCGCTGAGAATCGCAAGCAACTGCTCACGTGAGCAGAACGTGCTCATCAATTGCTCCATTTGAGCAGTGGTCGGCGTCGATCGGCACCCGAAGCCCTACGCTGGAGTCGTGGATCTCACTGGCGAGGGCGCTCTTCAAATTTCCGGCGTGTTCCTCATCATCGGATCAGTCGGCTTCACCCTGGTGATGTGGCTCGGCGCGATCGGGCGGCTTCCGCCCAATCGGTGGATCGGCTATCGCAGCGACGTGTTGCTACAGAATTTCGTCACCTGGACGACAGGCCACCGCGCCGCGCTTCCGATCGTCGTTCTGACCTCAGCTGTCGCGCTTGTTCTTGCCGTGACGGCGCTGTTGTTGCCGTGGATCATTGCGAAGGCGGCGCTGATGTTCTTGTCCGCGATCGCGCTCTTCGGAGGCGGCATCCGCGGTCAACACATCGCTGACGAAGCCGCAGACGAGGACTGACCTAACGCTCTGAAGGCTCCACGTCGCTGAGCTCGTCATCGTCGTCGAGCTCGTCGTCGAGGTCGTCATCGTCGTCGACGTCGAACTCACGCGGCTTGACGTAGGGGTCGGGGTCGCCCGCATAATCTGCAGAGGCAGCGAGCGACTCCGTCTCGGCGTCGCGCTCGCGCGCCTCACGCAGCAGGGCCTCGATCGAGGCTGCGTTCTCGGGAATGCCATCGAGGATGAACTCGATCGACGGGGTGAGGCGCGTGTTGAGGTTGCGACCGACCTCGGTGCGGAGCATCCCCGTCGCCGCTGCGAGGGCGGCAGCGCTGTCAGCGCGCTCTTGCTCGGTACCAAGAACGGTGTAGAAGATCGAGGCGTGCTGAAGGTCACCCGTCACCTGCACATCGGTGATCGTCACGAAACCGAGTCGCGGGTCACGAAGACCCTTGTCGAGCCGCTGAGCGACGACCTCTTTGATGCGGTCGGCGACCTTGCGGGCGCGAGGGTTGCCTGCCATGAGCTGCTCCTGACTGCCGGTGGTGCGAGGGGTGCGGCCCCCCCGGCGAGAGAGAACAGCGGGCCGCCCGAAGACCACCCGCAAGGCGCGCCCCGTCTCCATCAACACAAACGTCTCGATCACAACCC
>CAYWZI010000031.1:0-18292 GCA_964462815.1 uncultured Microbacteriaceae bacterium
AGATTTCAAAATTTGACGGAGTAACCCGCCGTAGATTTCCAACTCCATTACATCGCCCATACAGCCGATTAAATCAATAAACTCCCGAGCTTGGGAAACCATCCACGGGTTACATTTAAACTCTTTATCGCCTACCCTAACAGGAATAACAACCTGGCCGTCGTTTTCTGCTTGAGCATAAGCATGATGCGCTCCATCTTCCAGGCAAGAATCACAACCGAAAACATGGAAACGTTTGAATCCCAACATTCTAAACAAGGGGATAGCTCTTAACAAGACTGTAGAGCCACCCGGCACCGGATAGCACTTGGGATAGACCTCTTTCAAGGCGTCCTGAATCTCTTCTGCGCTGGTGTGCCAGATATAAGTCTGATCTCTTACGCCTTCTAGCTTTTCAAACACAGATGGGTCACATTGCGATGCAATAAAATATTTGCAATCAGGGATCGTGTTTTCTACGAACCGGGCATTAAACGGTCTAGCATCCACCATAACGTAGGCAGAAGGCTTGATGTCGTGGTCCAAGCAATACTGGTACGAATTATTCAAACAGACAAGCTTGACGCCCTGCTCACGCAACCGGCGAATCTCACCAATCTGCGTTTTTAAAGACGGCCCACCACCAACAATCATCACCTCTACGTCGTTGGTCGGATAAGGCTGAACCTGCTGAAACCCCAATCGGATGTTGTGCTTTACATTAGCCAGCACCGTATCTAGGCCAGCGTTTAGCTCGCCCTTCATCTCAAATTCTTCAGCCGCAACCCATACTTCTTCTTTAGGAGGAATAGGCGCGATAACGACTGTGGGGGGATCTGAATGAACGCTAGAGAACATTAGCTAAGCCTTATAAGTCCATCGGTTGCATTTGCTGTTGGGAAGGTAATCGTAAAAGAAGTCGTAGAAGTCTTGTCATCACCAAAGTCTAATACGCAAATAGCTGGTCCACCGACCTTGTAAATTAACGCTCCACGGGCCGTGAGAGAAGCAGACACGGTGACATTGGCGAAGCTGACAAAGGCTGTACCACTCGTTGTGTTTCCTGTAATGCCTTTTGTCGGGATAATGATAGGACCACCGGCTGTGTACCCAGAAGCAGACACTTCTCCGGTTGTGGTGTAGGCGGCAGTTTCTGCATTTAATGTCGCCGCATTAGTGTACAAAGCCAAGCGGTATACATCTGCTGTGCCTGGGCCAAAATCAAAATCCCCGTCAAAGGCACCAGAAAGAAATGAGTTGCAGACATAGTTTCCCGTAAAGCTCAAAGTAGCACCTCAAACTTGTTGCCTTTAACGTCGTTATCTGTGCCCGGAATCACTTGCAGATTAGTTGGTACATGAAGCCCAGACACTTTTTCGCCTTGCAATGGTATGACATGATCTACGTGCCAAGAAAACCCAAACATTTTAGTCCTTAACGCTGATAAATCATAGGCTTCTTTAATCATCCAATGCTCGTCTGCTGTAAGCCAATGTGGTGTACGTTGTAGCTTTGCATACCTGCGTTTTGCAGTGTAAAAATTAACTTTTCCTTTGTTATTTTGTTTTACACGCTTTGCATACAGCTTAACTTTTTCTGGGTTTTTTCTGTTCCACTCTAAAATACCGGCACGAATTTGGGGTTTGTTTTTTCTATAATATTCTCTGCCAAGAGCTTTCTTTTTTTCATGAC
This sequence comes from uncultured Microbacteriaceae bacterium, assembly GCA_964462815.1. Lineage (GTDB taxonomy): Bacteria > Actinomycetota > Actinomycetes > Actinomycetales > Microbacteriaceae > Microcella. The sequence continues at coordinate 1,672 of CAYWZI010000031.1, forward strand.
GTTCTGGGTTAGCTAGGGTTTTTTCCCATTCTTTTTTATGACCCATTTGAGACTGCTCTTTGTATTTCTCAGGATTACTAGCCCGTCTTTTTTGGAGAGATTCTTTAGCACAAATTACGCATGCACCAGAAACTCGGCGCAAACCCTCAGCCTCTGGGTGTTTTACGCAAAGAGAGCCGTAACACGTAGGCAAACCTAGCGCTTTAGCTTGTCTTCTATCGTAGCGCATCAATTTACAGTCATCCTTATTTGCCCCGAACGATATGCGTCACGCCTTTCGAGTCCGTCACCCATGCGCTTAGCCAGGATCATTGCTTCTTCATACCGTTTTGTGTAATTAGCAATAACATCAGGCTCAGCCTTCATAAAGGTCGCTGCTTCAGACAAGGCACCGTACAACAGACACATATCAAAGTTATCACCCAGCCAAGTTGTATTAGCCGTAGTAATAGACTCAGGATAGTAAAAATAATGCAGTTCCATCGTATAGCTTACATCTGGAGTTGGCCCAAGAATAAATGTATTGTCATCAAACAATGCGTAATACTTTGGAACTCCAACGTCTGTAGCTTTGGGATACGCAGCGCGAATAAAGTTTACGTCTTTATTTAACAAATATTCATATTCACCAGTTGGCAAAATAGCTGCTAGAGAATAAACCGCTAGAAAGTTTGCTGGTGTTCCTAAATATTTATTGTTGGCTGTGGTGTGCCCTGTATCGTTTTTTCTGAAGTTAGGAAACTGAACGCTGTTATAAATCCTCTGCTCAGCCTGTTTAATGAATGTATCTACTTGTTCATTAGACGTAAGGCCACCACTACCCACGGTCTGTGGGAAATCATTTTCCGCGTATGCGCGAATAGTGGCGCGAAGCTGAGTCAGGTTCATATTCAGCAGAGTTTCTTACTAGAGTTAGTACCCTTAGTGGCTGCACCCGTGCCACGGGTCTTTACCGTCTGGGTATTGGGAATGTTGTTGGGGTAGCCGTTATTGCTAGGCAGAATCGGCACCGGTGTAGGCATCTTCTTGTCCATTATCGACCCCTTCCAGACGAACGCTGGTTCATCACTTTAGCCATACCACGACCATACTTTTTCATGTCGATAGACGCTACACCGCCTTTTTTCAAGCCTTTGTGGGCTTTACTAGCAGGCTTTTCTGCGTGCTTCTTAATCATCTTTTCCATCATTGCTTTGTCTTTTTTGACGTCCATGTGTGAGGGCATTTTCAAGCTCCTATACGGTTGTTACGGTTACATTGCCAAGCGTAATGCCTAGCGCCAGATTGTTTGGGGTTAACCCGTCTGCATTGGCTCTAGCACCGCCTACTGGCGCAAAGCCCCATTGGAATATTCTACTACCCCCAGAGGGGTTTCCGTCCACATTTACGCCTGAAGTAATGTAGCTATTTGAATCAGGACGTGGATTACGTAATGCTTGGGGATCATTAACCGGATACATGCCTAACTGTAACTGCGGCTGATCTGGCTCCCAACACTCAGGACACACAAGAATATTAACGTTTTTGGTCTTAATAACAAGACGACGCAGCTTCTTTAACGGAAACCTAAAGTTGCACCTATCGCACTGCGATATAGCCCATCGACCAGAAGCGTATTTGCTAGGCATGGTTATGAGTTATAGAAGGTATCTCTCGGTGCCAGACGGATTGCCGCTTTCTCACGGTCCTCATCTGACGCAATCATCCACTGCTGCTCATACTCTAGCTTTAACATCTGCATACGAGGAAGCGCTTCAGGGATCTTCATTGACAAGTAATATGCTAATCCGGCCACAAGACAGGGCAAGAACCTAAACGGTATAGCTTGAGTACTTACACCCCCGCCAGCGTCCTGTATGCGCTTTAAACGCCAGTAGACAAACGTATATTGGATCGAGTCATCAGGGGCGGGCCAAACGTTAATTGTGGGGTAATTGATTCCTGTAACAGGCTCGGTAGCGCCTGACTGCCTATCCACCCAAACTTGTATCGGACGCCCAGTAGCGTTCTTGTTTGGAATCGTAGAGTAGGTAGAAACACTAATACGTGTGATGTTGATGTCGGTCTGGTTCTGCCCAGTACCCGTACGAATAACGTGCTCAAGAAGGTCAATGGTATCTACAGGCAGGTTGTATACGATTTGCCCAGGGTTTAAAACAATAGAACCTTCTTCGATTGTCCAAAGGTTAATGCCCCTGGATGCCCATTCAATAGTTAAAAGGTTTAATGACCTACGGGCAGTACGAAAGTCATAGCCCGTGCGAAGCTCGGTTCCGCATCTCTCAAAAGCTTCTTCCACAATTTCTGAAAGATCTAAATTAAACCCAAATGTTCCGCTAGTGGTCGCCATTTTTTTGCTCTCGTTTAGCTTTTAAAGCTGCCCGTATAGACGCACCACGCATCATACGTTCTTCTAATGACTGAACTCTTCCGCGTAAAACTGCCCATGCTTTTTCCTGAATTTCTTTGCGCATCCCCCTTTTTTTAGCGCTGGCTTTAATATTTGCACGATGTTCTTCAGTAAAAACAATGCCTTTCATGGACATTGATTGTTTAACTTTTTGTTCTTCAGAAAGTGGTTTTCCTTTTTTTGCTGCCACTCTAGCAATATGACAAGCCTCTGAAACACCTCGTTTTTTGGCGGCATCAGATAAACGCTTCCTAGTCTCAGGAGTTGGATTAAACCCACCTTCTCCCCCTTCTGTAAAATTAGTCAGGTTTACTCCAGACCGCCGTAAACATTTAATTAAGCCACGCTCAAGTTCATATGCAATTTTAGAAGAAGAGCAATCAAGCATACCAATTAAAATATTTTCTTTTCCGTATTTATTCACAATTGCTTGATGATGTGGGTTTCTTTCGCCTAAATATTTTGCCCTACGCAAAGCGCCTTTACCCACATAAAACGGGGTTCCATCGGGCTTGCAGTGTACGTAGGCAAAAGAAGTGGTCATTTCATTCCTTTGAGCGTTTTAGCCAGCCGCGCACGCTGTCCCAGCTTCCCAGGAGCTTTTGTTGCACGATCAAGCATTTTTGCAGGAATAGGTTTTTTACCTTTAATACCAAGTTGTTCACGCAAGGCTCCCGGTTTCTTGATAGCTGACTGAATCCATTTACCTTCTTTAGCTTTTACAACTTTCTTTTGACGATCAACAGGATCTTTTGTCATACGATCATCTTTAGTCGGCATCGGTGTAATAGTCTTCATCTGAACCTCGCTGTCTTTGCTGCAATCCGTTTTGGCTGTTTAACAAACTGCTTTCCGCTTGCTTTACCAGATCTTTTAGCTCTCGTCGTCGCTGCATACTCACTTGCAGATAAAGATTTGATCGCCGCCTCTGGTAAATAACGCTCGCCGGTTTCGGAAGATTTCTTACCACTCTTAGTTCGCCATTTCTGGCGCCCCCATTCTTTTAAGCTCTGCTGAGGCTTCTTTAGCGGCATTTGATTCCACCTGTTTCCGTTCCCGATACACCTGCGATGCAACTAACAACCACTCAAATACATTCCCGTCTTTAGCACGGTCATATACCGGTGGAGAAATCACTTATACCCACCTCCAGCAGCCTTATACTTCTTAGCTAAGAGCTGCGCTTTTCTTGCTGACCATTGACCCGCAGCAGTCCCTTGAGTCGCGGAACCTTTAATCTGCTCAAAAAGCTTTTTACGCATCTCAGGCTTCGTGTAAACACCTGCTTCATTGACGCGGGACTTAACCCTTCCACCTTCAGCATACATCGTAAAATCATTGGGATTATCCCTACGCTTTTTCGTTTTGCCACCAGGCATCTTGGAGGCGCGTATAGCGCCCATCCCGCGACTCGGCATCATCTTAGCACTTGGCCTTGTTCATCTTGGTCTTAGGCATACCACCGTTCATCATTTTAACTTTGCCGCCGTAAGCCATTTTCTTAGGCTTTTTTTCGCCAGCAGTCATTTTGTTTCCAGGCATGTCGATCATGGTGCCCCTGGTTTTGCCTTTAGTAGCTACGCCATCACGGCTGGGAGCGGCGGTCTTAACAGCGCCCATTTTGGAAGGAGCAACGCCCCCGCCCATCTTCATCTTCTTCATCGTAAATTCCTTTCCAACGGATTGAGGTACGCCAACCTTCTTCGCAAACTTGGGCGAGTTGGCAACCGCCCTCATAAACTTTTCTTGCTTTTCGCTAACTGCAGGCATTACACCATCTTCCCGCGAGTTTTGCCACGCTGAACGCAACCGTCAGCAGCTTTTACATAACCACCTTTAGCTTTTTTCACAGGCTGCTTTTCGTATTCTTTTTCTTGCGTAAAACCCATGCGATCAGCAATCTCACTAGCTTTTGTAGCGCCAGCTTTAACAGCTTTCTTGATGCCCATGAAGTCATCTTCAACTTGAGCTTCTTTAAGTTTTTTAGTGCGGGTTGATTCTTGGGCCATGATTACATTACCTTTCCACGAGTTTTACCGCGAACCGCACAACCATCAGCACGTTTGGAGGCTGAAGATTTAACCTGACCACCGGTTTTCATGCCGCCAGCCTGTTCGCGCATACGAGTTCTAAATGCTTCGGCTTTGCGAGCAAGACGTTGTGATCCGGTTTGAGTATCTTCTTTTTTACGCGCTTGCTCTTTCATGTATGCAGCACGTTCTTTTTGCATATCCGCTGCACGTTTTGCCGCGGCTTCAGCATCTTGTTTTTGTTCGTAAGCCCTACGCTCATCACGTATAGCAGAAGCTTTTGTTGCGGCCTCTAAACGATCTATATCTTGCCCTGATGGTCCTTTGGAACCACGACGGGTTAAACCACGCTGGGCATTAAGGTAATCACGCAAGTTATCAAAGCCAGCTTTTTTCATCTGTTCTTTGGTGACAATCGGATTTTTACCGGGCGTCATAGATTTAGGTTTATCCGCACCCATACGCGCTGCAGCAGTTCTTAAAGACTCAGTAGCACCAGGCTCATCACTCATCTGGCTGCGCTCGTATTCTTTCCTTTCACGCTCTGCAGCGGCAATTAAGTTCTTGGCATCATCAGATTCTGTGTATCCGCCATTAGAAAATTTACGTTTTTTCATTTCAAGTCCTTTTTGCCAGCGCATCTATCTTGGTCTCTAATCGCTTAAAGCCATCATCGAAATGTTCTCTGATCTTGTCCAGATCGGCCCGTACTTCTGCGCGGGTAATGTGTTCACGTGCCACTTCTTCACGTGTCCGGTTTAGCAAAATGCTAATCCGTTGTAGCTCGTCAAATTTACCTTTAAGAAGCATACCCATTATCGCGACAATCGCCGTTAGAACGACATTCCACAACATCATTTCCATGAATCACCATTTTTCCTTATTAGCCCAAAAAGCTGCAGACATCTTGCCCTTGGCTATGTTTTTAGAATGGCGAGCCTTGAAACTCGCACGCTTTTTCTTCATGGCTGTAGATTCGCCAGCTTTGGGTTTCCCCGCAGTCTTAGCACCCTGCTCTCCAAAACGGATAATTTTCTCCCGACCACTTTCGCACGCCTTAACGATGTGAGATTTTTTAGGATGGTCAGGAGTACGCCGTGGCTTATTGCACGGCATATCCTTTTTGGAGACGGGCTTAGCCATAAATTAAAGTGGCAGACGTGATACCGCTTATAGTGCCGTGAAGATCTGATTCACACAGGATACCTTCACCCTGTATCGGCCAAATTGTAAACCCTGCCGTTGCTTGGGCAGGGGTAGGGACCGTAATCAGAATCTTTCCGCCACTTCCGCCTTCGCGAATAACCAATGACCCAATGTTTTCACCGTTAAGGATGTAGATACTCTTAACCCGAGCACGTTGAATTGCATTGTTATTCTGGTCCAAAAAAGGACCAGTCATAGCCAGCGGTTTTGTCGCTAGTACGTCATATTGCATAGTAGGCATTTGAGCCCCCTATTAAGCGGATTGTTGGCCGACCAGCGGATCAGTAACGTAGTAAACGATATAGCCAGAGGCTGTACCAGCACCAGAAGATCCGTCAGTAACCGTGATGTTGACGTTCTCATCAGCATCCATTACCAAACCAAGATCATTACCAGCGGTAGTAGCCGTACCAACAGTTACAGTGCCAACAGCACTTGTGTAACCATCGACAAGACCATCAGCGTCTTCAGCACTAGCAGATACCGTTTTCCAGCCAAGATCAAACGTACCGGAAGCATTAGTGACGGCGCTTACAACAACCGACATCACAACAGCACCAGCAGGCAGGATCAAGTCAGGAGCATTGGTAGCCGAAGAGACTTTAACGTTAGTGGTTCCAGAAGGGCCAACGTCAGCAATATAGAACTGGGCGGTCATAACCATTGAACCGCAGTAAGCTTGACGTGTGGAGTCAGCACCCGAGCGCCAAATGGACTGGGTGGTAGATGGGCGTACGCTCATATTTTCCTCGTGTTAGTAGCACATCCTTGCATCGTCTCTACTAAAGTCTGCTAGGCCAGTCGATGCAAGTAAATTCCTAGACTTTTATCTTTGTATCAGGTTGTTTGGGGGGTGTCAAGGTGTTTTTCTACGTACTGCGCAGCAATTCGCAACACATCAGGATTGTCTTTAAAAAGACCTAACGCACGGTTGCACGCCGTACAAAGTAACCCTCTAACCTTTCCTGTTTTGTGGCAGTGGTCAACCGGCATCCTTCTTGGTGCCCCATCTTTATCTAAAGCCTGCTCTGGTTTTTTACATATGGCACACACACCATTTTGTTGCGACGCCATTTCTTCGTATTGTTCAAGCGTTATGCCATACATCTTCTTAAGATTGTGACTTGTGGCCTTTTCAGGATTTGCCTGTCGCCAATTTCTTTGATACGCAGCTTTGTCTTTACTGTCTAAACTCTCAACCCAATTCCAATTTCCGGGACCAAGCGGTTGGGTAGGATCATTTCTGCGCAGGGTGTGCTTGGCGGGTCGCTCTCCAACAGCCTCTACAAACGCCCAAAAATCGTCATGCCAATCTTTAAAAAACCCAGACACCCCTTTACGGCGATGCCAAGTCCATATTTTGTAGTTTGGGTGTTTTTCTCTCGCACCCCAATCTAAAGGGCGCGGTTGAACAATGGTGCCGTGGCGAGAAGCCCTAAAAAAATGTTTGTCGCAATAGCCGGAACTTAACGTTTTCTGTTTACCTGTGCACCCGGGAACAATACAAACGGGGCGTAAATTCTTAATGTGTTGGCGATAGTGCGCAGCACACATCCCACTTCTGTATACACCAACCGTACAACCTAAAAAAGAACAAGGAGAGGCTGTTTCCAACCTCTCCTGCTCATAGTGTTTTCTACACAACCCTCTAGAAAACACGGAGTTTCCACAACCAATCGAACTGCACTCACAGTAGCCCATAACACCTCCGCAAAAGTATTACGGACTACTGTATGGAGTTATCCGCTAGTTGTCAAGCCCCAGGACTCCCGAACATCCCTAAAGGGTCAGAAAATCCAAATGAATAACGCTCACGGGCCTTATAGCGTACGTTTCCTGTGTCAAAATCGCCGTCCATTGACTGTGACATAGGAGTACGAACAAAGTGCTTCATGCCGTTAGGTACATCGGTCGTCAGGAACCAAGCATCGGTATCCGTCAACCAGTGGTTAACAGCATAGCCCTCGGGGATCGAGCCATTGTTCTTAATGGCGTTAATGTCGTTGTCGGTCGTGCCAACACGGAGTTCAGTCTCCAGCAGGCGGGTCGCAACGAACTGTAACGACGGGGGAACAATAAGCTTACGGGGACGGGCAGCGATCAAAAGACCACGCTCGTCTGTCCAGGCAGCGATCTGAATAACGGCGGCTTCAAGAGAAGTCTCGTTCAGGTCAGCCGGGGTAGCAGGCTCGTTGGAGTTAACACCACCAGAAACAAGAGGATGCTGGGTGTCGAACAGGGGCTTACCGTCACCACCGGGGAAGGCGGAATCGAAGCCATTGTTCAGAACAGCAGCAGCCTTAACTTGCTTGGTGTAAGCCATAGCACGGGCAAGAGCCTTGGTGTAACGCGAGGCCAAAGAGTCATAGAGGTTGTCCTCAATAGCTTCTTCAGTCAGCGAGAAACCAAGAGCAATAGTTTCGTGCGTATAGCGAGACGTCCAAGCCTCTTGCGCGTTATCGTAGGCGATCGCACTGCCTTCGTTCTTGACTGGAGCAGCCGAGAAGCCAGACAGTTTGGTTTCCTCTTCAAACGAACGCTCAGAGGTTTCGGTTTCGTAAATCTCCTTATGCTCTTCGCCGTAGCGTGCATATTCCATACCGAACAATGCGTTCAGACCGGGCAGGAGTTCCTTAAGTAGTTGGGCGCGTGAAATAGCCATTTAAGTTTCTCCTTATACGCCAACAGGGTTGAGATACTGATGCCCACCGACGGCGGATACAGCAACGGTTTCAGCAGAGAAGTCCACAGAAACGGAAGCCAAGGGGGCGTTCCATTTAACAATCGCTTCTTGATAAACCACGTTACCACCAGAAACATAAGAAGTTTCCGGCACCAGATCAATGATACGAACAGGGAAAGTAGCCGTAGTAGCGGTAGCCGCAAGGATACCAACAGCCGAGTTTCCAGTCGTCGCGCTGCCAGGGTTCTGAACAAGCTCAGCGTTGTTACCAACGACAGTGCGCTGAACAGTACCAATGGTAGTGCCAGAGGAAACAATAGCTACTTTAAACAGTGCATCAGGATCATCCTGGACATAAGCCTGGATGTCAGAAGCAACAGTGTTCTGGGGGTAGTACTGGCGGAAAACCTTACCGAACGTAGGATCGGTGTAGGAACAGCCAAGAAACACGCCAACAGGAGTAGCGGCAGAAGTACCGGTATCTTTCACCAGAAGCCCATTGGAATCCAGCTTAACGACATCACCAAAGAAAATGGAAGTGCCATAGTTGGAAACAATAGGAATCTGACGGGTAGCACCAGCAAACACCTGACCGCCGATCAAGTTGATCGGAATTAGCCCGTAGGGGCCATTAACAGTAGGATAAGCCATATTTGACCTCGTCAAAAAAAGTTAATTAAACACCTTTTCCGAACGACGTTTTGGACTTCTTCTCAGAGAAAAGAGGCATCCTCGGGTCGTTCTCTCTCATAAAGCTACTGTCTACAGCATCCATGTTGTCCTTTGTCGCTTTTGCGAAGTACTGAGCGCGTTGTGCAACGAACTCTTCAGGGATTTTGCAGAGCAGCAATCCAGCAACTTCAATGTTGTCCTTGAAACGACTATTGGGGTCAACCAACATCTGAAACTGCGGCTGTTCCTCAATACGTACCGGTTCCCAGCCTTCTCGTATTTTGGACGAGACATTCCGGGCATCAGCCTGATTAGCGATAGAGACACGAATCCAGCGATAAGCGTATCCAGGCTCTTTAATCGGCTGCGGTAACGTTTCTGGGCGTTGCCACTGCTTGGGGCGTTCTTTATTAGAACGGGTTTCAAGTTCACGAGTAATTCTGTTTTCAGCCATGATTAAACTCCTGTAGTCTTCAAAAATTCACGAGCATATTGCTCAGGCGTAATACCAAGCTTCTTAACAAGATCTAGCTGAGATTGTTTCAGCCGAACCTTTTTAGCGCCCGTGCTTCTTGTGGCAGGAGCTACAACCGTAGCTGGCTTCTCTGTACGTTGAGCGGGTTTTGTGTCCACCTCAACAGTTTCATCATCGAAGTAGTCTGGGAACCTTTTGCGCATTGTCTCGTCCACGCGCTGCCAATATTCATCGGAACCGATGTACTGCGACCCATACTGCTTCTCAAGTTTTTGATGCAGACCAAGTGCTGTCGCTGTCATTTCCTCGTCTTGACCAAACCACGTATTCTGTTTGCGCCAGTTATCCGTTTTTGGGTCAAGGCGAGGCGCTTGAGTCTGTTGTGTGCTTATATTTATATCAGGGTTTTGCTTATATTGTAAAGAGGGGGGTTCTGGAGCAGGTGCAACTGTGGCGTAACCTTTCAGTCTTTGTAGCCTATATGTTGCATTGTTCAGCTTTTCCTGAGCCTCAACCACCCTATCCGAATCTCCGGTGTCATAAGCTTCTTTGTAAGCCCGTTTTGCCATTTCTAGCTCTAATTCTGCAGCGCTAGTAGCGGTCAAAACTAGGGATTTTTCCCCTTCTGTAAGCTTAGACTTGAGAGTTTTGTTCTCTTCTATTACCTTTTGGGCCAGGGCTACGGCTTCCTGATGTTCCCGTAAGGCGCGTTCTTTCTCCCGGCGCTCGTCATGCCAGACCTTTTTCATCTGTTTCAGACGGGTCTTTACTTTGTCCGAGTAATCTTCTAACTCATCTTCCTCAAGCTCTTTAACCATTTCTTGAGGTAAAGGATTACGGCCACGATCCTCTTCGGGCGTGTCATCCTCAATTTCTATATCGAACTCTTTGTCAGTATCTTGTTCTTTTAAATTTTGGGGTTCTTTGTTTTCTGCCATTTTTTGCTCCTTATTTGCGAGAAATGCCGCGAGGATCTTCTACGACCCCTTCGACAGAATCATCGTTAATGATGCGAAATTCCCGACCGTGGATTTTTAGTCGAGTGCCTGCGTGTGGACGAACCAGAATAAAGTCACCTTCTTTACACCATGCCCCAGAAGGGAAACGTGCAGGGTCTTTATAACAATCAGGCCCAAGCTTGACGACAAATAGCACCGTGGTCAGCAACTCCTCGTGCTGCATGGTGATGTCGGCCTTTACAAGCCCACTGTCAAATTTGTCTTCTATTTCAGGAATTGCGCAAAGAATCCTATACCCAGACGGATTTGGTAATTGCTTTGCTTTCTCTTCTGCTGTTGCGGGTAATACTGTTGTTTCGTTCGGGTCGCTTGTAGAACCGATTAAGATTTCAGTCATCTGACGTTTCCAACCTTTCTGCCATTTCGGCAATTGTGGTATTAGCCATTAATAGGCCGCGAACTATCCCACACGAATACTTGTACTCCGAGTGGTCCTTGGCTTTGCCATCGCCAAGATCTTCAATAATCCTCAGTCGTTCTTCTTGAATGACTTTGGATAAATGTCTTAAGACATCATTCACTGACTACCTCCTTTAGGTTGTTGGGACTGCGCTGCTTGCCCCATCTGCATACCGAGCTTTACTCCCTCGATTTGGTCATCTACTGCTCTTACAGCTTCTTTGAATTCTTGCTCTGTTTGGTCTCTGGCTATTTGAGCCCCCAAACGAGCGCCTTCAATTTCAGCTTGAGTAGATATTCTTTGTTGCTCCACTTGAATCTGTGCAGCTTTAAGTTGAGCATCCATCTGATCTTTCTGTGCTTTGCGTTGAACTTCTGCCGCTTTAAGTTGCAACTCTTGTTGTTGCATCTGCACAATCGGATCTTGTGCTGCCTGTTGGGCCTGCTGTTGTGCCATCATGGCTTGATTGGACTGCAGTAACTTCTGTGCGCCTGCCGCAGCAAGACGAGATATTTCTACTTCTAGTTCTTCCGGCATTTCTTCATTAGGCTCTGGATACGGAACACCAAGTTTCTCCTCAATGTTCTTGCGATACTGGAAGGCAAAATGCTCCATGATGTGAGCCATATACGCCGCGCCAATAGCCTGTGCCTGTGGGTTCTGCCCAAGAATCTGTGCCGTAACTGGATCTTGAAGAGCAGACATATGTACCGTGATATGGGCTGCATGGTCTTGATATATGAAAGCCTTCGCTGGTTTGCCGTTAAACATATCCATGTTTTCAGATACAGGATCAACAGGCTTCAAGTCATCTTCAAGAGGTACTAACTTAGCTGCGTTCTTAATACCCAACACTTCAAGCATCTGCCGATGTAGTAGCGGCATGTCATAAATCTGAGGTGCAGTCTGTGCTAACTGGAGGACCGCCTGATATTGAACAACCTTTTGCGACATAGTTGCCGCGTTAGGATCCGATACCGGGATGACCTCAACCATATCGTAATCGGAACGCTTAGCGTGAGGTTGACCGTCTTCTGGCTCATACTCGTATTCTTCTGGGGTGTAGTCACGGATGATGTCTTTTAGAAGTTTGAACTCTTGCTTCATTGCATAGTGAACTCGCGCCTGAACAGCACTCATCACTTTCAATGTTCTTTCAAGAATCGCTAACGTTGTGCCCACGGGAGATTGGGCTGACATGTCACTGACTTTAAGATCTGCCGCAGAAGCAAAACGGCGCCCCTCTTCAACGATTGTTCCTAAGAGGCTATACAACACCTGACTTGGCTCCTTGTATGGGAGAGTCATGATGTTGTCTTTGATGGTGCCAGACGCTACATCTACATCTCTAAATTCTGCAGGTGCAATCGGTGTATCGTCACCCTTAACACGCAGACCTTTAGTTTTAAATCCGCCGGGAAGATTTGATAGCGTACCTGCATCTACTAACTGGCGAATCAAAGAAGTACCAGACTTTGCAAACGCGCCGATCAGGTGTATCAGGCCAAACGCATAGAAGCCAAATCCAGGGATATATGGGTAGTGTACAAAGTGTGTACGCTTCTTCTTTAGTTTATCTTCTGGCCTCCAGTTACGACGAATAGATAAAACAGTCTTTGAGTGCTTTTCAATCGTAATGACATACGGCAAAGCAATGCCGGTTTCTGTGCCATCTTCTTTGTCTTCATATCCAGGAAGATCGTAGTCCACTTGAATCTCTAAAAGCTTAAACCGATCATCGGTCTCTGCTCTAAAGCCCATCTTCTCGGCGATCTTCTTCTCTACTTCATCAAATGTATCTACAGGGTCGCCAAGATCTACGTCTCTATAGAATCCAGCAACTTGCAACTTTCTTAAGTCATTCGGTGTCTTACGCATAACATGCGTTACACGTGGAGATGTCTCTAAGTTAGACGCGCCATAAGGGACAATTACGTCCTCTGCAGTTACATATATAGAAGTCTGCCGCCCTAAACTAGGATCGAAGTACACTTTCTTAAACGCATTACCTGCTAGACCCAGACCCCACAACATACGTTCTTGTTCAGGGCGGTACTCCACCATGACATCTGTAAGCTGGTAGTTCATATCGTTCTTTACACGATTTGCAGCTTCAACTTTCTCTGGTGTTTCTTTGCCGATGATCTGTGTTTTAACCGGACCTGCCGCAGGGAAGGTTTCCATGATCGTTTCGGCTTGAAACTTCACAACAGCTTCGGACAACATAGGGTGATAAATGCCACAAGCCCCGGGCCACGGTTCTGTACGATCTTCTACCTTCAGGCCCAGTAACTCAATGCCATCTACGTATGTTTGCATCCAGTCTTTACGGGAATCTAGATCCTCTTGCACTGCATCAACAAGTTCTTCGGCCAGCATAAGAAGATCTTGTTCATCCATGTACTCTGCTAGGTTGGCATTAAAGTCTTCGTCAGACTCTTTTCCGGGTTCGAGAATAATTTCTAATCCATCTACGCCAATCTTTACTGACTCCGGATCTTCTATTTCAATTTCAATAGCCGGTTCTTGATTTGTTAAATCAGTAAGTCCCATAGGGGCGGGGTTTAGTGCTTTATCAATATCCATAATTCTTCCTTAGTAGTAGCCGATTGTTTTACGGCGCCGAAAATCTGGAACTTCATCTTCTTCATCAAGGGCAGTTCTAATAAACCCCCCCTTTCTAAATCGCATTAACGCCAAAGAGACTGTATCAACGTAGTCATCGTGTTCGCCGCCAGGAAAACTCGCTACTTCATCAATAACTTCTTCAGCCCATCTCTTATTAGGCGCCCAAACCCTTCCAGAGGCAAATATATCGGAGATTGCATTTAGTCTTGTTACCTTGTCATTACCTCTTACAGGAGTGAAATCTTGTACAGGTATCCCCATAGCCCGCAATTCATATATTAATGGGGCGCCAGATGCTTTCTTTTCAATAATTACTGAGTCAGGTTCCCACTCTTTATACTCCTCTATCGCCCTTTTCTTCAAGGTTGGGAACTCCATCCTATCTCTGAACGCATTTAAGAGAATAATATTGATCTGATCTACTCCATTTTCGTCGGGCATTTCAAATACGCCCCATAAAGTACACGCCGAATAGTCAGCACGGTTATTTGCCTCAAACGCGGTATCCCACGCCATCAAGGTAAAGTCACAATACGGGGGGCTTTCTTCTTCCCATATGTTCCACCACTCTCTTTTTACAATCGCCGCTGATTCTGATGTCGGGTTTTGTTGGTACTGCGCCATCCACTTACTATTGGGCAGTTCATTTCGCAGCGCTTGCAGCTCATCTAACGGCCAAAACTCAGGCCAAAGTGGTTTTCCTGACGGCAATATGGCTGGGAATTCTATAACTTCCCACTCATCGCCCTCTCTTTGAGCAGCCGCCTTTAAAACTTGCCCCGTTAAGTCTCGTTTCGACCATCGGGTCATGACCACGACTATGGCCCCGCCAGGTTGTAGACGCTGTCTCGGCCCAGAAGTGAACCACTCATACGTCTTATCGTAGATCTCGGGATTAATCTCGGCCAAAGCAGCCTCTTGCTCTGAGTGCGGGTCGTCAATTATCAAAAGATCCGCGCCTTTACCTGTTACAGCACCGCCAATACCAATAGCAAAGTATTCGCCATTCTCATTTGTGGACCAACGGCCCGCCGCTTTAGAGTCTTGCCGTAGTGCAACATTAGGAAAAATCTTTGCATACACGTCGCTATCGACAAGGTTTCGAACCTTCCGGCCAAAACCAACGGCAAGTTCTGCCGTGTGGGAAGTCTGAATAATCTTCTTATCCGGAAATCTGCCCAAAAACCACGCTGGCAACAAAAAGGACGCAAACTCCGACTTTGTATGCCGAGGAGGCATATTAATAATCAGCCTCTTTAGCTTCCCAGCAGCAATCTCTTCAAACTTCTTTGCCATCACAGCATGATGCCGCCCAGATATAAACCCCGGCCACATCACTTTTACAAAATCCAAAAAGCGCTTCTGCCCATTCTCCCTAGACAAAGCATCTTGATACTGCATAGCCATCTCTAAAAGAGACGCCCGATCCCCCTCAGGTAACTGATCTATAAGCTCAAGAATCTTCAATCTTATAAACCTTTAAATAAGAAGGCCGAACAGACCGCGCCCTCCTAGGAAGTCCCTTTAAATGCCCCGCCCTAACAAGCGCCCTAATCTTCCTATGAACATTACCTCTACCCTTATCTCCGGTAATCCTCATAATGTCATCTATAGAAGGCCCAAAACCAAACTTATTCCACCACCCATCTATAACCTGATATATCTCTCTCTGAGCATCCGTCACTTTATTCTCCTGTAACTAAGTTACAGTTGTAACACCTGTTAATGTACCGTACTGTAACATCATGTTACAGTACCATACTATAACAGCAGTTACATCGTACTCTAACACTTGGTAAAGTACCGTACTGTAACATCATGTTACAGTACCGTTCTCTAACAATGTTACACCTCATCATTTTTAACAATGTTACACCCCGTCATTTTGGGGGGACCCATTTTCGATAGGGGGGGTGTTTTCTATAACATTGTTACATTCCTGGCTGGCAGGATTTGAAGGGGGAGGGGGGTCATCTGGCGATTGGATGTGCGATTTATTGTGCGGAATACTATGCGTAGTATTACCCGCGTCGTCAGCCGCATCTAGGGGGTCGGGGGCCGGTGGGGTCTCCTCCTCGGCGTTTTGCTTAGGGGCGGGGGCGAGCTCGCGCAACAGCTCAGACGCGTCAACGTCAACGGCGTTCGATTGCATGGCAAGCCGGAGAGTGTTTAATAGTTTCTCTTTAGCATCTTCAGCGCTGTTAACCTTTACCACTTCCCGCCGTTCGGTGAACGCTGCCACCTCTGTTACAGTACCGAGAGCTTTCAGAGCCTGAACCCTTGTGGCCGGTGGGAAGTCTTCGTTGAGTGCCGCCTGTGTTAGCTGGTGAATGACCAATGCTCTTAAATGTGCGGGGGTTTGATACTTCTGCGCCTCAATCGCCGCCTGCATGGCCTCAACCTGAACCTGGATGTGATCCCTCTTGGCCCACTTGCCCCCGAGCCTTGACTGATTATCCCGGTTTGCTTTGGTCTTAGGGTTTGCTTTCCTGTATGCGCCTGCTTTAGTTTCCCCTAGTGCTATCTGTCTGGCAAATTCCCTTTCTTGTGGAGTAAGCTTCTTTTCGCCTTTTGTAGCCATTGATCCCAGTAGGACGACATCCATAGGGACACTTGATAAAGCTTCTTTTATATCCTTCTTGCCTAGTCTCATTCTAGCCCTCTGCGCTACGCGCTAACCCCCGCCGATTTACGCCTTCCGACCGGGTACAAACCGAGAATAGGCGAATCCTATCAATCTCGGCTTTCAATTGCAACAAAGTATTGAAAAACAATGGAACTAGTCTATTTTTGATATATCCTAGCAACTGCAGTACCGATTCACACAAACAAACAAAACGGAGAGAAGAACCATGCAGATCACATACAAGACGGGGCGCAACTACGGCACCGAGCAAGTGTTACAGATCACCGTAGAGCAAGACATCGAAGCTGAATACGCAATGCGCGACATTGTTGCAACCTTCTTTGATTCTTCGCGCCGCATATCTGGCCGAGTACACGCGACATTATTCGGGTCAGACGATATTGGCGAATCTGTCCTCAGAGAGTATGACGCAGGCCGCTATACCACTATTTAATTGGAGAATAAAACCATG
>CAYWZI010000032.1:0-17797 GCA_964462815.1 uncultured Microbacteriaceae bacterium
GGTGGACGGGCGAGATCGCCCGCATCGCGAATGCTCAGGATGCTGAGCCGCAGTCCTTGATCAGTGCGGTCGACGTGGCCGCCGTGGTGGAGCTCGTCGAGTCGGGTGCGCTCAACGACCGGCTTGCTCGCCAGGTGGTGGAGGGCGTCATCGCGGGGGAAGGCACGCCGGCCGAGGTCGTCGCGGCTCGCGGCCTGGAGGTCGTCTCAGACGATGGTGCCCTCATCGCCGCGGTCGATGCGGCGCTCGCGCAGCAGCCCGACGTGCTCGAGAAGATCCGCGACGGCAAGGTGCAGGCCGCCGGAGCCGTGATCGGCGCCGTCATGAAGTCGATGGGCGGCAAGGCTGATGCGGCGCGCGTCAGGGAACTCGTGCTGGAGCGGGCGCAGGCCTAAACGGACGGTGGCGGACGATGCCTGATTGGCTTGTAGTCGCAGCAGCGGCAGTCGGGGTCGTTGGCGGTCTGGCCGGTGTGGCGTCATTCTTATGGCAAGTGGCGACCTGGCGTCGTGCGACCCACCGCATCAAGGTCTCCAGGTCGCAAGCTTGGTTCACCTACCCTGACGGATCATTCAGTCCGGACCTAGTAGCAGTGACTGTGGCGAACGTTGGCTCCGCGCCAGTCACGGTCGTGGCATGGGGAGTGGAGATGCGCCCTACCCGTGAGAGCTTGAATGTCCTCAAGCCGATGCCAGGATCAACGCCGTTGCCGCACCGGTTGGAGGCAGGGGCAAGCCTGGGAGTTCATGTCGAAGCCAAAGACCTCAGACGCGCCGGGGCATAACGGGGGATCGCGTTCTCGAGAATGCGTGCTTGGGTCCGGCTCGGCACTGGCGAGCGAGTCTATGCGAAATGGGGCATGCCAGTCTCGGACGTGGCCGCCTAGTCCTTCGCACCAGCAGCGTCGTCGATGCGCTTAGGTCTAGTTGTGTAGTCGGATCGAGTCCGTGGCAGGTCTCCTCTCCTAGTTGGCATTGGAAAAAAAGGGCGTCGCATTAGTCCATGCGAGATGAGCTGGGGCAAGCCTTCGGGTGATGCACGGAGTGGGCGGGCCTTCTAACCGATGACTTTGGACCTATGCGCGATCAGCGATGTTCCTCATGATCGCTGTCACTACTCTCTCGCTCGCCCCGTAGAAGGTTTCGGATGTTGAGTGTTCTGGAGCCATAAGCATTTCGTATGGGCCCTGATCGACCGAAGGTGCTCCCGTCCATCGATTGAAGAGCGAATTCAGCGCGATTTGAGTCGTAGCGGACGAGTGTGCGGTCGAGTTACGAACAGTCTTCATTTGAAGCAGGTGCGAGTGCGAAGAGGCGACGGCCGTGCGAAAGGGTTCGCCGTCCTTGAAATACAGGTCTGCGAGCTTAAGGACGGTGTCCGGAGTGGACCAATCGACGTGTCGAGCGTTTCCCAACAGCATCCGGTGCGCATGATCGGCGTCTAGCTCGCGAGAGAACTTGGTGGGGCGCCATTTTGCCGTGCTCATCTTGCCCGTCATGTAATGCACGAAGCTCGCTTCCAGGAACTCCTCTAGAGCGATGAACACGTTCAAGAAGCACGCGTTGGTGACGATGGATCGCTCAGTTCTGGAACGTACATAAAGCCCCGATCCATCGGTTTCGTGAATAGCGACCGTGAGTGCGCGAGAGTCAGTCAGCCGTTCGAGACCGGCCGCCAGGATGGCCTTCACTGCCCGAACGCGAGGCCAACAAGGTACAGAGTTCGACGTTCCCGCACCGATGCGTCTGTGGTTGCACGCCGACTGTCGTTCAGAAATTCGCGATCTGCTGCGGTCAAGGTCGCAGGATCGTCTGCCTTGAAGACTTCCTCTATGTGATCGAGTCTGTATCTCACTTGCTGAAGATTCAGGTTTTCAGGAGATCTCAGCGGCTGCGTGACGCCCTTGAGGCCGAATAGAAGGTGATACATGAACGTGAATAGGCTGTAGTAGAGATGTATGCGTCGAAATTCGCTATTCTCAAGGCCCTCCGGATACATCTGGGATATCGCGACGAGCGTAAGGCGGAACTCCTGCGAAATCTCCGCAGTGTCGAAAGGAAAGTCCCTCTCGTACTGTTCGTAATACACTCGAATCTGTTTCTTGCTCTGGATGCCATCACACATGGCAATTATTAGGTCCGCTGTTAGCGAAACGTCTGCCATTCGAACCACCTGGGGTTCTCTCAGAATCTTGTTCTTGATCCAATGCTCGAAGTACTCGCGGGCCAGCTCGTCTACAACTCTCTTGAAGTCGCCGAAATGACCGGCATTGATCTTCTCTTGCTCATTCAACACGACTGCGTGAGAGTTCAGGCGGCTAAAGATGTCGAGAATCTGAGCATCGGAAAGGTTTATCAGCAAGTCTGTCGAAAGTTCATAGTTCAGGATGTCAAGCTGTTTGCTTTCGGGGAGATCGCTGAAAAAGACGCCTCCGTACTCGGAATTATGGCCTCGTCGAATCTGGAACCCATCCTTCACGTAAGACAAGATCGTGCGTAGCCTCTGTTGACCGTCGACGACCTGCCTCCGACTCTTCCCGGTTCCCGGGTCAAGAATCTGGCGAATGAAAATTTTGGGAATCGGCAGGCCCCGGACAATAGTGTCCATCAGGTAGGAACGCGCGGTGTCGGACCAAACGTCACGTCGTTGGAATCGGGGGGACAGTTCAAGTTGACCGCTTGCGTCCCACTCGCGATAGTCGCCAACGCTGTAGACCCTGGAGTCGAAACTCTTCATCACACATTCCTTTCTACCTTTCTCGTAGAGTAGTCCGCCTGGCACGTAGGCCTCGGCGAAGCTACCCAACTAGGGTCGATCTTTTGTCAGTGCCCGCTTCGTTTCGGGAACCTAGTGTCAAGGCACGTATTGAAGGTGTTGTGGGCGCAACGCTGGTTCGTCCCTGTGCACCTAAGCATTCGGTCTGACACGGGCGAATCTAAGCTCTTGACGACACCCACAACCCATCCCTGGCACGGGTCATGCCGACGTACAACTCTCGCCGCTCGATCTCGCGCCGTTCGAGCGCGCCCTCGTCGAGGTCGGCGGCAGCGGGGGAGAGCAGCGACCCATCGACCCGCGCCAGCAGCACCTGCTTGAACTCGAGGCCCTTGGCGCGCTTGATCGTTCCGACCTTCACCAGGGGAGCGGGTGCGCCCGCATAGTTCTCGAGCTCGATGACGTCGAAGCCGGCGGCGCGCAGCGCGGTGATCATGGCGAGTGCATCCCGATTCGTCGCCGTCAGCACGCCGATGTCGCCGGGGTCGACGCCTGACTCGACGAGCGTGCGCACGTGCGACACGAGCCTGGCATCGTGCGCAGCGAGCGACTCGAACGACGCGAGCTCGGGCGACGGGCCCGTGCGGGGAACGTCGAGCGCGGCATCCGCCCGCCCCGGCCCGCCCTCGAGGTCGACGAACTCGTCGCCCTCGACGATGGTGGCGGCGAACTGGGCGATCTCGCGGGTGTTGCGGTAGTTGGTCGAGAGCACGACTCCGCGGCCGGCGACCGAGATGCCCGCCTCGGCGAGCGAGTAGCCGCCGGGGTAGATGGTCTGTTGGCCGTCGCCAATCAGCGTCAGGCCGTCGGGGCGGTCGCCGACGATGGAGTGCAGCATGCGCAGCATCGCGCACGAGAGGTCTTGCGCCTCGTCGATGATGACGTGGTCGACGCCGGTCATCGGGGTCTCGCGCAGGGATGCTTCGGCGCGCAGGATGAGGTCTTCGAAGTCGACGAGTCCACGCTCGCGCAGAGCCGCCTCGTAGGCGAGGTAGAGCTGCCACACCGCACGACGCTGCTCGACCCGCAATGGGCGACGGCGACCAGCGCGCGGGAGGTCGGCGTACTGCTCGAAGGTCGTGAGCCCGCGCCCCTTGATGACCTTGGCGATCTCGTCGCCCCAGTAGCGGCTGTTCGGGTCGATCTTTCCGAGCGGCCCGCGCTTGCCGGTCGTGGCCCAGACGTAGTTGAACGCTTGCGTCGCCTTGCTCAGATCGAGGCTCACCCGCTGCCCGCGCTCGCGCAGCACCCGCATGGCGAACGCGTGCACGCCCGTGAACTCGACGCGCTCGACCGTCTCGGGCGCGAGCCGGTTCAGCAGCGTGCCGAGCACCGCGGGCAGCGTCTTGACGAACGTCGTCACGATGACCCGACCCGTCGTGCCGCGCGCCAGGTACGCCGCACGGTGCAGGCCGACGACCGTCTTGCCGGTGCCGGCAGCGCCGCGAATGCGCGCGGGGCCCGAAAAGCTGCGCCGCACGAGCTTCGCCTGCTCGGGGTGCAGAAAGGCCATCCACTCCTCGATCGGGGCGGCGAGCATCCCGGCCAGGAACGTGTCGGCCACCTCATCGACGGTCAGCAGGGCGGGCTCGTCGAGCGCCGGCTCGGCAACACTCAGATCGAGCGGCACCGGCTCGTCGCCCAGCACCGGAAAGTGCATGTTGACTGCTCCGAGCACGACTCCGAGCTGGCGGTCGGTCAGGCGCCTACCCAACCCGTTGATGAACGCGGATGCCCTCCGCTCGCCGACCACCACCAGGCCGCCCAGGCTCGCGAGCGGCATCGGGTCCATGGCGGAACCCGCCAGCACCACGACCACGCGCACTTCACCCGGAGCGAGCCCCAGCTCGACGAGCGCGGCTTCGGTACCTACGCCGACATCGGCAAGAGGCGCGAAACCATCGGTGACATCGTCTTGACCCTGATAGACGCGGCCGCCAGCGACGGTCACGTCCTTCCAGCTCTTCGTGTCGACGACGAAGACTCCGCCCGGCCCGACGAGCACGTGGTCGATCTGCGCTCGGCTGCCGCGCTTGGCTCCGGGCCAGCCGCGGTCGTGCAAGAAGGTGTAGCCGCAGGCGCTCAACGGCGCGAGCGTGCCGGCCACCTGGCGCTCGGTGCGGTGGCCGATCATCCATCGTTCGGCTTCGGCGCGCGCGATCGCGGCCCGCTCGTCGTAGGCGTTCGCGAGCGCGACGAGACGGCGTGCTTCGACGCCCGCCGACCTGCCTGCCTCGCTCATGCATCCCCCCGGAGCTGGCTCACCGTGAAAACGAGCCGACCTCCATTCTGTCGGGTGCGGGCAGGCAGCGGCACCCCCTGAGCGGGGGCGTTCCTACACCTCAGGAGTCGACCCCGGGTTACAGTCGACCCGTGCTCACCGCCGACCTTGTGCGTCTCTACCCGACGCTGTTCCACACGGCAGCCGACGGCAGCTGGCCGAGCATTCGCGAGCACGGGTTGCTCAGCACGGCGGCTCTGCTTGATCGCTGGGAGGTTGCAGAGCCGACCCGGCGTGAGCTGCTGACGACGGTGCGCGGCGAGTCGACGGTGGTCGAGCATCCGGTGCATGGCACAGCGGTCGTTCGCGACCAGGGGCCGATTCATGAGCCCTCGCTCGAGGCCGCGCTCACCGACCTCTCCGTCGAGCAGTGGCTGCGCCGTCTCAATGAGCGCGTGTTCTTTTTTCTGCAGCGGGGTCAGGTGGATGCTCTCGTCACCGCCCGCCGTTACCGCGCGCACCCCGGTCTCGTGATCAGCATCGACACGGCCAGCCTGGTTGCCGCCTACGAGTCGCAGATCGAACTGTGCCGCATCAACTCAGGATTCGCGCAGCGGCACAATCACACCGCGCGAGGAAGCACCACGTTCCAGCCGATCGCTGAGTATGAGCATCCCGCGCGCGCGTTACCGAAGTCTGGCGCGACGTACGACGTCAAAGAACTGACCGTCATTGGGGGAGTGCCCGACCTCATCACGCACGTCGAGCGGGTCGAACGCGTCGTCGGAGGCGAAGTCGTTGATGTGCTCTATCGGCGACAGAGTCTTCGATTAGCTTGCGAGGAAGAGCTCGACTCGATTGTCGACCGGGCGCGGGGTGCTCTCCGTGTGGGTGACTCCTCAGCGAGCAGCTAAGCACAGCCAAAAGGTTTCGAGCGTTGCTCGGTCGATAGGCTCGGCGCATGCGCCAGAAGCCCCGCCCTCAGACGGTGCTCTGGGGCGACTACAACAAGATGACGCGCCGAATGTGGTTCGCGGCCATGATCGGATTAGTGCTCGCAGCGCCCGCCGCAATCATGTTGACCGATGGGCTGCCGATCGAACATCGACTGCTGTGGATCTCCGGTGCAGTGGTGGCCCTTACTCTCGCGTTCTTCTGGATGTTCGTGAACAGTTCTGGGGAACCGTGGACGGCGAGGGGGCTACTCGCCGCCGAAGACGCTCTTGCTGAGGTTGTCGGTGAGCCTGCGGTGATCGTGGCCGTATGGAAAGCGCCCGATCTTGAGCAGCAGCTGGGGGTCATTCAAGGTCTCTCGAGCCTGACGGTTCCGCCGGCGGCGCTCGTCGCTGTGGGCCCGCTCGGGATTGCCGTCGGGCCTGCGAAGCCGCACGGCGGGGTGACGCAGTTCATCGAACGCAAGCGGGTCGACGACATCAGTGACGTCATGCCAGCGAGCATCTGGGAATGGCCGCGCCTGGCCGTGGCTCTTCGATCTCGGCGAGCCGCACCTGTCTCGGTGGAGTTCGTTGCTGCGAGCCGGCGGCCGCCTCGTCGGTGGGTCCACCCCAGTCTTCGGCCCCCGCAGGCCGATGAGCGCGAAGTGCGCGAGCTGGTCATGGCGATGCGGTCGGCGCTCGGGCTTTCGTCGTCCTAGATCACTCGGAACCGACTGAAACCTGCCGCAACGGGCAACAAAGTGTGCATAAATGTACCTATAAGGTAATATTTAGCGTAGTGGAGGTCGATCATGCGAGAAACAGGTGTGCCCGCGGTGCTCGCTCGTGCCCCGATGCGGACAGCCCGACCCCAGAACATGCGCGACCGCTGGGCTCAGCCCGCGAAGGAGTTCACACGACTGCGTCACCGCGGAATCGTTCGTCGACTCGCGCACGGCTATTTCATCGTGCCGCCGGATGGTGCGCACGCTCTCGCTTGGAAGCCCGACCTGGAGACCGCAGCAATGGGTGTCGCCACTGCCAGGTACGGCGATCGAGTGCCCGTGCTCATGGGTCTCGGAGCCGCTCGGTTCCACCGTGCACTTCCGCGCGCTCTGGGGGAGACCCTCGTCGCAGTGCCTGAACAGGCGCGGGCACTTGAATTGGATGACGACCTCGGCTTAGTGACGTTCGTCACCCGCGATACGGCGACCGTCGACGCGAGACTCGAGCAGTTTGAGACGGGTCGTGCGCTGGTCGCGACGCCAGAGCAAACGGTGCTCGATGTTGCCCATCGACCGAACTGGGGCGGGGGTATCGCGCTCGCTACCGAGATCATCGCTGCACTCTGGCCGCGTATTGACCGAGTGCGACTCGATGCCCTCGCGACCGATCAGGGTCGGCAGGGCGCCCGTGATCGGGCTGAGGGCGTGGCCGAGAAGGGCAAGGGCCTGCGATGACGCCGACGCCTGGAGTTCTTGACCCGGCAGAGCTTCGCGCCGTGGCGGAACGGTTCGGAGTCGCAGACGAGCAAGTTCGTCGCGATCACCTCATCTCGCATGTACTGGCGGCGATCGACGGCGTCGACGGCGTGGTCTTCTACGGAGGCACCGCACTCACTCGCACAGTGCTGCCCGATCTGCGGCTCAGTGAGGACATCGACCTCATTGCGGTGCGACCACGCTCCGCCGTCGTGCGAGACCTCGTTGCCGCCATCGATCGAGGGCTAGCTCGGTCGTTCGGTGAAGTTCGTTGGCAGCCACCACTCGAGATGACGCGAGACGCGCAATCGGCAACGCTCGAGGTGCAAGGTCGGTTGAGTGTGCAAGTACAGGTCGTCACTCAGACGGGTCGAGCCGTGCTGCCGACGCAGCGCCGAGACATCACGCAGCGCTACGGCGATGCGCCCCCAGTAGTACTCGAGACGCTGACCGACGTGGGTTTTGCCGCCGCGAAGATGTCCGCATGGCTCGACCGAGCCGCGCCCCGCGACCTTTTCGACTTGCACGCGCTAGCTCAGTCAGGCGCATTGAGCACTGACGCCGCCGCCCTTGTGCGCAAGACAACGAACTGGACGGCGTTTCCTGATCGCGTCAGGTGGCCGCAGCCTCCGAGCCAGGAGGAATGGGGCATACAACTGGCGCATCAGACACGCTTGAGGGTCTCGGCCGCTGACGCGTACTCGAGAGTGCTCGCAGCACTGATAGACGTTGGCGCCTAGCTCTCGTGTCGATCTGCCTCTCCTTCGATCGTCATCCTTTTGACAGGATCGACCCACGGTCCGCGAAGGGAACGACACCATGCGCTACACCCTGCTCATGCACTACACCGAAATGTCGGCCGACGAGCTCGGCCCGGAGGCCCTCGCCGAGGGCATGCGGGCCTTCGACCCGTGGCCGCCGCTCGATCGGCAACACACTGCGCTGTGGGATCGGGAGCTCATCGCAATCGCGCCCACGCGTGGCGCGACTGAGGCACACGCTGCGCTGGAGGCGCGTCAGACCGGTACGGCAGAATGACCGCGTGCCAGCATCCCGATCAGACAACACGGCCTACGAGTTCACGGCCGCGCTCTGGGAGTGGGACGCCAAGGCATCGTGGTTCTTCATGACCGTGCCCGTCGAGATCAGCGACGAGATCGACGCGCGCACACACGGTCTCACGAACGGGTTCGGCAGCGTGCGGGTGCGCGTGCGCATCGGCGGCAGCGAGTGGGCGACGAGTCTGTTTCCCGACTCGAAGCAGCAGGCTTACGTGTTGCCGATCAAGAAGGCCGTGCGGGTGGCCGAGGGCATCGTGCCCGGCGACGAAGCGCGCGTGCGCATCGAGCTGGTCGACGTCGAGTGAAGCACGCATTTCTCTTTCGGGCCGTGAACGTAGGCGGCACGGCCAAGCTGCCGATGGCCGAGCTGCGTACGCTGGCCACCGAGCTCGGAGCCACCGAGGTGCAGACCTACATCGCCTCGGGCAACCTCATCGCGGCGCCTCCGGGCGACCCGCTCGCGTTCGCCCAGCAACTCGAGACAGAGGTCGAGGCCCGCTTCGGCTTTCGTCGCGAGGTCATCGTGCGCGATGCGGTGGCGTTGCGGGCGGCGCGGGATGCGCATCCGTTCTCCATCGTCGACCCGCGTTTCTCGTACCTCGTGCCGCTCACCGCAGCGCCCGTCGACCCCACGACTGCGGCCGACGTGCCGAGTGGAGACGACCAGTGGGCCCTCGTCGGCCCCGACCTGCACGTGCGCTACGCCCACGGCGCGGGCAACGCTGAGCTCGACCTCGCCCGCCTGCTGCGCGCGCTCGGCGTCGTCGGCACGGCGCGCAATCTCCGCACGGTCGATGAGTTGCTGCGGCTACTGCAGTGAGGCCCTAGCGGCCTCGCACGCGGCGGGGAGGCGCGGGCTCGAGCTGGGACCCCGGGGCATCCCACGTCTTGACGATCGCCCAGGCCGTCGCGGCGATGGGCACCGAGAGCACCGCGCCGACGATGCCGCCGAGAATCGTGCCCGCGCTCAAGGCGAGCAAGATCACGAGCGGGTGCAGCTTGAGCGACTGCGCCATGACGACCGGTTGCAAGAAGTTGCCTTCGAGCTGGTTGACGACGATGACTGCGATGAGCACGATGAGGGCAACGACAGGCCCGTTCGCAACGAGCGCGACGAGCGTGGCCAGAATGCCGGCGAGCGTGGCGCCGACAAGGGGAATGAAGGCCGTGATGAAGACGATGACGGCGAGCGGCAAGGCCAGTGGCACCTGCAGAACCACGAGAACGAGGCCGATGCCGACCGCATCGACGAGGGCCACGATTGAGGTTCCGCGAATGTAGCCGCCGAGAGTGACAACGGCCGTGCGGCCGACGCGCTGGCCGCGCGCGAGGCGAGCCCCCGTGAAGGGGGTCAAGAAGAACGCCCAAATGCGATCGCCGTCTTTCAAGAAGAAGAACAGAATCACGAGGAACAAGATGAAGCCCGCGACAAACTCGCCGACCGCGACGGCCCCCGAGAGCGCCCCCGAGCCGAATTGGGCGCTCGTGACGAAGGCGATCAACTGCTCGCGTAGCGCCTCGAAGTCGACGAGGTCGAGGGGTAAAGGCAGCGTTTGCACCCACTCGATGAGCGTGTCGAAGCCCGACTGGGCCTGATCGAAGAGCTCAGCCCACTGCTGCCGCACGGCGAAGACGATCGCCGTGATGATGCCGCCGAGCACGAGCAGCGAGCCGAGAAGCGCGATCCACGCCGCGGCGATGGAAGGCAAGCCGCGCGCGCGCATCCATGCCACCAAAGGGCTGAATGCGGCCGCAATGATGATGGCCAACAGAAGCGGAATGACGGCGATACGCAACTGCACGAGCGCGAAAACGATGATGCTCGTGAGCGCGAGCACCAGCAGAATCTGCAGGCTGCGCGTGGCCGCGACACCGAGTCGGTCGGTCCACATACTCCGAACGGTGGGCTGTGGTGTCTCGTCGGGCAAGGTAGGAGGCTCGCGGTGGCGACGGAAGATCATGGGCAGATTCCTTCTGGTGGCGTGGTCGACAACGGCGAACACCGCAGGGGATGCCCGCCCAGCCTACGCGCCAGCCCTCGTCGCGCTTCTGGGAGTGACGGCCGCGCGGGGCCGACTAGAGCGGAATGCAGAGGTGCGCCCACTGCCCACCCGCGGTGGTGCCCCACTGCAACAGGTTGACCACGGGCGAACCATCGGTGAGAGCAAACACATACTTCGCGTCGCTGTCGGGGTCGTCGACGGTGATGCGGGTCATGGGCCCGACACTCTCGTCGACGTAGGAGTCGACGACCGCGCCCGGGTAGGCGAAGAGAACTTCGGCCTCGGTCGACCCGACCCCGACGCCCTCGGCATTGCGCGGCATCGTCGCCGAGCCGTCAGAGAAGTCTTGCGTGTAGAAGAACAGAATGCCCGGGTCGACGCCCTCGGGGTCGGTGAACGCGAAGGTGAAGGCGTCGAGGCTGTGGACTTCGACCTCGGCGTACCACGGGCATTCGGCGAGACCGGTGACCGTCGAACCGAATTGGGTGCTGAAGGTCGCGAAGTCGGGCGCGCTCAGTTGACCGCCGCGAAAGAAGGTGAAGCCAAAGTCAGCGACCGCCTCGGGCTCGGGCTCAGGGCTCGGCTCGACGGTCACGGTAACGGTCGGAGCAGGCGTCTGGGCCACCGGTGGAGTCGGTGTCGCGCATCCGGCGAGTCCGACGAGGACGGCGATGGCCAGGATGGTGGATGCCGTGCGAACGCTCATGGCCAGCCTTTGCTCGATCAACGGGGGTGAGGTGTCTGAGCGGCAATCTAGTAGTCGCCGGGTCGATGCGATAGAGCGCCGCGCAGCCGAGGCCGCCCGCTACCCTCGGGTCATGAACGATTCTGGCCACGACTCGGGTGTGGCGCGGCAGCGGGGGAGCATCCTGCCCCGAACGCTGCGGCCCGACCTCAGCCGCCTCATGCCTCGCGACCCGCAGAACTATCACGGGCCGGCGCTCGCCGTCTGGCTCATCAGCGCATACCTCGTCATCATCGTGGCTCGATCACTCGTGCACGTGTTCGCGCCCGACGGGGGAGCGGGTTCGATCGCCACAATCGACCTCGACGTTGAGGGTGGCGCGAACATCGTCGCCATCTTCGGCCAGTGGGGTGCCATTCAACTGTTGCTCGCGCTCACCCTGGTCACACTCGTCGTGCGCTATCGAGGCCTCGTTCCGTTCGCGGCGCTCGTGATGGGCGTCGAACCACTGCTGCGGATGCTCGCGGGAGCCCTCAAGCCCATCGAGACCCTCGGCACGGCGCCCGGGGCCGCCCTCAATGAGGTCATGGGCCTCATCATGCTGCTCGTGCTCTGGCTTGCACTGTGCCCGGCGAAAGATCGCCCGGCCCGCGACGCCTGACCGGCGCTACTCGCGAAGGCGCACGAGGTGTATTTGCGTTGATTCGTCGAGCTCGACGAGATTCGAGCGTGACTTCACGAACTTCGAGAAACTGCTGTATCCGAGTGCTTTCTCATTGAACGCGGGGTCGAGGCGCTTCATCTGGTTCTTGAGGGCCGAGGCGTGTGCCCAATCGGCGTCTTCCGCCTCATGGACGAGCCGGAGAGCGCGCACGAGAAGGGCATTCGCCGCTTTGCGGGTCGTCGTCGACTCGCTTGACGAGTCGGGCGTTTCGGCTGCGGTCGGCGGGTTGACCGCCGCCGCTTTCGACGCCCGCCGGGGAGCCTTCGCGGCAACCGTCGATTCGCCGCTCGCGGCGTCGGTACTGACATCGAGTGAGGCGACGATGTGTGCGGCCGACCGGATGCCCGGCAGAGCGTCGTAATCGGCGTACTCGTTGCACGCCGCCTTGAGGCTCTTGCTCGTACCGCCGGCCACCCCGATGCCGACGATGTAGCGCCCGAGGCGCTTGGCGCGCTGGGCGAGCGCGATGTAGTCGCTGTCACCCGCCGCGATCACCACGTGCGTAATGTCGGGCAGGCGGAAGAGGTCTTCGACGACATCGACCGAGAGTCGAATGTCGGCGCCGTTCTTCATCTGCTGGGTAGCCGGAAACAACTGCGTCAAGTCGACGGCGCGCTCCATGAGCTGCCCCTGGTAGCTCGCGTTCACCCCGATCGACCAGTCGGCGTAGGCGCGCGAGAGCACGATCGTGCCGAAGCTCGACGCGAAGTCGAGAATCGCGCTGATGTCGACTTCGGCGTGCTTCAGCCGGGCTGCCGCCTCGTCGGTCGCCCCTGAAAGACCGGCGGGCAATCGATAGACGTTGTCTTTGCGCCACGCACCTCGACCGTGAATCTGGTCGTAGCGCGAGATGACGATGTTGTCGAAGTCGATATAGACCGCGACGCGGCCTTCGCCGGGTTCGGCCATGGGCCGCCTCCTTCGCAGTTCGGGACCCTCGTGAGGTCATCCTGACAGGGTTCGCGAAGAACCGTCGTCGCCGCGCTCAGGGCTGGGGGTCGAGCGCGTCGTATTCGCGCAGGCTTCGGTAAATGCGCAAGAAGACCGCGCTCACGACGATGATGATGAGCCCGCCGAGCAACGGCGGAAACCACAGCAGCGCAGTGAGGCTCAGCACGCCCACATAGAGGTCACCAACGCGCGGCCCGCCGTTGACCACGACGGTGAAGAGCCCTTGCAGCCGGCCCCGCATCACGTCGGGCACCGCGGCCTGAATCATGGTGTTGCGGTAGATCATGCTCACCGAGTCGGCAGCGCCCGAGAGCGCCAGCAGCACCGAGGCGATCACGAGGGCGGGCAGATTTGCTTGGCTAATGTCAGTGCCGACCTCGATCGGAAGCACGAAGGTCGCGAGCAGAAGAACGCCGAACAACAGGATGCTCCCGCCATAGGCGGCCACCGCGACGACCATGCCAACACCGTGTGCGCGCACCGCCGCCACTTTGCCCGAGAGAAGACCGAGTACGAGCATCCCGACGGCGCCCGCAGCGGAAAGGATTCCGACGGTGACGGCGCCTCCGCCGATGAGCAGGGCGCCGATCGCCGGAAACAACACGCGGGGGTTTCCGAATGTCATGGCGACGATGTCGAGCACGAATGAGGCGCGAATGTTCGGCGCGACTCTCAAGAATCGCCAGCTCTCGACGATCGAGCGAAGGTCGGCACGACGGCGCTCGCCGTCGGGAATCATGGCCGGCAGTGTGTAGAGCCCATAGAACGCGGCGAGAAACAGCACGACGTCGACCGTGTAGGTGAGGCTGAAGCCCAGGTAGGCCACGGCGAAGCCCGCGAGCGCGGGGCCGAGGGTCAGTTGCACCCCGGCGCTGATGCCGCCCAGGGCGCCCGCCGCGGGCAGCAGCTCGAGCCTCACCAGTCGCGGAATCATCGCTTGCCGTGCGACCTGCACCATGATCGCCGCAACCGAGTTGATCGTGATGAAGACGTAGAGCGGCCAGATGTCGGGCACGCCGAGCCAGCTGTAGGTGGCGATCGCCGCGGTCGACCCCCAGGCGGCGATCGCCGAGATGAGCGCGACGCGGCGTCGGTCGAAGCGATCAGCGAGCGCTCCGCCGTAAAGGCCGAAGACGATCATGGGGCCGAGCGCGAATGCCGCGACGAGCGAGACAGCGAGCGTCGACGCCGTGCGGTCGTAGATGTCGAGACCGACCGCCACGATCGTCATCTGGCTTCCGATGCCCGTGATCGCCGCGCCGGCCCACATGCGGGCGAACGCGGGGCTCTCGCGTAGCGGCCGCAGGTCGACCAGATGGCCGCGATGAGGCGCGTGCAAAGGGGCGGTCACAGCTCCCCAGGCTACGCGGTTGCTCGTTGCTAGACCGACGCGCTGCGTGCCACCTCGCTGTACCGCACTCCCGTGAGCTGCTCAGAAACATCCCAGAGCATGACCGCCGCGGTCGCATTGCGCGCCGCCCACGGCACTCGAGCGGGAGCGGGCTCGCCACGCACTTCGAGCAGGCCGTTGGGGCCGTAGTAGCCGCCCGGCGTGGCCTGGGGGCTTGTCGCGGCATAGAGCGAAGGAAGAATACCCACGTCGACGCTCTGCATGAAGCGTGAGTACTGCTTCTCTTGACGGGCTGTCGGAGGCTTGCCGTCACGCGGCCCCGTCGACTGCAGGTTCGTCTTCGTGCCGCCGGGGTGCGCGGCCGTGCTCGTGATGCCCCACTGCTCGAGGCTGCTGCGCCGTTGCAGCTCGCGCGCGAAGGCGAGGTTGGCCAGCTTCGAGAGGCCATAAGCGCGCCAGGCGTCGTACTTCTTCTCACCCTGCAGGTTGTCCCACTGCCACCGGCCGACGTTCGCCGCAAGACTGCTCGTCGAGACCACACGTGGTGCTTCGGCTCGCTGAAGGGCAGGAAGCAGCAGGCCCGTCAGCGCGAACGGTCCAAGGTGATTGCTGCCGAACTGCAGCTCGAAACCGTCGGCCGTCTCGCGGCGCTCGGGCACGGCCATGATTCCGGCGTTATTGATCAGGATGTCCACGCCACGGTTCTCATCGAGCAGGCTCTGGGCGGCCGAACGCACGCTCTCGAGTGAGGCCAAGTCGAGGTCGAGCAGCCGCAGGCGAGCATCCGGATTCTGCCCCATCAGTTCGTCGAGCGCCCGCTGCCCTTTGTCGCGGTTGCGCACAGCCATGACGACCTCAGCCCCGGCGGCAGCCAGCCGGCCCGTGAGCCCGAAACCGAGGCCACTGTTGGCGCCGGTGACGACGGCGAGGCGGCCCGTCAGGTCGGGAACGGTCGTGTTGAGGGCAGTGCGAGGCATCAGATCTCCGAGGGTTGCGCGAACGACCCGATTCCATCACTTCTTCCCGGGCTAGACCTGAGAGGTGGGTTCCAGGCGCTTGGCCCGGCGGTGCGCCAGAATGTCGGCATGAGCGCCAACACCGCCCCCGTTCCCGACTTCCGACGCCTCGACTGGGAGCGCCGCACGGCGCAAACCCTCGCCTTCTTCGGCTTGGTGTTCTTGGTGGCGTTCTCGGTGTACGTGCTGGTGGTCGACCCACCTGAATGGTTGTTGTTGCTGCTGGTCGTCGCGGGCATCGTCTCGTGGCTTGCTTTCTTTGTCGACATGGCCGCCCGCATCGTCTTGACCGACGCCGGTCGACGCTGGCGATTCATCGGCACCCACCCGCTCGACGTCATCTCGCTCGTGATTCCGCTCGTGCGTGTTATTCGCGTGGCCGGGTTGATCCAACACATTCCGATCTTCCGCGGCGGCTCGGGCAATGCGGTTCGCGGCTCGGTTATTGCACACGCCGCCATCTACGCGATCTTCTATGTTTACGCAATCGCGCTGTCGGCATTGTGGTTCGAGCGACCGGCGCCCGGGTCGACGATTACGACTTTCGGTGACGCCGTCTGGTGGGCCATCGTGACGATCACAACCGTCGGCTATGGCGACACGGTTCCGGTGACCGGCGTCGGCCGAGTGCTCGCGATCATGCTCATGGGAGGCGGCCTCGTGATCGTCGGCACGATCTCGGCCATCGTGGTCTCGGTGATCACCGAGCGCATCGCGGCAGCCCCCGTCGGCGAGCCAGAGACCGACGATCAACCGCCCCAGAACGCATCTTCGGCGTCGTAGTCGAACCACTCGGCTGCGCCGTAGCGCTCAGACAGAGCCGGAAACCGCTCTCGCCAATCCCTGTCGGCGACGGTCTCAATCATCCAGTCAATGGCCGCACCAATGGTCGAGCGATGCGTGCCCACCGGCCGGTAGCCCAGCTCGTCGTGGGCTGCCTGCATGCTGAGCACCACGGGGTTCGGCACCGCCCACGGGTGCTGTCCTAAACCGCCGGCCAGGTCGCGCGAGAGCAGATCGAACTCGGCCTCGTGCCCGAGGTGGGCAAAAACCGCCTGACCGATTTCGAGGGCGGTCGCGCTCGGCTCGTCGGCGGCATTGAGCACGCGGCGACCCGGATGCTCTGCCGCGAGCCGCACGAGCTCGGCGATCACCGCCGTCGCCGTGGTGGCAAACCTGCTCTCGCCGCGATCGGTCAGCGGCACGCGGTGCCGGCCGTCGAGGGCGCGCTTGATGAAGTACCACTCCCGAAGTGCGAGCGACTCAGGCCCGTGGATCGCGCCCGGGCGAAGCACCGTGACCGGCAGACCCTCAATGCCGAGCAGGGCACGCTCGAGCGCGGCCTTCTGAGTTGAATAGCCTTGCGTCTCGTCGGTCACGGTCGGGTGGTCTTCGGTCACCGGAACCGCCAGCAACGGAAAATCGTCGGGCCCGGTCGCGATGTCCATCCACGTGCCGTTGCTACCGAGGTACACCGAGGCGGTCGAAATCACGACGAGTGAACCGAGCTGCCCGACGAGCGCGCGATACGGCTCGGCATCGCTGGGGCGAAACGCCACGCAGTCAAGAACGAGGTCGTACCCCGCCGCGTGCGTCTGAACCGCTTCGGGGTCAGAGCGATCAAGGGTGATTACCTCGACGGCGTCAGCGAGATCGGCAGGCAGTGCCCGTGTGCCCCGTTGCGCTGAGGTGACGCGGTAGCCGACCTCGAGCAGACGCCGGGCGTTCGCCACCCCGATCTGGCCCGAGCCTCCCACGAGCAGAGCGGTCTTCTGCATGTCGCCACTCTAAGCGCTAGATTCTCTACGCGACCCTTCGAATCTAGGAGCACCCATGGCTGCCGCACCCCTCACCCGCAACCAGACGCAGAGCGCCGTTATCGCTGGCGCTGTCGCGCACACGATCTTTCAGGCAGGCTGGTTCGCCTTCGGCATGTCGGTGGCCGCTCTCGCCGCCTCCGCGTTGTTCGGTGGCCTGGTTGGCGCGATCTCGAACGGTCTCGGCGGCGAAGAGGCGAGCAGCGTGCTTGCTGCCATCGGGGCCGGGTCAGACCTCTTGATCTGGATCGTCATCTCGTTCGTCATCGGCAGCCTGATTCTCATCGGCCTCTCGATTCTGGTGAGCGGGTGGATGCTCTCGGCGGCAGGCATGCACCGCCCGTGGCGCACAACGATGGCGGCCGTCGGCATCGCGGCTCTCGTCGACATCGCCCTCTTCTGGATCTACATCGGAATCTCGAACCTGCTCACCGACAGCCCCATCGCCGGCCCCGTGTTGCTGACGCCCGTCATCGCCCTGGTGGGTGGCATTCTCGTGGGCGCGCTCATCTGGTGGCTCATGGCCCTCGCGAATCGTGAGCGCGTGCCGGCCGTCGCCGCGTCGTCGAGCGCCGCTGTCTCGTCGGGCACGGCGTCTGCGGCAATCGAGTCGTCAAGCCCGACCTCGACCAAGCGTGCGTCGTCGAAGACCGCGCCCACTGATGCGGCGGCCGAGCCTGTCGAGGCCCCCGCGCCCGCGACCGAGAAGAAGAAGCGCTAGCTGTAGTGCCCAGCCAGGTTGTTTGAGATCCGGCTGATGGGTGGGAGCTTGCCGAT
>CAYWZI010000033.1:0-17091 GCA_964462815.1 uncultured Microbacteriaceae bacterium
ATGTTTCTCTTCTTTCTATCGAGCAGCATCCGACATGGATGCTGCGCTCCCGCCTGCACGCCCGTTGCGTGCCGCGGTGCGCGCTGGAGCTTGGAGAATTGCGCAGCAATTCCGCGACGCCAGCGCTGATGAGGCTACGCCTCATCAGGTCTCTTGAGTTTTAGAGCTTCGTCACCTGGTCGAAGCTGAGCTCGACCGGGGTCTCGCGCTCGAAGAGCGAGACGAGCACGGTGAGCTTGCCGCTCTCGGGCTTGATCTCGCTGATCGTGCCGGGGAGCCCGGCGAACGAGCCCTCCTTGATCGTGATGGTCTCGCCGACCTCGAAGTCGATCTCGGCGGGAATGACACGTGCCGCGAGCCCGCCGCCCTTCGCGCCGCCCGCCTTGGCCGGAGCCTCGGCGACCTGCACGGTCGACTTGAGCATCTGGAACGCTTCGTCGAATCGCAGCGGAGTCGGGTTGTGGGCGTTGCCCACGAACCCGGTGACGCCCGGCGTGTGGCGAACAACCGACCAGCTGTCTTCGTTGAGGTCCATGCGCACGAGCACGTAGCTCGGAATCCGCACGCGAGTGACGAGCTTGCGCTGGCCGTTCTTGATCTCGACAACGTCTTCCATCGGAACCTGAACTTCGAAGATGCTTTCTTCCATGTTCATCGAGATGGTGCGGTTGTCGATGTTCTGCTTGACCCGCTTCTCGAAGCCGGCGTACGAGTGCACGACGTACCACTTGCCGGGCTTCATGCGCAGTTCGAGCTTGAAGTCGTCGTAGGGGTCGACCTCGACCTCGTCGGCGGTCTCGGCCTCGGCGTTGTCGCCAGCTTCGTCCTGGGTCGCCTCGGCGGCCGCGTCAGCTTCATCGGCCGAGTCGATGTCGAGCGCGTCGTCGACGACCGAGTCAGCCTCGGGATCGACAGCGGCCTCGAGTGCGTCGAGGAGGCCCTCGAAGTCAGGCTCGTCGTTCTCGTCGACGAGATGCATCGCGGAGTGCTCGACCGCGTCGACCGAGTGAATGTCGGCGTCGAGCACGTTGCCCTCTTGAGCCTCGTCGTCCTCCGACGACTGCTCGGCGGCAGTCGAGAAGTCGAGGTCGCTGGGCAGCTTCTCAGTCACGGTTTCTCTTTCCTTGCGGTGCGGGTGAGCGGGCGGGATGTCGGCCTACTGGCCGAGCACAGCCGATCCGTCTCCGAAGACGAACGACACGAGCCAGCCGAACACGATGTCGAGGCCCGAGACAATCGCCATCATGATGATGACGAAGACGAGAACGACGAGTGTGTAGGTGATGAGCTCACGACGAGTGGGCGTAACGACCTTGCTGAGCTCGTTAAGCACCTGACGAATGAACAGCGCGAAACGACCGAAGGGTCCGCGCTTTTCGGCGCGATCACGCTTCGCCTTGGCGACAACGTCTTCGCCGCCCTGGTCGTCGATCACACTGCTCACGTGATGCTCTACCTTCGTCGCTCGCACGGATTACTGGTCTGGTGATGCACACCGCCATGCTCGGCACGTGTTCTCGTCACAAGAGATCACGCGCCGAGCCGACGCTATGTGCAGGGCGGACAGGACTCGAACCTGCAACCTGCGGTTTTGGAGACCGCTGCTCTACCAATTGAGCCACCGCCCTCTGCGGTGAGTGACTGATCTCGGGCACGCCAAAGCCTGGCAGAGATCAACTACCGCCTCCCAGTGTAAGCGACACGGGATGCTCCGCAAATCGCGCCCGGAGCATCCACCGTCAATCGCGCTCGACCAGGCGCTGCCCGTCAGCCGTAGAATCAGGCCGTGACCGCCGACTCTGCTCGCATTGCCCGCCGCATCGCTGCCATCAGTGAATCAGCGACCCTCAAGGTTGACGCCAAAGCCAAGGCTCTCAAGGCTGCCGGGCGCCCCGTCATCAGCTACGCCGCTGGGGAGCCCGACTTTCCGACCCCCGAGCACATTGTCGAGGCAGCCGTCGCCGCCGCTCGCGACCCCAAGAATCACCGCTACACGCCCGCCGCCGGCCTGCCCGAGCTGCGCGAGGCCGTGGCCGAGAAGACAGCGCGGGACAGCGGGCTCGCCACCACGGCTGGCCACGTGATCGTTACGAACGGCGGGAAGCAGGCTGTCTTCCAGGCATTCGCAACGATCGTCGATGAGGGCGACGAGGTTCTCCTTCCGGCGCCGTACTGGACCACCTACCCCGAGGTCGTGCGTCTTGCCGGCGGCGAGCCGGTCGAGGTTTTCGCGGGTGCCGACCAGAACTACCTCGTCTCGGTCGAGCAGCTCGAAGCGGCGCGCACGCCGCGCACCAAAGTACTGTTGTTCGTGAGCCCCTCGAACCCGACGGGCTCGGTCTACAGCCCCGAGCAGACGAAGGCGATCGGTGAGTGGGCGCTGCAGCACGGCATCTGGATCATCAGCGATGAGATCTACCAGGCCCTCACCTATGACGGCGTGCGTGCCGTGTCGATCGTCGAAGCCGTTCCCGAGCTAGCCGAGCAGACGATCCTCGTCAACGGTGTCGCGAAGACGTACGCGATGACCGGCTGGCGCGTGGGGTGGATGGTCAGCCCTGCCGATGTCACCGCCGCCGCCTCGAACCTGCAGTCGCACCTCTCAAGCAACGTCGCCAACATTTCGCAGCGCGCCGCCATCGCGGCGCTCACGGGCCCGCAAGACGCCGTCGCACGTATGAGGGAAGCATTCGACCGGCGGCGTCGCGTCGCCGTCGCCGAGCTCAACCGGATTCCCGGCATGGTCACGCCCACGCCGACGGGCGCGTTCTACGTCTACCCCGACGTGACCGCGCTACTCGGTCGCGAGTGGAAGGGCGTGACACCCACGACCTCACTCGAGCTCGCCGACCTCGTGCTCGAGCACGCAGAAGTCGCCGCCGTGCCGGGCGAAGCTTTCGGGCCGAGCGGCTATTTGCGCTTTAGCTACGCGCTCGGTGACGCCGACCTGCTGGAAGGAATCCAGCGCCTCCAGTGGCTGTTCGGCACCGAATAGCGACGCTGTCTATATCGCTGAGCGGCCGAATAGGCTTCTCGAATTTCGGCGGGAATTCGACCGCGGTCGCCGACCGTGTAGCCATTACGCTGCGCCCACTCGCGCACCGCGGCAGTGTCGCTGTTTCCGCTCGAGCGCTTGCGCGGTGCACCGCTTGAGCGACGGCCGGTCGAGCGCGCCTGCGCGATGAACGGGGCGAGGGAATCCCGCAAGGCCTGTTGGTTGGCGCGACCGAGGTCGATCTCGTAGCTCGCACCGTTGAGGGCGAAGGTCACCGTGCCGCCCTCACCCGCGGCGATCACGGTGCCGACGAGCTCGTCGACGAGTTCTGTCGTAATGCGCTTCACGGTATTTCCCTTCGTATTTCTCACGCGCTGGAAAAGGCGCTCACAGAGTTTATCGCCGTGATCGTGATGCCCATGAGGGGTCCACCGATCGGTGGACCCGAGAATGAGCCGAACGGCCGTTGTCGGTCGTGCCGCGAGGGGTCAGAGTAGAGCCATGACATCACCAGAAAACGTGGTCGAAGTGCGCGACCTGCGCAAGAGCTACGGAAGCTTTACGGCCGTCGATGGAATCTCGTTCGACATTCATCGCGGCGAGACCTTTGCCCTGCTCGGTCCGAACGGAGCCGGTAAGTCGACGACGATCGAGATCCTCGAGGGCTATCGCGCCCGCACCGGCGGAGACGCCCGTGTGCTCGGCACCGACCCGTGGCGAGCGAGTCTCGACTGGAAGGCGCGCATCGGCATCGTGCTGCAGTCGAGCGGCGAGAGTGGCAACGTCACCGTTGCCGAACAGCTTCGGCACTTCGCCTCGCTCTACCCGAACCCACGCAACGTCGACGAGGTCATTGCCGCGGTGGGGCTCGAAGAGAAGGCTGGCGCGCTGATCCGCAAGCTCTCGGGTGGGCAACGGCGTCGTGTCGACGTCGCGGTCGGCATCATCGGTGCCCCCGAGCTGCTCTTCCTCGACGAGCCCACGACAGGCTTCGACCCCGAAGCGCGCCGCAGCTTCTGGCAGCTGATTCGCACACTGCAAAGCGACGGCACGACCATCTTGCTCACGACCCATTACCTCGACGAGGCCGCGCAACTCGGCGATCGTGCCGGCATCATTGCGGGCGGGCGCATGGTCGACCTCGCCCCGATCGATGAGATCGGCGGACGCGACTCACGTGTGCCGCTCGTGCGATGGATCGAGGCTGGCGAACGCCGCGAACAGCGCACCGACACCCCCGCCACTCTCGTCGCGGAGCTCGTCGGACGTCTGGGCTCCGAACCCGAGGCCCTCGAAGTCATCCGGCCCAGCCTCGAAGACGTCTACCTCGACCTCGTCGGACACGAACACGCGAGCGACCTGAGCGCCGAAGCACTGAACGAGACGGAGGCAGCACGATGAGCACCACCATGAGCCCGGCCCGGGCATCCCGCACCGAATCGTCGCTCGGCCGCGCCGTGCGGCTCGGCATCCTGCGCATTGGCTATGAAGTGCGCGCCTACTTCCGACAGGGCGACACGGTGTTCTTCACCTTCTTGTTCCCGGTGGTCATGCTCACGATCTTCTCGGTGTCGTTCAGCGAAGCGAGCTTCGGCCAGACCGCCGACGGCGACGAGATCACCTCGGCCTGGTTCTTCTTGCCCGCAATGCTCGCGGCTGGCGTGCTGCTCAGTGGGCTGCAGAACCTCGCGATCGACATCGCAATGGAGAAGAGTGATGGCACACTCAAGCGCCTCGCCGGGTCGCCGCTGCCGGTCGTCAGTTACTTCATCGGCAAGCTTGGGCAATCGTTCACCACGGGACTCCTGCAGGCTGGCGTGCTGCTGCTGCTCGGCTTCACGGTGTTCCAGGTGCCGCTGCCAGAAGATCCGGCCAACTGGTGGGTGTTCGCCTGGGTGTTCACGCTCGGCGTGCTCACCTCTGCCGTTCTCGGCATCGCACTGAGCGCCGTGCCCCGCAGCGGCAAGAGCGCAACAGCAGTGGTCATTCCCATCGTTCTCGTGCTGCAGTTCATTTCGGGTGTCTACTTGCGCTTCAGTGACCTGCCGGAGTGGTTGCAGAGCTTTGCCTCGATCTTTCCTCTCAAGTGGATGGCCCAGGGCATGCGCAGCGTCTTCCTGCCTGACGAGCTCGTCGTGCTCGAACAGAACGAGTCGTGGGACCTTCCCGGCATCGCGATCGTGCTCACGATCTGGCTCATCGCCGGGCTGATTCTCACGAGCCTCACCTTCCGCTGGATTCGTAAGGACAGCTAAGTGACATCACCCCGACGGATGACGGCGGCGGCCTGGTGGGCCGTCGCCGTCATCGGCATGAGCGCCATGTTGGCGATCCTGTTGCTGGTCTCCCGGCCGACGAGCACCGAGCTCGCCCTCGGACTCGCCGGTATCGGTCTGCTGCTCGTGGGGTGGTTCGCCTTCGGGCACTCACGGTCGGCTACCGAGACGCCGAGTGCGGCGCTCATTGTCACGATCGCAACGGCGGCCGCTCTCGGCGTGGCGGGCAACCCGAACTTCGCTCTCATGCAGGCGGTCGCCTATCCGATCGCGTGGGTCTTCGCACGGTCGACTGCTCAGGCCATTGCGAACAACCTTGTCATCGCCGGTGGGGTCACGGTCGGCTTCCTCGTCTCGCTCGGAGTCGACGCCGATCAACTGCCCAGCACCGCGCTCACGATGCTGCTCTCACTCGGCTTCAGCATCGCGATGGGCCTCTGGATCTCTCGCATGACGGCTCTGGGTGAAGAGCGTGGCCGCCTGCTCGCCGAGCTGCAGGGTGCGCAGCAACAGATCGCCGCCCTCCATCGCGAGGCCGGTGCCACGGCTGAACGCGAGCACCTCGCGCGCGAGTTGCACGACACGATCGCGCAAGACCTCACCGGGCTTGTCATGCTTGCCCAGCGCGCTCAACGCGAGCGAGGAAACCCCGAGACCCTCGCCCTCATCGAAGAGAGCGCACGCTCGGTGCTCGCCGACACCCGCGCGCTCGTCGCTGCCGGTGCCGCCGTCGGTGAACCGGGCGAAGGACTTGCCGCGACGCTCGACCGCCTCGCTGCTCGGTTCGAGCGAGAGACGAGCGTGCAGGTTCACTGCACCGTGCAGAACGACTTGTCACTGAGCCGCGATGTCGACGTGGTGGTGCTGCGCTGCGTGCAGGAGGCACTCGGCAATGCGCGCAAGCATGCGCGAGCATCCCGCATCAGCATCGAGGTGGGCCGCGCACCCAGCAACCATGACCACGTACGCGTGAGCGTGACCGACGACGGCATCGGCTTCGATGTGGCGAACGCCGAGAACGGCTTCGGGCTGTCGGGACTCACCGACCGTCTCGCCCTCGTTCGCGGCGAGCTCACGGTGCAGAGCGCTCCGGGGTCAGGCACCACGCTCGTGGCACTCTTGCCTACGGGTACGGTGACGACATGACGAGCAACGTTATTCGCGTGCTGGTGGCTGATGACCACGCCGTCGTGCGCGCCGGAATCGTCTCGCTGCTCACCGCCGAACCCGACATCGACGTCGTCGGCGAAGCGGTTGACGGCGACGACGCCGTGGCCAAGGCGCTGGCCCTGAAGCCTGACCTCGTCGTGATGGACGTGCGCATGCCGCGCATGACTGGTGATGCCGCGACCGCGATCATTCGCGAGCGCGCCCCCGAGGTGCGCGTGCTCGTCCTGACAACCTATGAGTCTGACGCCAGCATTCTCTCGGCGATCGAAGCGGGAGCGAGCGGGTACTTGCTGAAAGCGGCGCCGGCCGAGGAGCTCGTCGCCGGAGTTCGTTCGGTCGCCGCGGGCGAGGTTGCGCTGTCTCCGGCGATTGCCGCTCAGCTCGTGGCTCGTGTGCGTGAGCCGGCGCCCGCTACCCTCACCCCCCGCGAAACAGAAGTCTTGCGGCTCGTCGCCGACGGGCTCTCGAATCGTGCGATCGGCGAACGATTGTTCGTTGGCGAGTCGACCGTCAAGACGCATCTGTTGCGCGCGTTCGAGAAGCTCGGCGTGAACGACCGTACGCGCGCCGTCACCCTCGCGATGCAGCGCGGACTGATCTAGAGCGTCTGGTTGATGAAGACCGGCTCAGGGTGCAGCACGACCCCGAACTCACTCATCACCCGGGTCTGAATGTAGCGAGCCAATTGCGCGATTTCGGCCGCCGTCGCGCGACCGCTCGCGTTGGTCAGGGCGAGCGTGTGCTTTTTTGAGACGGATGCTCCCGACCCGGGCAGCGCGAAACCACGCGTGACTCCCGAACGTTCGATGAGCCATGCTGCGCTGAGCTTCACGGTGGTGTCATCCGCGGGCGGAGGAGGAACGGGGTCGGTGCCGAGGGGCACCGCGATTGCCGCGGGTTCTGGCTGCTGGGGCCAGCGGGGAGCGTCGGCAGGAAGCGTGCGGGCAAAACTCTCGCTCACGATGGGATTGGTAAAGAACGACCCAGCGCTGATCGAATCGGGGTCGCTCTCGCTGAGCACCATCCCCTTGCTCGACCGCAGCGAGAGTGTCGCCGCGCGAACGCCGACGAGCGGTGCTCGCTCGCCCACCTCGACCGCGAGGGCATCAGCCAGCTGCGCATAGGCGACCGGGCGACTGCGCGCCCCATCGACGCGCTCGAGCGCGAGTTCGACACTCAACACGATCGCCGGCCACCCCTCTTTGATCGCGCTGGTGCGGTAGCCGAGGCGTAGCTCGGGCGCCGGAACGCGACGACGTTCGCCCGTCGCAAGGTCGAGCACGTCGACCGCGACCAAGCTCTCGGCGAGCTCTTGACCGTAGGCGCCAATGTTCTGAATCGGCGCGGCCCCGGTTGAGCCAGGAATACCGCTCAAGGCCTCGATACCCGCCCAGCCCTGATCAACCGTGTAGGCAACGAGGTCGTCCCACGGCTCGCCTGCTTCGACTCGCACGCGCACCGGCCGGCGCGAACCGTCAACGTCAGCCAGTCGTTCGATGCCCCGCGATCGCACCAACACAACCGTGCCGGGCACGCCGTCGTCGCCGATGAGAACGTTCGACCCGCCGCCGAGAACGATCCATTCCCGCCCAGCCGCCTCGGCGTCGTGCACCGCGGCGACCAGCTCGTCGGCGGACATCGCTTCAACGAGAACGTCGGCGGGGCCGCCGACGCGCAGCGTGGTGAGCTCGGCGAGCCGCATGGCCGTCACGCCCGGGTCGTGACGCGCACCTGCGCCTTGCCGAGCACGGTCTGGTCGGCACACACCACGGTGAGGTCGATTCGGGTCGAGTCGACCTCCACCTCCGCAACCGTCGCCGTGATCGTGAGTTCGGCGCCGTTCTGGGGGTCGACCACGACCGGGCGCGTGAAGCGCACCTGATAGTCGCTGACCCAGCCGCGGGAGTCCGCCCAGTCGATGACCGGCTGCACTGCGATGCCCATCGTCAGCATGCCGTGAGCGAGCACGCCCGGCAGCCCGACCGATGCGGCCACGTCGTCGCGGTAGTGAATCGGGTTGAAGTCGCCGCTCGCACCGGCGTAGCGAACGAGACTGTCACGTGTGAGGTGCACGGTGCGCTCGGCGACCACCTGCCCCACCTGGAGACCATCCAGAAGGCTCATGACTCGTCTCCTCTGATGACAAGAGTCGAGATGCTTGTGACAACATGCGCGCCCGACGCGTCGGTCATGGCCGACTCACTCGTCACCATGCTGTTGCCGCCGAGCGTCTTGATGCTCGTCACGCGCAAGGTTGCGGTGAGCTCGTCGCCCGCAACGATGGGCCGTGAGTAACGGAAGCGCTGGTCACCGTGCACGACGCGACTGAAGTCGATGCCCGCGTCGGGTTCGGCGAGCAGTTGCTGCAGTGTCGCCTCGGCGATCACGATCGGAAACGTCGGCGGCGCCACAACATCGTGAAAGCCGACCGCGCGCGCGGCATCGGGGTCGTGGTGCAGGGGCGCGGTCGCGAGAACGGCGCGTGCAAACTCGCGCACTTTCTCGCGGCCGACCAAGTAGGGGGCCGTCGGTGCGAACGCACGCTCGGTCAGTTCAGGATTCACGGGCACCCCTCCAGTCTAGGCGCGAGGGTTCGCGGTGCTTCAGAACAAGGTCGTACCGAGCACCCGATCAAGCATGCCGCGACCGAGAGCGCGCTCGGCGGCATGACCGCGCGCATGACCGCGCACGAGCAGTTCGAGAGACCGCGTCGCCGCGATCGCGCGCAACGCGACCTCGTCTCGCTCGGTCGGAATGCGGCCGTAGCCGTGCAAGAACGCTGCCCGCAGCCATGGCTCATCGCGCCACGGCCCGTACTCGAGCCACAGCAGGTCGGTGATGCGGGGTTCGAACTGTAGGGCGCTGAAGTCGATGAGCCGCACGCGACCGCCCGGGTCGATGATCCAGTGCTTCGGTTCGAAGCGACCGTGCACGGGCACGTGGTCGAACTCGCCGAGATCCATCGCGGCGACGATGCACTCGCGCGCGCGGGATCGTTCCTCGGCGAATCGCTGACCGCGCTCGTCAGAGTTATCGCTACCGTCACCCCAGAGGTGTTCAGCGGCGACGCTCCAGCGCTCGAACTCGGCAGCGATCGCAGGCCCGAATAGCGCGTGCCGCCGGGCTGGCTCAGCATCGTGCAAGCGCCGCAGCAGATCACCCGCGCGCTGGTGGA
Source organism: uncultured Microbacteriaceae bacterium (assembly GCA_964462815.1). Taxonomy (GTDB): domain Bacteria; phylum Actinomycetota; class Actinomycetes; order Actinomycetales; family Microbacteriaceae; genus Microcella. The sequence goes on from CAYWZI010000033.1 coordinate 9,617, forward strand.
TGTCCCCGTCGCGCTCGTGAGCGGTGCCAGCCGCCGCCTCGCCGAGCAGTCGTGAGAGCACCGTCAGCCGCAGAGCCGGGTCGCTCAGCACAACGCGGGGCGCATCGCCGCCGAGCGCGACGGCGTACTGCTGCAGGGCCGTGGCCTCGCGGTGCTGAGAGCCAGCATCCCGATGCCATTTGACGACCGCTTGCTCGCCTCCCCGCGTCATGACGTGCAACACGCGCGAGGCGCGGTGCTCGCCCCAGTGCTCGCCGACCACGTCAACGGGGCCGAGCGTGCGGTGCACACGGTCAAGCACTTCCGCGTCACTCGCGAGCCGCGCACGGGCATCGACGGTCAGGGCATCGGCAGCGATGCTCATGAACCCTCCTTCAGACCCGAGGTCTGGTTATGCGAAACCCCGGCCCGCCATCGTTGGCGGTCCGGGGTCTCGTGTGAAGCGTTGGTGACCGCGGGTGCAGTCAGCGGGCTGCTACTGGCAGCTCTCGCACTGCAGCATGTCCATCGGGTCGACGGGCACGGCGTAGCCACCGACGGTCTCGTTGTCGTTGTCCATGATGGACCTCCTTCAGTGATCGGGGCATCCGCCGAAGCGGCTGGGTCATCACTATATAACGGGAATCACACGAATGTCATTCCCCTACATCTAGTGTTTTCGGCGTGTCGCGGGGAATTCTGCGCGCGCTCGCCTGTGAAGCGCTCACGGGTGGCTCCCCTAAGCTGAGCGCGCCTGAACTGACGCAGGAAGATCCCCATGCGACTGCTGCCTAATGCCGCCTCCGGCGATGCCTCGAGCGCGACGATCGACCGCGCGACTCTTGAGCAGCATGTGAGCGAAGGCGTCATTGTCGCCCGGTCGGCGCTGCGACTGGCGGTCAAGAACAGTGTGATTCTCTCGACGCTGCGGGATGCTCGCCCCTGGAACACCGACGAGGTCACGATGATGGCGCGCGAAGCCATCAACGCGCTCATGGTCGAGTTGCGTGCTACGGCCGACCGCCTCGAGGCCGATCTTTCAGCGACTCCCGGCCATGGCCGAACGGCGAAGCGGCGAAACGCGCGTCAAGAAGCCGCGCGCCTCACGGTCCGCGCCCAGACCGCGCGGGGAGTGGTCACCTTTCTGCGTGAATTGCGTGACGACGACGCGGCGATTGCCCAGCTCGTGCAGACCGCACGCGACGACACCCTCATGGAGCTCACGAAAGCCCGCCTGCAGAGCGAGCACGAGTTCGCCCAGCAGTCGCCCGCCGAGCGCCGCCTCGCGATAGAGGGAGTTAACGCCGACCTGCTCGAGCTCCAGCGGCAGCGCGGCTTCAGGCCGGCCGACGACGAGTCATAGCGAGAAGAGCGCCTCCCAGCAGCAGGAGGCTGAGTGCCGCGCCGAGCCAGGGTTGAGCATCCACACCCGTGTCGGCGAGAATCGCGCGCCAGGCCGCAACGAGCGTGACCGGCCCGGTCACCGGAGTCGTGAAGTCGTAGACAGCCCCGGTCGCGCTACCCACGCGCCACCCATCGAACGCGAAGCCCTCTCGGGTCGGTGCCGAAGGCTCGGCGAGAGGCGTCTCGGCGTCGACGCGAACGGATGCTGAGCTCGAGCCATTCGCACGATCGAGCGTCACGTCGAAGGCGTATTCGATCACCACCACGCCGGCCGCGCCACTCCCCGAGGGTGTTCCCGGAGTTGTCGTGACGGTAAAGAAGCGACCGGCGGAACCCGCGATCGAGAAGTTCACCGCAACTCCTGGCGCAAAGGCCCCATCTGATCCGGTGGCTCCGCTGCCCCCGTTGCCCAGTGGCCCCGTGAGAGTGCCCAGCACCTGAGCGGTTCCGACCGATGGGGGGTCGAGAAGGTCGAGTTGTTCTGTGCCGGTGCCGACGCCCGCGCCCCCACCAGAACTCGCGTTGAGTCCGCCTGTTGCTGTCGTTCTACCACCACTGATCGAGAGCGCGGCGCCGTTGCCGCCGTTTCTGCCGCCACCGAGGCCGGCGGCCGCCGTACCGCCCGTGGCGACGATTGTTCCGGCGGTGATCGTGATAGTTCCGCCCTCGCCACCGCGGGCACCGGTGCCGATGCCGGCACCTCCCGAACCACCGAGCGCCGTCACCGAACCACCGTTGATGGTGATCACGCCACCATCACCGCCACGCGTGCCGCCACCAATGCCCGGGCCGTTTGAGGACCCACCGTTCGCTGTGACGGTGCCGCCGTTGATCGTGATCACACCGCCGTCACCGCCACCGAAGATCGCGTCCCCACCGCCGATACCAGCGGCGTTCACGCCCGCCGAAGCAATGACGGTTCCGCCGTTGATGATGGTGACTCCCCCGTTGCCATAGGCGCCGCCGCCGATACCGGACGCGTTGGTTCCACCCGTTGCCGTCACCACGCCACCGTTGATCGTGATCGAGCCACCACCGCCGTCACCAGGATTGCCGGCGAATGCCGAGCCGCCGCCGATACCGGCGCCGTTGGTTCCCCCCGACACCGTGACCGCGCCATCGTTGATCGTGATCGAACCGGCACTGTCAAACACGTCGCCGCCGATACCGGCCGCGTTGCGCCCACTTGTGGCCGTGAGTGATCCGCCTCCGAGCGAGTCAACGATGGTCAAACTCGCTGTCGCCGGTACCCGAACGGCCGACTGGTCGTCGATCGACGTTGCGATGGCCAGTGCGCGGCCCGAGAGGTCGAGCGTGACGCTCTCACCCGGCTGCACCTGAAGGCGCTCGTCGGCCGGCGCGGTGATGTCTGCTCCCAACACCACGGTGTCGCCGTTGACGAGCATCGCAGCCTGAAGGTTCGACCAGTCGGTCACCGTGACGGTTGCTGCCGAAGCGGGGGAAGCCACGCCCAGGCTCAGCGTGATCGCGAAGACGACGGCGATCGGGGCGAAAGGGCGTGCACTCATAGGGAATCCGATTCACAGTGGCAGGGGTCGGACTCACACTAGGCGGCAACATCGTGGTGGTCAAAGACCGCTATCCCGTGGGGCGGGAGTCACGGAAACGGTAGCGAGGGCGGGACTCGAACCCGCGACACCACGATTATGAGCCGTGTGCTCTAACCACCTGAGCTACCCCGCCGGGCAAGACACCCACGAAGGAGCATCCAGAGCCCCGAGTCAGGATTGAACTGACGACCCCTTCCTTACCATGGAAGTGCTCTACCACTGAGCTATCGGGGCGTTGCCGGGCGCGACAACGCGATCGGCACCAGAGAAGATTAGCACCTCGTTTGCACACGTTTCCTCGCTCGCCGGTGGGCGCACCACCCTCCCGCGCATCTGGAACCGATTGCAGATTCGCGCGCCTGGTGGCTTAGGGTGTCGACATGTCGAACGAGTCCACCACCTCGCCGAATTCAGACGTGATCGAGCACGCCCGCCCCTCGCTTCCCGGCGAGGAGTGGTGGCGATCTGCTGTCATCTATCAGATCTACCCGCGATCGTTCGCCGATGCGAGCGGTGACGGAATCGGTGACCTCGCGGGAATCACCGATCGTCTCCCGGCCCTGCGCGACCTTGGGGTTGACGCGGTCTGGCTCTCACCCTTCTTCCGGTCGCCGCAGCGCGATGCTGGTTACGACGTCAGCGACTACTGCGACGTCGACCCCATCTTCGGAACCCTGCACGACTTCGATGCGCTGCGCGATCGCGCCCACGCGCTGGGGCTCCGAGTGATCGTCGACCTCGTGCCTAACCACTGCTCAAGCGAGCATCCGTGGTTCCAACAGGCCCTAGCTGCGGGGCCTGGTTCGCCCGAACGCGACCGATTCATGTTTCGCGAAGGAAAAGGCGATAACGGCGAGCTGCCGCCCAATAACTGGCAGTCGGTGTTCGGCGGCAACGCCTGGACCCGCATCACCGAGGCTGATGGCACGCTCGGCCCGTGGTACCTGCATATCTTCGACAGCTCGCAACCAGACTTCAACTGGAAGAACCCCTGGGTGTGGGAGCAGTTCCGGCAGATTCTTCGATTCTGGCTCGATCGCGGTGTCGATGGGTTCCGGGTCGACGTCGCTCATGGACTCATGAAGAAGGAAGGCCTGCCCGACATCGTCGAGAAGGGCGAAGCAAGCGGCCTCGCCGACGCGATCTCGTCGCCCGACGAGGTTCCGTACTGGGGGCAACCCGAGGTGCACGAGGTCTATCGCGATTGGCACCGCGTGCTCGCTGAGTACGAGGGTGATCGCGTGCTGTGCGCCGAAGCCTGGGTTGAACCGCTCAGCAAGGCTGCTCTCTGGGTGCGACCCGACGAGATGCACCAGGCCTTTAACTTCAGCTACCTCGGCACCCCGTGGGAAGCCCCGCGGCTGCGTTCCGTGATCGACGAGTCGATCGCCGCCTTCACCGGGGTCGGCGCGCCGAGCACGTGGGTTCTCTCCAACCACGACGTCGTTCGGCACACGAGCCGCTACGGCCTGTCGACGTACGGCGCATCGCCGGCGAGCGGCATCGGGCCGAACACCGAGGACAAGCCCGACGACGTTCTCGGTTTGCGCCGTGGGCGGGCAGCCACTGCCCTCATGTTGAGCCTTCCCGGCAGTGCCTACCTGTACCAGGGCGAAGAGCTCGGACTGCCTGAGGTCATCGAGCTCGACGACCACGTGCGGGAAGACCCGACCTTCCACCGCACCAATGGTGCGGTCTACGGGCGCGACGGATGCCGCGTGCCGATTCCCTGGGAGTCGGCTGCTCCGGCGTTCGGGTTCAGCAGCTCGGGCGACAGCTGGTTGCCGCAACCACCTCACTTCGCTCGGTTTGCCCGCGACCAACAGCAGGAGTCGCCCGACTCAACGCTCGAGCTTTACCGCACGGCGTTGCGTGCCCGCGATGAGCACGACCTGGGGATGGGATCGGTGCAGTGGCTCACGGGCTATGACCACGATGTCGTCGCGCTGCGAAACGGCTCGATTACGGTGATCGCCAACCTTGGGTCGACTCCGGTCGAACTACCCGCTGGCGAGATCGTGCTGGCAAGCGGACCCCTCGACGGGCGATCCGTGCCCACCGACACCACGGTCTGGCTGTCGAGCTGATTCGGTAGAGGGCGTCGGGCGCGATTAGCTCGCGTTCGACTGCAGCCACGCGAAGGGGTCGATCGCGATGTCGTCGATGCGGATCTCGAAGTGAAGGTGTGCGCCGGTCGAGGTGCCCGTGCTGCCGACGGTTCCGACGAAGTCACCGACCAAGATCTGCTGGCCGACGACGAGCGGTGAACTGTCGCGGGTCATGTGCGCGTAGGTGCTCGTGACCCGCTGACCGTTGATCACGTGCTCGATGATGGCGTGGTTGCCGAATCCGCCGCTGTGCTCGGCCCTGATGACAACCCCATCAGCGATCGCAAAGATCGGAGTGCCGGCGCCGGGATTGAAGTCGAGGCCCTGGTGATAGCTCGAGCAGAATCGACACGGAGCGACGCGCTCGCCGAATCCTGAGCTGATCGGAACAGCCGCCGGGAACGGCCACCGCACGGCTCCTGAACCCGTTGTGGAATAGGAGAAGTCGCGGCTGCCGTACTTGAGTCGCAACAGCTCGGCGTAGGAGGTCACGCTCCACTCGTCTCGCGAGGCCACGGTTGCCGTCAACTCAGCGCCTGCCTCAACCTCTACCTCGACGACCTGATCTTCGGCAAGCTCAGGGTTATCGACGGCGTCTGCCACGGCGAGGGTGGCCATCGTCGTCGCGCCCGGCGGGGCATCAGGATCAAAGAGCGCCGTAGCGGGCACCGACGTACCCACGAGCAAGGCGGCGGTCGCGAGCATCACGACGGGAGGGAACGTCTTCTGGGCGATGCGTCGACGCAGCGGCACGCTCTGCTTCGCTGCGCCGGTCGACGAGGGGCCGGTGGATGCTGCGCCCGTCGATGCCGGACGCCGTGAGGCTGCACGCCGCGACGTCGGGGCGCTCGGCGGCACGCTCGACGAGGCGCCCGCAGGGGCGCTCGACCACGCACTCGCCGCCTCGTTGAACGCTGCCGCCGAGGGCGGCGGAGCGGACGCCCACGCGGGTGCGCTCGGCGGCGCATACGTCGGCGGCTCGGTCGCGATGCTAGACGGAGCAACGGGAGGCGCGACGGGCACTACGGCATTGGGCTCAACGGGCCGGGCACGCTCGGCGTCACGCAGCGCTCGACGGCTCATCGGAGCGATCGCCGTCGTGTGCGACGAATCGATCGGCACGAGAGCAGCTGTCGCGACATCGGCGTAGCCCGTGGAGGTCGTCGGCGCAGCGTGCCTCTGGTCGGGTTGAGCAGAGGATTGCTCGGAGAAAGTAAGGCCGAGCGACTCAAACGGGTCGGTGGGGCCGGTGGCGGGGTTCTTGTCAGAACCCTCCGCCTGCCACGGGAACGCGTCGGTCACGGTATCAGTCAGCCTCAGTGTCAGTGTTCTCTCGCGGAACGCGATTATCACGGATCGATAAAGCTTACCCGGCTCGTGGCGACTGCGAAAGTCGGGCCCGCGATTATCGGCGTCCGCATAGCTCGGCGCTCAGCTCGGCGGCGTTTCGTCGGCGGCCGGAGTGGCCTCGATGCTCAGCAGTAGGGGGGCGAGAACCCCGACGACATCGGGATGCCCAGCCAGCAGGAAGCGGTCGTCGGCGCGCTTCCCGGGCATTCCCACAACGGTTGCACCCGCCTCAGCCGCGATGAGTGCGCCAGCCGCGTGGTCCCACGGGCTGAGGGTGCGCTCGAAGTACGCATCAACTCGACCACTCGCGACTGCGCACAGGTCGAGCGATGCGGTGCCCATGCGCCGAACATCCCGAACCAACGGCAGCAACTGGGCCACCGCGGCCCCCTGTTCGGCTCGCGTCTGCGCGTTGTAGGCGAAGCCCGTCGCGACGAGGGCCTGCGAGAGCTCGACCGGGTCGTTGACCCGCAGGCGCCTCGTGCCACTGTGGGCGCCGTTGCCCGGACTGGCCGTGAAGAGCTCGCCCGTCGCAGGGTTGACGACGGCGCCGGCAAGGGCGCTCCAGGTTTGCGGGTCGGGCTCGCCCTCGACGACCCCGATGCTCACGGCGTAGTGCGGAATGCCATAGAGAAAGTTGACGGTGCCGTCGATCGGATCAACGATCCAGGTGAGGCCGCTCGTGCCCGTCGCACCGCCCGACTCTTCACCGAAGAAGGCATCGTTCGGCCGAAGCTCAGCGAGGCGAGAACGAATGAAGGCCTCGGCGTCGCGGTCGACCTGCGTCACAACGTCGACGGGCGACGACTTGCGGTCGGCGACTTCGACGACTCCGCGCCGGGCCGTGGCAACCAGTTCGCCCGCTTCGAGCGCGATCGTGCGCGCGACCGAGAGCAACTCGGTGGTCGCGCTCGATGAGGTAGTCATGGTGGCGAGTGAGGGATTCGTACCCCCGAATGCAGAGCAGTCTGATTTACAGTCAGATCCCTTTGGCCGCTTGGGTAACTCGCCATGCGCGTACCCGACCGATGTAGTCACCGAGCGAAGACGCTCGACAACAATA